>NZ_JAMYRN010000008.1:0-320593 GCF_040321435.1 Mesorhizobium sp. M0410
TGCAGACCATCGACAACCCGTTCGGCACGAGGTTGTCACCCATGTCTTAGGTACATTCTGTTACCCATGTCTCCGGGTCGTACCCCTGAAGATATTGGCGATCCCGACAGGATTCGAACCTGTGACCATCGGCTTAGAAGGCCGGTGCTCTATCCAGCTGAGCTACGGGACCGCTGGCCGGCCGCATGACCGGCGGATTGTGCCGGCAGGGCCGGTATGGGATCAATGCGTCCAGGGCGTCCTGCGGTCATAGCGGAAATTCTCCGCATAGGAAATCTGGCGGCGCTTGATTTCCTTCGGCTCCTCGACGCGGAAAGCCAGGCCTTCCTTCTCGGCATAGGCGACCGCCTCTTCTCTTGTGTCGAAGGTCAGCCTGATCTGGCTTCGCATGTCGCCGGACGTGGTGTAGCCCATCAGCGGATCGATCTTCTTGCGCTGCTCCGGATCGAATTCCAGCACCCAATGGCCGGTCTTGGCCTTGCCGGACTGCATCGCGGTTTTGGCTGGGCTGAAAATGCGGGCTGACATGACCACCTCATTGCTGGTTGCAAGCGCACGACCGCGACACCAGATTACTGTTCTCTGGCCATGCACTAGCCCGTCATTACTGCGCAATGCCGCCGGCAGCAAGGCCGATGGCTTTTTACGCTTGCTTTGGTGGGCTGAAATCACTAGGCAACAGACCGTTCGGAGTGTAGCGCAGCCTGGTAGCGCATCTGGTTTGGGACCAGAGGGTCGGGAGTTCGAATCTCTCCACTCCGACCATTCCTCAAAGCGACTCTCTTCGGCAGCGCAAGCGGATCACGCTCGAGCGTGTCTGCCGCCGCCGGTGAGCGTAAGCGACGGACGGACAGCGCGAGCCTGCGCTGCCCGTCCGATACCCAAGCCGTCAGCCCTGGATGAAGGCCAGCAGATCCGGATTGATGATCTCCGGATGGGTGGTGCACATGCCGTGCGGCAGGCCCTTGTAGACCTTGAGCGTGCCATGCTTCACCAGCTTGATCGCAAGCAGCGCGGAATCGGCGATCGGCACGATCTGGTCGTCGTCGCCGTGCATAATCAGCACGGGCACGTCGAGCTTCCTTAGATCGTCGGTGAAGTCGGTCTCGGAAAAGGCCTTGATGCAGTCGTAATGGGCCTTGGCCCCACCCATCATGCCCTGGCGCCACCAATTGTCGACGGCGCCTTGCGAGACCTTGGCGCCCTCGCGGTTGAAGCCATAAAACGGGCCGGCCGGCACATCCCTGTAGAACTGGGCGCGGTTAGCGGCCAGGGCGGCGCGAAAGCCGTCGAAGACTTCGATCGGCAAGCCGCCGGGGTTGCTGTCGGTCTTGACCATAATCGGCGGCACGGCGCCGATCAGCACCGCCTTGGCAACACGGCCGCCGCCGCCATAAAGCGCGACGTAACGCGCCACCTCGCCGCCACCGGTCGAGTGGCCGATGTGGATCGCATCCCTGAGATCGAGATGCGCCGCCAGCGCCGCCACATCGGCGGCGTAGGTGTCCATCTCATTGCCGGTCGCGGTCTGCGACGAGCGGCCGTGGCCGCGGCGGTCATGTGCGATGACGCGGTAGCCCTTTTCGAGGAAGAACAGCATCTGGTTGTCCCAGTCGTCTGAGCTCAGCGGCCAGCCGTGATGGAACACGATCGGCTGGCCCTTGCCCCAATCCTTGTAGAAAATCTCGGTGCCGTCATGGGTGGTGAATGTGCTCATCGTCCTACTCCTTGATGGAAAAGTTGGGGGTAACAGGGAAGCTTTTAGCCCCCTCAGCTGGAAAAATTATAACAGTGCGGTCAGGGTGAGCATTGGCAAAACGGACATTCAACGTGGCAAAACTGACAAATGACGGCTGCGCGTGATCTGATCGAAATCGGCCTCGTCTTGTATCCCGGCGTGCAGGAAGCAGCCGTGCTCGGCCTGACCGATCTTTTCATGCTGGCAAACCGGCTGGCTGTCGAGCGGTCGCCGGACGCGGCGAGGCTTCGCGTCAGTCATTGGCAATTGGAGGACGCGGGCCACACCGTAGTCCGCAGCTTCGACAGCGAGCCCGGCGCCGACAATGAACCAGCCATGGTTATCCTCCCGCCGACGTTGGGGGATCCGATCGCTCGGGAAGCAGCCGCGCCCTATGCCGGCTGGCTCAGGGATCGCCACACGGCAGGCGCGACGCTCGGTTCGGTCTGCGCCGGCGCCTTCGTGCTTGCCGAGACCGGCCTGTTGTCCGGTCGCGCCGCGACGACGCACTGGGCTTATCGCGACGCGCTGGCGCTACGCTTTCCCGATATCCTGCTCGACGCCGACAGGCTGGTCATCGACGATGGCGATATCATTACCGCCGGCGGCTACATGGCCTGGACCGATCTCGGCCTGAAGCTGGTGGACAGGGTGCTCGGGTCACCCGTAATGATGGACACGGCGCGTTTCATGCTGGTCGATCCACCGGGCCGCGAGCAACGTTTTTACAGCCCGTTTGCGCCGCGATTGACCCATGACGACGAAGCGATCCTCAAGGTGCAGCATTGGCTGCAGGCGAACGGCGCGCGCGACGTGACGCTTGGCGCCATGGCCGAGCATGCGGGGCTGGAGGAGCGGACCTTTCTGCGACGCTTCCGCAACGCCACTGGCCTCAGGCCGACCGAATATTGTCAGCACCTGCGGGTCGGCAAGGCGCGCGAGATGCTGGAAACCACGATGCGATCGATCGACCAGATCGCCTGGGAGGTCGGCTATGACGATCCCGGCTCCTTCCGCAAGGTATTCGCCAGGATAACCGGCCTGGTGCCCGGCGATTATCGCCGACGCTTTGGCGTGGAACGAGCCGCGATTGCCGGAGGTGAAAGTTGAGACCTGGCCGCCGCAATGGCGCTACTAGATGCATCTGACGGCAAGCTCGCCGGGCGAGAACCCCAACCACTCCATCCCGGCGAGCCTACTACCTGATTTGATACGCAATCAGGACCGGGATTAGCCGGCAAGCTGTCATGTGCAAGACAGATGCCAGCCTTTTTTCCCAAAATGGGACGGCGGCTGAACTGGAATCCTCTAAATCTCGAACTCGCCCTGCCCTTCGTCCATGGCGCTGACGGTCTCGGCGGCGAGCGCTCGCGTGATCGGCGTCTTGCGCTCGAGCGCGGTGCGGTCGAGCCGCTCGACCACCCGCATTGCGGTGGCCAGCGAGCGTTCGATGCGGCGCACCAGATATTGCACGACATGCGGCTCGACCTCGACCTGCCGATCGGCGAACAGCTTTGTGATGACGCCGGCCAGCAAGAGGTCGTCGGGCTCGTGGATCTCGACGGTAGCCGCCGCCTTCAGCCGCGATGCCAGGTCGGGCAGCCCGACGCCCCAGGCGGAGGGAAAGCGGCGCGCCGTCAACAGTAAGGTCGAGCCGGCGCCGCGCACCGCATTGATCAGGTGGAACAGACCGTGCTCGTCGACCGGGCCGGCATCGACATCGTCGATCAGGGCCGGATGCGCGCCAAGATTTTCGATGCGCTCGCCGATGCGGCCGGCCTCCACTTTGACCGCGTCGGCGCGGGTCTGCCAGATCGAGGCCAGATGGGTTTTTCCGGAGCCGGCCGGCCCGGCCAGCACGACAACCGGCGACGGCCAGTCCGGCCAGCGGTCGACAAGCGCCGCCGCCTGGCTGTTGGTGCTGGAAACGACGAGCTCGTCGCGCGAATAGCCGGTGCCGTGGCCTAGATCGAGCGGCAATTGGCGCGGCGGATCGATCTTGTCCGGCATCTGGCTCAACCGCGCGCGCCCCCGCGGCGGCGCACCTGCAGCGGCGGCACCGGCTCGTCGGCATGGCCCTTGTAGAGCGGCGATTCGAGATAGCGCGCGATGGCGAAGCGCATCAGAACGGCAACGGCGGCGGAAGCCGGAACGGCGATCAGCAGGCCGACGAAGCCGAACAGCGCGCCGAAGGCAAACAGCGCGAACATCAGCCACACCGGATGCAGGCCGACGCTTTTGCCGACCAGCCGCGGCTGCAGGATATTGCCCTCGATGAACTGGCCGACGAAGAACACGCCGGCCACCGCCGCGATCATGGTCCAGTCCGGCCAGAACTGGACGAAGGCGACGCCGACGGCCAGCACCAGGCCGGTCAGCGAGCCGACATAGGGGATGAACGAGATCAGCCCGGCAAACAGGCCGATGAGGATGCCGAAATTCAGGCCCGTCAACGTCAGGCCGGTGGCATACATGGCGCCCAGCACCAGGCACAGCGTGCCCTGTCCGCGCACGAAGCCGGCGGTTGCCGTGTTGATATCCCTGGCGATCGCCCTGACGGTCTTGACATAGTCGCGTGGCACCCAGCTGTCGACGATTGCCACCATGCGGTCCCAGTCGAGCAGCATGTAGAAGGCGACGACCGGCGTCACCACGAACAGGCTGACGACCGAGACCAGCGCCACGCCGGAGCTCCAGATCGAGGTGAAGACGGTGGTCAGGAGGCCGAAGCCGGAGGTCAGCAGCGAGTTCAAGCCTTCACGCAGGCCATTGGCGTCGACGCCGAATTTCTCTTCCAGCCATTTCGGGTCGAAGCTGGTGATCAGGCTCTGCAGCCGGGTCAGATAGTCCGGCAGCTTGCTAGCGAAATCAGCCATCTGCGAGGCGAGCACCGGAACCAGGATGACGACGGCCAGCACCAGGACGACGATAAAGGCGACGAGGATGACCACCGTCGCCATCAGCCTGGACAGGCCGAGACGCTCCAGCCGGTCGGCGACAGGGTCGAGGAAATAGGCGAGCACCATGCCGGCAACGAAGGGCAGAAGGATGCCGCTGAAGACGTAAAGGAAGACGGCGAGGATGATGGCGCTGACCAGCCAGAAGCGGATCTGCCGGCGAAACGACGCCGATGCCGCAGCCTCCGCTGCCGCGGCTTCGGCCTCGGCGTCGATGGACCGTTCGTCAGGTGCCCGATGTTCAGGTGCCGGGTGTGGAGCCTTCGCCATAGCCGCTCATATGCCTCAGCCAAGCCACGAGATAGGCCGCGGCCGAAGCCACGGTCAAGACCCCGGACAGCAATATGAGGGCCGGCCTCAGCGGATCGAGACGGATGTCGAAGGCCAGTTCGCCCAGCACCACTGCCGCCAGTACGATCTGAATCGCGGTGTTGGCCTTCGACACCAGGAGCGGCTTCATCTCAACCGGATGCGCCATGACGGTGGATAAAAGCACGGCGCAGACGATCAGTGCGTCGCGCGATACCATGGTAACGACCAGCCACAGCGGCAGTTCGCCGCTGAAGCCCAGGACCACGAAAACCGAGACCAGCAGCAGCTTGTCCGCCATCGGATCGAGATAGGCGCCGAGCCTGGAAAACTGATTGAAATGGCGGGCGATGAAGCCGTCGACGCCGTCGGAAATGCCGGCAATGAGGAAGCCGGCAAACGCCCAGTCCCAGCGTTCCTGCAGCATGGCCAGCACCACTGCCGGCACCAGCACGAAGCGCATGATCGTGATCATGTTAGGGATGGTCAAACGCATATCCCGTCGCTCTTGTTTGTCGATACATGATGGAGAAGGAGGGTTACGGCAAGTGAGAAGCGACACAGAAGCTGCCAATCACCCCTCGAGGGCGCCAGCAATGAAATAGGTCAAGACAAATGAAATAGGTCAAGACAGATGTCGATTTCGGGGAGGCTCATTCGTCTCACGATGGGAAGCCGAAGAATTCGCCCAGACCTTCCTGGACCGCGAGCAAGGAAAACGGACGCGATGACAATCACTATCACAGCTTTTGAACGATCGCCCGATGGCGGCAAGGGACTGGCGCGCGATACGCGCGTTCGCTGGGCGCTCGAAGAAGTGGGGCAGCCGTATGAGGTTCGTCTTGTTTCCTTTGCAGAAATGAAGGCGCCTGGCCATCTGGCCATCCATCCCTTCGGCCAGATCCCCACCTATGAGGAAGGTTCTCTCTCGCTGTTCGAAACCGGCTCGATCGTCTTTCACCTTGCTGAGCAGCATACGGGATTGCTGCCGAAGGATCGCAATGCCCGCGCGCGTGCGATCACGTGGATGTTTGCCGCACTTAATACCGTCGAGCCGCCGATCCTCGAATTAACGACGGCAAGAATATTCGAACGTGACAAGCCTTGGAGCGAGGAGCGCTTGCCGTTGGTAAAGGACCGTGTTCGGGCTCGGCTGGACAAACTCTCGGCCCACTTAGGCGTCGCCGACTGGCTCGATGATACGTTCAGCGCGGGCGATTTATTGATGGTGTCAGTGCTGCTGCGACTAAGAATGTCCGGCATTTTGGACGAATATCAAAACTTGGCTGCCTATGTAGCGCGCGGGGAAGCACGGCCGGCCTATATCCGGGCTTTCACCGCGCAATTTGCGATCAACGCCCCATCAACCAGCATTACCTCATAAAGCTGAGCCGACAGCAGGGCTTTCTCATTGATCTGGAACCAGGTTGGGGTTTGACCTGGATGCGCAATGGTGCCGATCGGCAGGTCGGCGGGACAGCGCCCCTCTGGCCTGCCGGCCATCTCCCCCTCAAGTGGGGAGATTGGCAGTTTCAGCGCCGTTATCCTTGCGGACCGAAACCGTTCATGCGAAGAGCCCGAGAAAGCAGGGAAAGAGTATGAGCAAGCGCAAGAACGGGCTCACCTATGCCGAAGCGGGCGTCGACATCGACGCCGGCAATCTCATGGTCGAGAAGATCAAGCCGCTGGTGCGCGCCACCCGCCGGCCGGGCGCCGATGGCGAGATCGGCGGTTTCGGCGGCCTGTTCGATCTCAAGGCAGCCGGCTTTACCGATCCGGTGCTGGTCGCCGCCAATGACGGCGTCGGCACCAAGCTGAAGATTGCCATCGATGCCGGCAAGCATGACACGATCGGTATCGACCTCGTCGCCATGTGCGTCAACGACATCGTCGTGCAGGGCGCCGAACCGCTGTTCTTCCTCGACTATTTTGCCACCGGCAAGCTCGATCCCGACCAGGGCGCTTCGATCGTCGGCGGCATTGCCGCCGGCTGCCGGCAGGCCGGTTGCGCGCTGATCGGTGGCGAGACGGCGGAAATGCCCGGCATGTATCACGACAAGGACTACGACCTTGCCGGCTTTGCAGTCGGTGCCGCCGAACGCGGCCAGTTGCTGCCGACCGACGACATCGTCGAGGGCGACGTGCTGCTCGGCCTTGCCTCGTCGGGCCTGCATTCGAACGGCTTCTCGCTGGTCCGCCGCATCGTCGCCGTAAGCGGCCTTGGCTGGGGCGATCCGGCGCCGTTCAATGACGAGGCGACGCTGGCCGAGGCGCTGCTCGAGCCGACGCGCATCTACGTCAAGTCGATCCTCAAGGCGATCCGCAACACGCATGGCATCAAGGCGCTGGCCCATATCACCGGTGGCGGCTTTCCCGAAAACATCCCGCGCGTTCTGCCCAAGGATTTTTCGGCCGAGCTCGATCTCGGCGCCATCGAGGTGCCGCCGGTGTTTTCGTGGCTGGCCAAGACCGGTGGCGTCGCGCCGGAAGAGATGATGCGCACCTTCAATTGCGGCATCGGCATGATCCTGGTCGTCGCCTCGGGCCAGGCGGCGCAGGTCGCCGCCGTTCTGCAGGAGGCCGGCGAGACGGTGACGCCGATCGGCCAGATCGTGCCGCGCCGCGATGCCGGCGTCATCTATCGGGGCTCGATCGGCCTATGACCAGAAAACGCACCGTAGTGCTCATTTCGGGGCGCGGCTCCAACATGACGGCGCTGATCGCGGCGGCGAGCAACCCGGCCTATCCGGCCGAAATCGTCGGCGTCATCTCCGATCGCGCCAATGCCGCCGGCCTCGGCATCGCCGCGGCGCGCGGCATCGCCACCAGGGTGATTTCGCGCTCGGACCATGCCAGCAAGGAAGCGCATGACGGGGCGATCGACGCGGCCCTTGTCTCTTTTGGCGCCGAGATCGTCGCGCTGGCCGGCTATATGCGCATTCTCGGCGCGCGTTTCGTCGAGAAGTGGCAGGGCCGCATGGTCAACATCCACCCTGCCCTGCTGCCTGCCTTCAAGGGGCTGGATACACATGCGCGGGCGCTCCGCGCAGGCATGCGCATCCATGGCTGCACAGTGCATTTCGTCACGCTCGACATGGATGATGGGCCGATCATCGCCCAGGCCGCGGTGCCGGTGATGGTCGGCGACAATGAGGATACGCTGGCCGCGCGCGTGCTCAAGGCTGAGCACCAACTCTATCCACTGGCGCTGGGGCTGGTCGCCGAAGGCAAGGCGCGGATGGAAGGCGGCCGCACGGTGTTTTCGCGCTTCGCCGACGATGCCGACAACGCCACGTCGGTGGTGATCGCGCCCGACCCGCTGCGCGAAGAGACCGATCTCGAGCACCTGGCGCGGATCACCCCGTAAGGGTCCGTCGAAAAAGCCAATAAATCGTCGGGTCGGCAGAAATAGACCAATGGACGTTTTCGACAGCGCGATCCGGACAAAGCGTGATCTGGCCGGCGTCTTCGAGTACGACGAGGCGGACCATCCGAAAACTGCCACGGCATATTTTTATCTCTGTCGGATCGAGGACGGGCGAGTAGGTCCTGTCGTTGGTGCAATTCACGTTCGATCGGGCGATTGGGCCATTACTGAAGCAGACATTTCGGTCAGATGGGATAAAGATGAACGGTGCGTAGGCCTGTTTATCTTTGGTGCGCTTTGGGCGAGTTTTGATGCCGTCACGGGTGCAAGACATGGCGGCGGATATGGGAAAGACTTTCAGCCGGACATCCCTTGGATTTGAATTGAATCCATGAAGCAACTGCTGCTGCTGCGTCACGCCAAGTCGAGTTGGGACGATCCCGACCTCATCGACTTCGACCGGCCGCTGTCCGCGCGCGGGCTGAAGGCAGCGCCGCTGGTCGGACGCGAACTGGCCCGGCGCGGCTGGCTGCCGGAACTGGCGCTGGTATCGCCGGCGCTGCGCACCCGCGACACGTGGCGGCTGCTCTCGGCGGAATTGCCGGCGAAGGTGCAGGTCAAATTTGCCCAGGCGCTCTACGAGGCAGCGGCGGCGGACATCCTCGCCAAGGTGCGGCAAGTAAAGGCGGGAACCGGAACGCTGCTGCTGCTCGGCCACAATCCCGGGTTGGAGGAGTTCGCGCGCGGTCTTGCCGGGGCTGGATCGGATGAAGCGGCGCTGAAAAAACTGGCGGATAAATTCCCGACCGCGGCCCTGGCTCGGTTTGACGTCGATGGCGATTGGGACGGTCTCACCTTCGGCGGCGCCCGGCTGACGCACTGCATCTGGCCGAAGGATCTTCGCTAGGGATTGCCTGGCAGGCCGGGGATCGCCGACCTTCGGCCAAACCCGCTTCGCACCAAACAAGAGCGGCGGGCCAAGCCCGCCGCTCTTTGTGCTCCGGGGCCGTGATAATCAGCGGCCCCAGATGCCTTGGCCGGATTCAGGCGCCACCGACTCGGAAGTCGTCTTGGCACCAGCATGCTCGGAAGTAACCGGCTTGCGGATCGAGCCGGTAAACGTGTTGTCGACGTTGGCAGCAGGAGCGGCCGGCTGGTTGACGTTGTCCGAGCCATAGTGGTCGCTGCCGGCAAAAGCAGTGCCGGTGGCAACAAGGATGGCGGCGGCGGTAAGAGCGATCTTGGTCATTTCGGGTACTCCGGTAGTCTTTGTTCTGTCCGTCAAGTGGCGTGCCTTGGGAGGAATTCGCGTCGCTCGGACCACCCCGAGATGGGTCGGCAAGCCTGTCGTTTCCAATCACGAAAATTTTGTTCGGGTGCGCCAAATTGGCCGCTTGAAATTCGACATGCGGCTCCTTCCGCCACACTGTTCTTCTTTATTGTCAATTGGTTACGCGGTCATTGGTGATTTTCTTGGCGAACATTCTGGGAGCCGGCGTTCACCCTTTCCTGTACGCTCCGTCAACAGAACCGAACCGTTCGGTTCTAGTTCTTTACGTTTGACTGATCAGCGCTTCAGAGCCTCAATCGACATGTCTACCGACGGGTCAGTGCGCGCCATGAAAATCACGCCGCCAGCTCAGCGCCAGCGGCGTCATGCTTGGGCCGCGCGCTGGCCAGAAGCACGACGGGGCAATTGCAGGCGGCCAAAACAGCGCCGGCGGTTTCGCCGAAGAACAGGTCCCCACCCGGACGTTGGGTGACGCCCATCACGACGATCGCCGCGCCGTTGGCCGCCTCCCGGGTGATGGCCTTGTCGGGTGTGACGCGGGTATGGAACGCTGTGTCGATATGCAGGCCGTAGCGGCCCGCCAAATCGGCGATGTCTTTCAGCACGGCCTCTTCGCGGCTATGCGACACCGATGTCGACCTGCGGCCCTTGGCTGCCTTTTGCGAAACGTAGAGAACTTTGATCCGTGCCCGGTTTGGACGGGCCAGCGCCAGCGCCAAGTCGGCGGCGCGACGCGCCACCTGGGTACCGTTGACGGGGACGAGAATGCTGGTTCCGGCCTTCAGCGTCGGCATCTTTTCGCCAGCATTGCCGCCGTTCAGGACCAGGCAAAGCGGGCCGTCAAATCCTGCGGCAATGTCGTTGAGGGCCGGCGCGAAGGCGCCATCGGCGGTCAGCACATTGTCAAGGCCGACCAGCAACAGGCCGTATCCCTTGCGGGCCTCTTCGGCGATCGTCTCACCCGTGGCCTCCAATTCGGTGCGGGCCGTCAGATGGACTTTGTCGACAAGCGTATCTTCGATCCGTTTCACCGCCTGAGCGCTTTTTTTTGCACCCTTCTTGATTTCCTGCAGGGCGCGCTCCTGTCCCTTGCTGTCGGTCGGCCTGTCAACTCGGCCGTCTTTCGGCTGAAGCAAGGTGGTGGGCATGCCGCTGCCTCCACCGACCAGCCCGGCGAGATAGGCAGTGAACTTGCCGATCCTGCTGTCATCGACCAACACCAGCAGCCGCTCCAGCCTGGAAATGAAGCCGTATTCGTCCAACGCCTCGCGCTCGACACGCTGCTGCTCGTCATGCCCAACCGGCAGCCGGCCGAGCGCCCAGCGCAGCATCGGCGGCATGGCCAAGGTGGTGATCACGGCCATGGTGACGATCATGGTGAAGAGGTTGTGCGACAGGATGTTCATCGACAAGCCGATGCTGGCGACGATCACCTCGGTCGAGCCGCGCGCGTTCATTGCACTGCCGACGGCGAGTGCTTCCTTGAACGACATGGCGGCGAGCTTGGCGCCGATGAATGCGCCGCCAAACTTGCCGATGCTGGCGATGACCACAAGTGCGCCCGTCAGCATGGCAAGCGTCGGGTCGGCGAGCACTGTGAGATCGGCGGAAAGCCCCGCCATGCCGAAGAAGATTGGCATGAACAGCGCGGTGATGACGCCGCGCAGCTGGCCTTCGATATGGCTGGAGAGGATAGGCGATTCCCCGACAAGGATGCCGGCGACGAACGCCCCCAGCACCGTATGGACGCCTATCATGTTGGTGATCAGCGCCATGACGCCCATGATGATAAGGATCATGGTGATCACCGCAAACTCGCTGCGGAATTGATCGTTGGTCCAGCGGATCAAGGTGAAGACAAGACGGCGGCCAATGGTGAAGGAGAACACCATGAACAGTGCCACGGCGGCGATGGTGGTCACCAGCGGTACGAGCTGCAGCCTGCCATTGGTGGCGATGCCGAAGGTTACGGCGATGACCAGCCAGCCGATCGTGTCCTCGATGATCGCCGAGGAAATAATCACCTGTCCGAGGTTGCGACGCATGAAGTTCATCTCGCGCACCACCATGGCGACGATCTTGACTGACGAGATCGACAGCGCGGTGCCCAGGAACAGCCCGGCAACGGTGCGTTGCGTCGGGTTGGGCAGCAATGCGTCCGGCAGGAACTGCGCCAGCGCGAAACCGCAGATGAAGGGCACCACGACGCCGGTAGCCGAAATGGAAAAACAGGCCGCGCCAACCCGGCGTACCAGCCGCAGGTCCGTCTCCATGCCGGTCAGCAAAAGCAGCATCAGGATGCCGAGCTGCGAGACGGCGTCGATCATGCCCTTTTGCGCGGGATCGGTGGGAAAGATCAGGTGCTGGGCCGACGGCCATAGCCAGCCGAACAGCGAAGGACCGAGCAGGATGCCGCCGATCAGTTGGCCCATGATTGCCGGCTGGCCATAGCGCTGCAACACTTCGCCCAGGCCGCGCCCGACAAGCAGCAGAAGCACGATCTCGGCGACGAAAGCGCCTTCGCCCGAACCACCCATGCCGGAGGCCTTGGTCCCGGCAACAAGCGTCTGCGCTGCCCCGGCCGCGCCTGCGGGGACGAAAGCGCAAACCAGCAGCGCCAGGCTGGAACGTGTCGGAGCCTGCCAACCCATGAAACCCCCATCGCCCAAATGCACGTGTCCAACAACGCGCGACAGGGCGTTGCGTTGCTAGACGTGAACGTCACCGAACGAGAGTTCGCCGTCGTCGCTCTCCGTCAGAAAGGCTGTCACCAGCAGGCCCGCATAGAGGAGGGCGACCAGCACGACGATGGCGCCACCAGGAACTGGACCCAGCGCAGCACTGGCGACGGCCTCACGCATCGACCCGACGAAGCCGATGCGGACGCCTTCGGTCAGAAGACTGGGGGTCGACAGTTTGAGGATCCAGGCCAGCAGCAGAATCAGCAGCATGTAGATGTAATTGCGACGCAGGCGGCGCGCCAAAGCCACGCGTTGCGAAATCAAGAATTTCGGGGCGCGCAGGCTCTCGCCGACGATCAACAGCCAATCGGACGCGAAGTCCGGCTGCGGCGAGAATATCTGCGCGAAATAGTGCCGTTCGAACTGGCGCACGCGAGCCCGATAGAAGTCGAAGAAGCGATATCGGCGGGCCTCTATCCACAGCAGCAGCAGGACAAGCAGCATGGCAAACAGCAGCACGCCATGGTGAGCGCTGGCTGTCGAAAGCGAAACGGAGAGCATCGCCGCGACAACGGTTATCGCCCAGTTGCTCGTCCGGTCCAGGCGGTCGCGCCACCCAGCCATGCGCGCAATCTCGGCGCGATGAAAGTGGGACATCGTGGTTACGAGTTCGCCGGACGACAGTGTCCTTCCGATGGGATCCGGCGCCGGCAACACTTCCGCCATGACAATGCCTCCACCCGCCACGCGAAAACGGCCGGATGGAGATATCGTTCCGACGCTCAACCCGCCGGGCGCAGCCAGACCTTGTTGTCGTGGAAGGCGGCGCCGCCATAGGGCGCCGGCGCATCGGCGCCGGTGAGCACGTTGATGCCCTCGCCGCGCTCATGGGCGCTGTTCGGCCAGATGCCTTCGGCGACGACCACGCCACGCTTGATGCCGTCGAACAGTTTTGCGTGCAGCACCACTTCGCCACGCTGGTTGCCGACTTCGACACGGCCGCCGTCGGCGACGCCGAGTGCCGCCGCATCATCGGGATGCAGGAGCAACTCCGGCCGGCGCTCTTTCGCCTGCGACACCGGCGTTTCGGCAAAGGTCGAATTGAGGAAATTGCGCGCCGGCGAGGTCGTCAGCCGGAACGGATGCGCCTCGTCGGCGACCTCGATCAGGTCGACATGATCGGGAAATTCCGGCAACTGCTCCACAGGCCCGAACAGGCCCATGCTTTTCGGCGGCCGGTTGGGCGCCGCCTGCCCCGTCCAGTCGGCGCGAAAATGGAATTTCTTGTCGGCATGGCCGAAGCCGTCCAGGAAATGCGCGGCCGCGAAATCCGGCTGCAGGTCGAGCCATTTTTCGTCCTTGAGGCTCGAAAAGCTGCCCAGCCCGCGCTTGCCCAGGATGATATCGATATGCTGCTGCTCGGTCATGCCGAAGCCTGGGCGATCGGCGACACCGAGCCTTTTGCCAAGCTCCTCGATGACGAAATGGTTGGTGCGCGGGCCTTCCGGCGGGTCGATCAGCTTCGGCCCGAGCGTGATGTGCTGGTTGCCGCCACCCTTGTAGACGTCGTCATGCTCGAGAAACATCGTCGCCGGCAGCACGACATCGGCGAGCTTTGCCGTGTCGGTCATGAACTGCTCGTGCACGCAGGAAAACAGATCGTCGCGCAGAAAACCCTGCTTCACCAGCCGCTGCTCGGGCGCGACATTCACCGGATTGGTGTTCTGGATCAGCAGCGCCGTCACCGGCGGACCGCCATAGAGCGCATCCTCAGCCCCGGTCAGCACCGGGCCGATCCGCGAATGATCGAGATGACGGATCGCGGGGTCGCGCATCCGTGTGCCTTCGAGCAGTTCCTGGTTGAGCTTGAAGATGCCCGAATTGGAATGGAAGGCGCCGCCGCCCTCATATTGCCAGCAGCCGGTAACCGCGGCGATCGAGGCTGCGGCATGCATGTTGACCGAACCGTTGCGCTGCCGCGAAAAACCGTAGCCGAGGCGGAAATAGGTCTTCTTCGTCGTGCCGACGAGACGGGCGAAGGCCTCGATTTCGTCGACGGAAAGCCCGGTGATGTCAGCGGCCCATTGCGGCGTCCGCGTCTTGAGATGCGCTTCCAGACCGTGCGGATCGTCGGTGTATTTTTCCAGATAGGCGCGGTCGGCCATGCCGTCACGGAACAGCACGTGCATCACCGCGCAGGCCAGCGCGCCGTCGGTGCCGGGCTTCAGCACCAGGCCGAGATCGGCCTGCTTCATCGTTGCATTTTCGTAGACGTCGATGACGACGATCTTGGCGCCGCGTTCCTTGCGCGCCTTGATGGCGTGGGTCATGACGTTGACCTGCGTGACCACGGCGTTGGTGCCCCAGATCACCACGCAGTCGGACTTTGCCATTTCGCGCGGGTCGGAGCCGCGCAGCGCGCCGGCGCCCATCATCCAGCCGGTCCAGGCCAGATTGGTGCAGATCGAACCGAAGAAGCCGGAGTATTTTTTGGCGTGCCTGAGCCGCTCTATGCCGTCGCGCTGCACCAGCCCCATCGTGCCGGCATAGTAATAGGGCCAGACCGTCTCCGAGCCGTATTTTGCCTCCGCCGCGATGAATTTTTCAGCGACCAGATCGAGCGCCGCCTCCCAGCTCGCTTCCTTCCAGGCGCCGTCGCCCTTGGCGCCGGCCCGCACCAGCGGCTTCAGCAGGCGGTCGGGATGATGGACGCGATCGGCGTAACGGGCGACCTTGGCGCAGATGACGCCGGCCGTATAGCTGTTGGCCTTGGCGCCATGGACGCGGCCGATGCGCCTGGCGTCGAGCAGTTCGACCTCGAGCGCGCAGGTCGAAGGGCAATCATGCGGACAGGCCGAATGGCCGATTTTGAGCTTGGCGTGCTGATTCATGGGAGCAAACTAGCCGGTTGTTATGGCGACGTGTAGGGCCAGATGGGCGGGCCTACATCCCCCTCTGGGCTATTCGTCGGAAAGGCCGATCAAGTCCAAGAATGCATCAAAGTCCGGCGCAATGGGCCAAACGCTTTCGACAAGATCAATATTTGTCATGTCAAACGCAACGAGCGGATAAAGCCCCACTGTGCGTAGATCGAACGCAATCGCCTCGCCGCCCCCGTTGCTGCCGATAACGAAAAAACCCGGAAAGAACTCCTTGAATGTCCCCTGTTGCTCTATTTCGATCACCTCTTCCGCAGCGTGCAAGGCAAGCCATAGCGGCTGGACTGGCAGGGGGCCCTCACCACCGTTGCTGAAAGAGAGAAGGGCAGCATAGCTTTCAGGCAGGACCAAAGGGCCCACTCCCCTGAGTTTCTCGATCGCTTCGTCTGACGCTCCATCTTTTTTGCGCCACTCCCGACCTTCAAGCATCTCATTCACCTCCTACCGCGAACCATTTGGGTATCCGGGAACGTACCCGGCCACATGACCGCGACACGCTTGAGCAACGCGTCGTAGGCGCGGCATTTCGGGCATCTCCCCCGCGAGGGGGGAGATTGCGCTCTTCCTACTCCGCCGTGCCTTCCTCGTACTCCGCCGACATCGACAGCCATTTTTCCTCATGGCCGGCCAGCTGTTGCGCGAGCTGGGAGCGCTCCTTGGCCAGCCTTGTCGCGCTCGAGGGGTCCTTTTCGTAGACGGCCGGGTTGGCGAGTTCGTCCTCGATCAGGTCGATGCGCTTGCGGATGCGGTCGATCAGCGCTTCGGTGGCGCGGATTTCCTTGGCCAGCGGCTCGAAGGCGGCGCGGCGCGCGGCTGCATCGCGGCGGCGGTCGGCCTTCGACGCTTTGTCCGCCTCGCGCTTGCCGCGGCGGTCCCCGGAGACGCCGGTGACCAGCGTCTTGTAATCCTCGAGATCGCCGTCATATGGATTGACCGCGCCGTCCTTGACCAGCCACAGCCGGTCGGCGGTCGCTTCGAGCAGATGGCGGTCATGCGAGATCAGTATGACGGCGCCGGGAAAATCGTTCAGCGCATGGATCAGTGATTCACGGCTGTCGATGTCGAGATGGTTGGTGGGCTCGTCGAGGATGAAAAGGTTCGGCCCCTCGAAGGCCGACAGGCCCATCAGGAGCCGCGCCTTTTCGCCGCCGGACAGATCCTTGGCGGCGGTGTTCATCTTTTCGGTGGTCAGGCCGAACTGGGCGACGCGGCCGCGCACCTTGGATTCCGGCGCATCCGGCATCAGCCGGCGGACATGCTCATAGGCGTTTTCGTCGGGCCTGAGATCGTCGAGCTGGTGCTGGGCGAAGATTGCCACCTTAAGCCCGGGCGCCACCGTCATGCTGCCGGTCTCCGGCTTCAGCCGGCCGGCCAAAAGCTTGGCGAAGGTCGACTTGCCGTTGCCGTTGGCGCCGAGCAGCGCGATGCGATCGTCGGCATCGATGCGCAGCGTCATCTTCTTCAGGATCGGCTCGCCCTCGGTGTAGCCGACGTTGACGTTGTTGAGCGCAATGATCGGCGAGGCCACCGTCTTCACCGGCTCCGGAAAGGAGAATGGCCGCACCGTGTCGTTCACGATCGCGGCGATTGGCTTCATCTTCTCCAGCGCCTTGATGCGCGACTGCGCCTGCCTCGCCTTCGATGCCTTGGCGCGGAAGCGCTCGACGAAGGATTCCATGTGCTTGCGCGCGGCTTCCTGCTTGACGCGGCCCTTCTCCTGCAATTCGCGCTGCTCGGTGTATTGGCGCTCGAACTGGTCGTAGCCGCCGCGCCAGAAGGTCAGCTTCTTCTGGTCGAGATGGACGATCGAGTTGACGGCGCGGTTGAGCAGGTCGCGATCGTGCGAAATCAGCAGCACGGTGTGCGGGTATTTCGACACGTAGTTTTCCAGCCATAGCGTGCCTTCGAGATCGAGATAATTGGTCGGCTCGTCGAGCAGCAGCAGATCGGGCTCGGCAAACAACACGGCGGCCAGCGCGACGCGCATGCGCCAGCCGCCGGAGAAGGACGAGGCCGGGCGCCGTTGTGCGGCGTCGTCGAAGCCGAGGCCGGCGAGAATGGTGGCCGCGCGTGACTCGGCCGAGTGCGCATCGATATCGGCCAGCCGCATGTGGATGTCGGCGATGCGGTGCGGGTCGGTCGCCGTCTTTTCCTCTTCGAGCAGGGCACTCCGTTCGAGGTCGGCCTTGAGCACGATCTCGATCAGCGGCTCCTCGGTGCCCGGCGCTTCCTGCGCGACCTGGCCGATGCGCGTGTTCTTGGGCAGGCTGACCGAGCCGGTCTCGGAGGCGAGGTCGCCGGTGATCGCCTTGAACAGGGTCGTCTTGCCGGTGCCGTTGCGGCCGACAAGGCCAGCCTTGCTGCCGGCCGGCAAGGTCAGTGAGGCATGGTCGAGAAGCAGGCGTCCGGCCATGCGGAGCGAAAGGTCGTTGATGATCAGCATGGCCGGGCTTTTGCACGGGACAACCATGCTTCGCAAGGCCTTGAGCCCCGGTTCCCCGCAAAGGTGCGAAAACCGGCAAGCAGGTGACGTCGACCCCGCGCACCACAACGTCCCGCAAAACGCAAAAAGAACCCGCTATCCTGAGGGGGGACAAGGAGAGCGGGCTCTTTCGTGAACGGCGGCCTTGGGAGCGTCCGATCGACATCCAAACACGCAGCAGCTTGGTTTGTTCCATGGGAAGAACGAACTATGTGATGAACAAACGCTGCTGTGGCCCGCAGGTTTGTCCACAGGGGCGTGCCGTCTGTACGCTATCGACCATGACGCTGCGGAAAGACTCGGCTATCCTTGGATGTGCGGCGGGCCTGATCTCCGCCTGGCCGGCGCCATCAGCTTCCTCCCAAGCGGCGCCGGCCACCTTCCTTGACCGGCGCCGCTTGCCCGATCGACGCCATCTGAGGCGGTCATTGTTTCGGCGGCGTGCCGGGCTGATCGCCGCCGGTCGTCGATTTCGGCACCGGATTCTTGTCGACCTGCGGGTTCTGATCGACCGTGTCGCCAGGGGCCTTGGTCGGCTGGATATTGTTGTCGCAACCCGCAACAGTCAGAGCTGCCATAAGCAGCAGGATTGAGCGCTTTTTCATCGCAGTCTCCTCTCGCCCGACAACGAGGCGTCGGCGATTTGGTTGCGCGGCCGGTGTCGTTCCCGCATTCGCCAAGGGGCCTGGGAACAAAATGCCGCGTCTCCGGTTGCTGCACAATCAATGGAGGAAGGCATGATCCGTCTGCTCATCGCCGGGGCAATCGTCTATGTCGCCTATCGCGTCGCCAGGAAAGTGATCGATGAGGTGCCCGACGATTTCGATCCGCTGCTGCTGCCGCCGCCGCAGGACGATCGCGAGGCGCTGCGGCGGCAATCGGCAAGGATGGGCGTCGAGCCCGAGCGTTAGTCGACAGGCCTGCCCGCAAGGCTTCTTCGCTCACGGGCCCTATTCCGGCTCCGCAAACCGTTGCGAACAAAGCAGAAACGATGCTTGATGGGCGATGAACCTCGCCGCCCGTGATTCGTCCTTCCAGCCGGCCTATCTGGCGAAGCTCAACGCCGAGCAGCGGCTTGCCGTCGAACATGGCGACGGCAAGATCGCCGGACCGTTGCTGGTGATTGCCGGCGCCGGCTCCGGCAAGACCAACACGCTGGCGCACCGGGTCGCGCATCTGATCGTCAGGGGTGCCGACCCGCGCCGCATTCTTTTGATGACATTTTCGCGCCGTGCCGCGGCGGAAATGGCCAAGCGGGTCGAGCGCATCGCCGGCGAGGTGCTGGGGCGCGATGCCTCGGTGATCACCGATGCGCTGAGCTGGGCTGGCACGTTCCACGGCATCGGCGCCAGGCTGCTGCGCGATTATGCGCTGGAGATCGGTCTCGATCCGGCCTTCACCATCCACGATCGCGAGGATTCCGCCGACCTGATGAACCTCGTCCGCCACGAGCTTGGGTTTTCGAAGACCGAAGCCCGCTTCCCGACCAAGGGCACCTGCCTGGCGATCTATTCGCGCGCCGTCAACGCACAGGCGCCGCTCGGCGAGGTGCTGGGTTCGGTGTTCCCGTGGTGCGCCGGCTGGGCCGAACAGCTGAAGCAATTGTTCGCCCGATATGTCGAGGCCAAGCAGGCGCAGAACGTGCTCGATTACGATGACCTGCTGCTCTACTGGGCGCAGATGGCCGGCGAGCCGGAAATCGCCGCGCATCTGGGTGCACGTTTCGACCATGTGCTGGTCGATGAATACCAGGACACCAACCGGCTGCAGGCCTCGATCCTGACGGCCCTCAAGCCCGACGGATCGGGGCTGACGGTGGTCGGCGACGACGCGCAGTCGATCTATTCGTTCCGCGCCGCGGAAGTGCGCAATATCCTGGATTTTCCGAAGCAGTTCGCGCAGCCGGCCGAGGTCGTCATGCTGGAGCGCAACTACCGCTCGACCGAGACGATCCTGGCGGCGGCCAATGCGGTGATCGGCGAAGCGTCGGAGCGTTTCACCAAAAATCTCTGGACCGAGCGCAAATCTGCGGAAAAGCCGAAGCTGGTGAGTGTGCGCGACGAGACCGAGCAGGCGAGCTATGTCTGCCAGGCGATACTCACCGAACGCGAGGCCGGCACCGTTCTCAAAGCACAGGCGGTGCTGTTTCGCGCCTCGCACCATAGCGGCCCGCTGGAGATCGAGCTGATGCGCCGCAACATCCCCTTCGTCAAGTTCGGCGGGCTGAAATTCCTCGATGCCGCCCACGTCAAGGATATGCTGGCCGTGCTGCGCTTTGCCGAAAACCCGCGCGACCGCGTCGCCGGCTTTCGCGTGCTGCAACTTCTGCCGGGCATCGGCCCTTCGGCCGCCAATGCGATCGTCGAGACCATGGCAAATTCGCTCGACGAGACGATGGGGCTTGCCCGCTATCGGCCGCCGCAGCGTGCCGCCGACGACTGGCCGGGCTTTGTCGCGCTCTATAGCGGCCTGCGTGCCGGCGCGCAAAAATGGCCGGCCGACATCGAACAGGTCAGGCTCTGGTACGAGCCGCATCTGGAACGTATCCACGAGGATGCAACGATGCGCCGGGCCGATCTCCTGCAGCTCGAGCAGATCGCTTCCGGCTATGCGTCGCGCGAGCGCTTCCTCACCGAGCTGACACTCGATCCGCCGGACGCGACCAGCGACGAGGCCGGCCCGCCGCACCGCGACGAGGATTATCTGATCCTGTCGACGATCCATTCGGCCAAGGGCCAGGAGTGGAAGAACGTCTTCGTGCTCAACACCGTCGACGGCTGCATCCCGATCGATCTCGGCGTCGGCAGCAAGGAGGACGTCGACGAGGAGCGGCGGCTGCTCTACGTGGCGATGACGCGGGCCAAGGACAGCCTGCACCTGGTCATGCCGCATCGCTTTTTCGTCCACGGCCAGACGGCGCGCGGCGACCGCCATGTCTATGCCTCGCGCACGCGCTTCATCCCGCGCTCTATCCTCGGCGCCTTCGAGCAGGTGGCTTGGGCCAGCGTCCAGGCCAGAGACGATCCGCGCCGCCAGCCGCAGGTGCGTGTCGACCTCGGCGCCCGCATGCGCGGCATGTGGAAATAGGCACCCGCCTCGACGCCGGCGCTGCTCGCCCGGCGACCGCTCCCGGAGCCGGCGAAAAAACAATACCGGCAACATGGAACCTCGCGCCGTGATCCGCGTTTCTGCCCGACCCCCAGACCGGAGAACGGCGTCCGCCGTGACCTCCGCCCATTCGAGAGGCCAGAATGCACGACAGGACGTTTTCCACCCCGGTCGCCCTAACCGTTGGCGCCGGCTACAAGCGTACGATCGCATCGTTCTCCGAGATGCACGAATTCCTCACCGAGTTCCCGCCTTCGCGCCGCCGGCTGAGCTATGGCGCCGCGGTGAAGGCCTGCGAGGCGGCACGTGCCGGCGAGATCTCGGCCGAAGCGGCACGCGACGCTCTGATCACCTTCGCCGTGACGGCAGGCATCCTCTGGCCGGCCGCCCAGCCGGCGGTCTCGGTCAAGCCGGTCGCCCGGGGCCTCGGCGGCTACGCCGCCTGACCGAAACGACCATCAATGGACCGTCATCGGGCCGCTGCCCGGCGGGTCGCCCGCTGCTGCGGGTTCGAAACTGACCTGATCGCGGCCGTTCGATTTGGCCTTGTAAAGGTGCTTGTCCGCCACCACGAACATCTCGGCGTAGGTGGTCGGCCCGCTGAAGGCGACGCCGCCGATGCTGACCGAGAGAGGACAGGGCCGGCCGTCAGGCGAGAACTCCGCCTCACGGACGCGTCGGCGAATTGTCTCCGCCACCAGCCAGGACTGCGAAGGATCTGCGCCGGGAAGGAAAACCGCAAATTCCTCGCCGCCGATCCGGCCGACGATATCGGCGCCGCGTAGCTGGCCCTGGATTGTCTTGGCGATCAGCTTGAGCGCCTGGTCTCCGCAGTCGTGGCCGAGGCGGTCGTTGACGGATTTGAAATGGTCGGCATCGACGATCAGCAAGGCGCCGGCATTAACGACAGAATGGCTGCGGGCCTGTTCGAGATAGGCCTCGACGAGCATGGAAAACGCACCCCGGTTGAACACCGCCGTCAGGCTGTCGGTCGCCGCGACGACGGCCAGTGCCTTCTGCGCGATCGCCAACTGGCGCATTTTCCACATCAGGAAAAAGAAGAAGGAGCTGGCCAGGATAAGCGGCAGCAGCAGGTCGGTCAGCTGCGCCCGCCACAGCGCTTCCGGCGACAAATATGGGAAATTGAAGGAGTCGACGAGGAATGCGGCTGCAATGCAGACCGCCGTACCCGCGACGGTAACCGCCACGACCCTGCCCCAGCTCGTCGGGGACAAATCGATCTGCATGCTTTTGCTCCTGCTTCAGCCGGCTACCTTGAAGCAACAGCACAAACGAAGTCCTAAGACTTTGCTTTCAATTCGATCGCAGTCGAAGCGAACCAGCCGTCGAGATGGCGGCCAGATAAGAAGATCGGTCCTAAATCAGCTGCCTTCTGATGCTCATCCGCGTCACCGCGGTCACAAGAATGGCGCCGATCATGAAATAGATGGTCGCGACAATGTCGCCCTGGTGGAAATAATAACCGGAGTTGAGAAGCGCCAGGACCACGGCGAAGAACGCCACAAGGCGCAAGGGTTCATTGGGCATGCGTGCCAATTCTCGCTGTTGCTGCTGAATGCTGCTGGAGCGGCCGCCCTCACGACCGTCCGCTCCATAAAATGTTTTGGCGCGTTTTGCAATCTCGGCAGATTGTCCTCTATCCACCGTCCGCTTCACCAGCCGCCCCAGGTTCAGGCGAAAGCCCTGCCCTCCTCGCTACGCTGGAACATCGTCAGGTCCAGTCCGAGGCTTGGCTTGCCCAGAATGGTCAGGATCGCATGCGCCTGGCCGCGGTGGTGGGTCTGGTGGTTGAAGAAGTGGTCGAGCGCCGGCGCCAGCCGCTGCGAGACGGTGCGCATATCCGAGACGGTCATGTAGGAGAAGCGGCCCGACAGCGCCTTGTCGCTCAGGCCGTCGACCCAGTCGATGATCCGTTTGTCCTCGGCCTCGCGCGCCAGCCGCAAGCCTGGCAAGGCGCGGTGCAGGATCGTGTCGAGCCTTGCCGGCGCGTCGCCCTCGCCGGTGAAGCGTTTCATCCAGATACGGTCGGCTGCCAGGAGGTGGTTGAGCGTTCCCATCATCGAACCGAAGAAGACGCCGATATTGCGGTCGAACTCTTCCTCGTCGAGATCGGCGGCGGCATCGTAGATGCGGCCGTTGGCCCATTGATTGTAGGCCGCAAACATCCTGAAATGCTGTTTCATTTTCTCTCGACCTGCGAGACCCTGTTTCGCGCGGGTCTGTTTCGGCCATAGTTAGACTGCAAGGACGCTGCCGCCAATGACCATTCTGCTCTACGACCTTGTTGGACGCGACGCCGCTCGCCCGTTCAGCCCACATTGCTGGAAGGCGGCGATGGCGCTGGCCCACAAGGGACTCGACATCGCCAGCGTGCCGACCTGTTTCCTCGAAGTGCCGAAGGTGGAAGGCGGCGTTTCGAAGCTCGTTCCGGTGATCCGCGACGGCGAGACGGTGGTCGCCGATTCCTTCGCCATCGCGCTCTATCTCGAGGAGACCTATCCCGAGCGGCCGACATTGTTTTCCGGCGACGGCGGTAAGGCGACGGCGCGCTTCATCGAACGCTGGTCGCAGCTGACCATCCATCCCTACGTCACCACCGCGGCGCTACTGGACCTGCATGCCATGCAGGACGAAGCGAACGCCGCCTATTTCCGGCAGAACCGCGAGCAGCGCTTCGGCAGGTGCCTGGAGGCGGTTTGCGCCACCCGCGACGCCGGGCTCGCCGGCTTCCGCGCCTCGCTGGAGCCGCTCCGCTCGATGCTCGGCTATCAGCCCTTCATTGGCGGCCCGTCGCCGCTATTTGCCGATTACATCGTTTTCGGCGCGCTGCAATGGGCGCGAATCGCCACGCCCTACCGGCTGCTCGACGACGGCGACGTCGTGGCGCAATGGTTCGAACGATGCCTCGATCTGCATGGCGGCCTCGGCCGCAACGTCGTGGCGGCAGCGATCTCCCGCCTCGAGAGTTGAAATCGGCAGTTTTCATCGGCGGCGGCACATTTTGTTCTTGCTTTGTGCCGGCAGCTATGCTACTAATTTCGGTATGGTGCTGATTCGTACCGACGACCCGCCCGGCTTGCCGAGGCGGGTTTTGTTTGCCGATCAAGGTTCAACGGCGTAGATGACGGCAACGTCGCCCGGCCTCGGCTAAAGCGCGTCGCGTTCGACCGGCCTCATGTGACGCGCTTTAGGTTCTTGTTTTGATGCATGTCGTTACCGCAAAACCGCTGCACACCTTTGCGCGGCATGCACTTGTTTGTCGTTGCCGCAAAACCGCTGCACACTTTTGCGCGACATGCATTAGAATTCCCGCCCGGCGAAATGCGACAACGCGGGTAGACGAAGTGTCGCTTGAGGCGCCGCATCACTGCCCGGATCGAAGCAAACAAGACGAAAAACCGGCGAACCGGGCAACCACAACAGAGGCAGCGCGCCATGACCGCAAACCCAGAGTTCCCGGCCGATTTTCGCGCCGGGCTTGCCAAGCTCTTCCTGTGGCGGCGCGACGTCAGGCGGTTCAAGCCGACGCCGCTCCCGGAAGGGGCGCTGGAGCGGCTGCTCGAGCTTGCCAGCGCCGCGCCGTCCGTCGGGCTGAGCCAACCTTGGCGCTTCGTCATCGTCGAGAGCGAAACATGCCGCGCCGCCGTCAGGGCATGCTTCGAGCGCTGCAACGCGGAGGCACTCGCAAATTTTTGCGGTGAACGCGCCGCGCTGTATGGGCGCCTGAAACTTGCCGGCCTGAACGAGGCGCCCTGCCAGCTTGCGGTTTTCGCCGACCGCGCAACCGAGCAAGGGCATGGGCTTGGCCGCCAGACCATGCCAGCCACCATAGACTATTCCGCTGTCATGGCGGTCCACACGATGTGGCTGGCGGCGCGCGCCGAGGGAATAGGCATGGGCTGGGTCTCGATCCTCGACCCGGCCGAGATGGCGACGATCCTGGACGTGCCGCCGGAGTGGACACTGATCGGTTACTTCTGCATCGGCTACCCCAGCGAGAACCACAGCGTGCCGGAACTGGAACGGGAAGGCTGGGAAACGCGGCGGCCGTCTATCGTGACAAGGCGGTAGTGGAATGGCAGCGCTGCCATCCTCCTTGCGGGGAAGAATGACTCCTCCCCAGCAGGGCTGTGGATATCATGGATGGTTCGCCGATCGTCAGCATGCCAGCAAGACACCATGGCAAAGCCGGTCGTGAAGGCCTTGACCTGAGGAAGTGCATAGAATGTTTCGCTACGACATGCAGGCCGAGATCTGGGTCTATCAGGGCAAGGGCGGCTGGCATTTCGTGACCCTGCCGCCGGAGCTTGGAGCCCGGATCAAGGCGGCGATGGTTGGGATGGCAAGGCCCCTGGGGCTCCCTTGGCGTGGAGGCCGTCATCGGCCAGACCAGATGGCGGACATCGCTGTTTCCCGACAAGAAATCCGGCAGCCTGCTCTTGCCGATCAAGACCGCGGTGCGGGTCCGCGAAGGCCTCGGGGCTGGCGACACGGCCAACTTGACGATCGAGATGCAGTTATGACGACGTCGGGTCAGGCTGACGACGACGCGCTATAGGGCGGCCAGTCGATCGGACCCAAGTGGGTACCGGTTGTCGGAAAATCCGATCTCAACAAAAAGATGAGCGGCGGCATGGTTCGACTTGAAAGTCCGCCGCCCCACCGCAGAAATGCGCGCTGCGCCGGCCTCCCCTTGGCAAGGCGGCGGGCGGCTTGTATAGAGCCCGCCACCCTCAATTCCACTCTCCATCACAAGGACGACCCCATGGCGCTCGAACGCACCTTTTCCATGATCAAGCCGGACGCGACCCGTCGCAATCTCACCGGCGCTATTACCAAGATACTGGAAGATGCCGGCCTGCGCGTCGTGGCTTCGCGCCGGGTGTGGATGAGCCGCCGCGAGGCGGAAGGTTTCTATGCCGTGCACAAGGAACGTCCGTTCTTCGGCGAGCTGGTCGAATCCATGTCGTCGGGCCCGACAGTCGTGCAGGTACTGGAAGGCGAGAACGCCATTGCCAAGAACCGCGAAGTGATGGGCGCCACCAATCCGGCAAGCGCCGCCGAAGGCACTATCCGCAAGCTGCACGCACTGTCGATCGGCGAGAACTCCGTGCACGGTTCCGATGCGCCGGAAACCGCCGCGCAAGAGATCAAATACTGGTTCTCGGATACCGAGATCGTCGGCTAAGCCGGCATTCCGAACCCCATCAAAAGGCCGGCGCAACGCCGGCCTTTTTCGCTAAAGCGCGTCGCGTTCGATCGGTCTCATGCGATGCACTTCAGGTTCTTGTTTTGATGCATGCCGGTATCGCAAAACCGCTGCACGCTGCTGCGCGATATGCAGTAGCGGACATTTTCAGCTTCAGGCTCCTCGACGGGTCACCGGTGCGTTAAGCTCGGAGGGCGGATCAAACGCCGTCCCGACAATGAGGATTTTGGGGAGCCGACAAGGCCATGACCAGCGCCATTCCCGGCTTCTTCCAGGGCACCGAAATGCCAACCAGCGGCTGGTGGGAAGCGCTGTGGCCCGAGCCCGCCAGCGTCCTGGCGGCAGTAGGCATGAAGCCCGGCACGGACGTGGTCGATCTCTGCTGCGGCGACGGCTGGTTCACGCTGCCAATCGCCAGGGTCGCCCGTCATGTAATCGCTATCGACATCGATGCCGATCTGCTCGAAGTCGCAAGGCGGCGGTTGGCCGAAGGCGGCGCGGGCAATTGCGAGTTTGTGGCGGGCGACGCCTATGAGCTTGCCGGGCTGGTGCCTCAGACCGTCGACTTCGTTTTCATGGCCAACGCTTTCCATGGCGTTCCGGACCGGCCGCGCCTTGCCCGCGCCGTGCGGACGACGCTTGACCCTGCCGGTCGTTTTGCCATCGTCAACTGGCACCAGTATCCGCGCGAGCAAACCACGCTCTTGGGCGAGCCGCGCGGGCCAAAGACCGAGCTGAGGCTGTCACCCAAACAGACCATCGCGGCGGTGGAAGCGAGCGGGTTCAAGCTTGCCGAATTGGTTGATGTGCCGCCCTATCACTATGGCGCGGTATTCAAACAAGCGACAAATTGAGAATGCCGGGCGTATGCGACTTTGTCGCTAGGATGTGTGTCGCCCGCCGCCCCCTAGCGGCGGGTTCTGTCAGTCTATTTCGCCTGGCGTTCCTTCACGTTCGCATGTTCATTCGCCGCCTCCGTGTCGGTGGACGGGGTCTTGGTCTCTTCACCTGAAAACGGGCTGCCCTGCCCCGGTGCGAGATCGCCGCTATGGCCGGCCTTGTTGGTCTGGAACGGTTGGCTGTCCGCTTTGAGACCGTGGTCAAGAGCATTGACAAGATGGTCGTCCGCCTTGGCAAGGCCGGTAAAGGCAAGGAGCGATGCACCGGTGGCGGCAAGGATAAGCGTGTGCGTTTTCATGTCTGGACTCCTTTGAGTTAAGGCCAGAACGAGCCGCAGCCATTCTGGCGGCTTCAACGAAGGGACAAATGTCCCTTTTGCCTTACCCGCCATTTATGTGGAACTAACGCGCCCTCTGCCCGGCCTCTTCCCGCTGAAACACATCGTGATCGACATGCGGCTGCCGCGCGGGCCAATCGGCGCGGACTAAGCGCTAGCTCGCGGCATTGAAGCGCAGGATGTCGCGGCCATCTCTGTCGGCGATGACAAGCTTGCCGGCGTCGACGTGGTAGGATGCTGCTTTGGCCAGCGCCTCGAACAGCGCCTTTTCCTCGGCCATGACCTGAGGCGCGCAGGCCTTAAAGGTCGAGCCGATGTCGCTGATAGCGATCGTCGAGCCGTTTATCCTGGCGGTGGCGAAATAGACGTTGCAAGGGCCGCTGCCGCCGGCCTTGCCGGCTTCGCTGATGCGGAATGTCGCCCGCGGCTCGGCAATCACGCCGACGCCGTCGATATATTCGACCAGCCAGCTTTGGCCGAACACGGAAGGTGCCGCCGGCTCGTCGCCCGGCGCCGCCATTTTCAGCATGATGGTCTGTGGCGCGTCGCTGAGCGGGTCGACCTGATGGCGCGTATCGGTGACGAATAGCAGCCGGTCATCGACGGTGATGCGCGCCTGCAGCGCGTAGGTCATATCAGGCCGGATCACCCGCGGGTCGAAGCTGATCTCGAACTTGATCGGCACCTGGCCGGCCGGCACCACCTTGCGCTCGCCGATGATTGCTGCCGGCGCGTCGGCCAGCGACACGTCGGCAAGCTGCACGGAAAGCACGGCATTGGGCGACAGCGCGATGCGCTCGCGATACATCACCTCGCCCTTGAGGGTCTTTTCGGCAGCCACGGAACGATCCGGAACGGCAAGTATGCCAACGGCCAGCGGCACCAGTCCGAAGATGAAGAACTCGGCGATCCTGTCCAGCATGATCCTGCTCCCCTTCGGCAAAGGGTTTCGCAGGATTGCGGTCAATGAATGGCCGGCGGCGTATGGGCATGGCTGTCCCAGGAATTTGTTTGGACGGCGGGGCGCTTCCAGCGGCCCGCCGCCTTGTCGTCGGCCTTCTTGGCCGCTCCGCAAACTCTGTTCAGTCCACGCTCGGCGACTGTCTCGGAAAAGCCCATGCCGCAGGATGAGCTCCAGTCGGGCGATCTCGGCCGCCGGTTTGACTATGCGGCGGCATTCACCGCCGGTTTGCTCGATCCTGACCGTGCCCCGCCTGACTCTGTCTCGGGGCCGAACGGGAAGGCTGCGATCAAGCGATATGCCGTCTACCGCAACAACGTCACGGTCAGCCTGATCGATGCGCTGGCCGCCAGCTTTCCAGCGACGCTGCGCATCACCGGCCCGGATTTCTTTCGCGCGATGGCGCGCTTTCACATCCGCGAAACGCCACCCACCTCGCCGCTTCTATTCGAATATGGCCGCGACTTTCCCGATTTCATCGAGCGCTACGAACACGCGCAGTCGATGCCGTGGCTGGCCGACGTGGCGCGCATCGAGCGGGCCTGGCTCGATGCCTATCATGCCGCCGACGCGGAGGCGCTGTCGGCTGAGGCACTGGCGTCGATCCCTCGCGAGAGGCTTGCCGACACCGTGCTGCGGCCGCATCCGGCGACGCGGATCGCGCGCTCCCGGTTCCCGGCAGTCACAGTCTTCGCGGCAAACCGGAACGACGCTCCTGTTGGGCCGATCCGGGCAACGGGCGCTGAAGATGCGCTGGTCACGCGGCCCGGCCTCGAGGTCTTCGTCCGCCACCTACCGCCCGGCGGCGCAGTATTTATCTCGCATCTGGTCGCGGGCGAGTCGCTCGGTGCAGCGGCCGCGGCAGCGTTTGCGGAGAGTGCCGAATTCGAGCTTTCCGCCAACATTGCCGGTGTGCTGGAAGCGGGAGCCTTCACGACGGCACATCAGGAAAGGTGAGCACGATGAGCCATAGGCAGAACGCGAGCACCGAACCGCGAGGGTTCGCCGCTCTCGTCGAAAGGCTGAATGCCGCCCTGCGCACGATC
Organism: Mesorhizobium sp. M0410; assembly: GCF_040321435.1. Classification (NCBI taxonomy): domain Bacteria; kingdom Pseudomonadati; phylum Pseudomonadota; class Alphaproteobacteria; order Hyphomicrobiales; family Phyllobacteriaceae; genus Mesorhizobium; species Mesorhizobium sp. M0410. The sequence goes on from NZ_JAMYRN010000008.1 coordinate 29,347, forward strand.
GCGACGCCATCGCTGACGCAGCTTGTCCTGCGCTGCGCGCTCGCTGTCCCGTTCTGGCGGTCCGGCGTCAACATGGGACGGTTTTCTACAGTTGAACGATGTCGCAGTGCTGCTTTTCAGCTCGGAACTCAAATTGCATCTGCCGGGCGGTCCTTATGATTTTCCGGCACCCGCGCTGGTGGCGTTCGCTTCAGGGTCAGCGGAGATCGTGTTGCCAGTTCTCCTTGTTTTCGGCCTGGCGACGCGACTGGCGGCGTTCGGGTTGCTGCTGATGACGCTGGTCATCGAGCTCACCGTGCCGGACGGCTCGCCGCTGCACATTACCTGGGCGGCGATGGCGCTTGGCATCATGGCCTGGGGACCCGGCCGGATTTCGCTCGATCATCTGATCGGCACTGACAAAGGTTGAGGGCTCGCGGAAGCCTGGTCAGTCTCGCTTCCAGCGGCTCGCCGCCTTGTCGTCGGCCTCCTTGGCGTCGACCCAGCCGCCTTCGGAACCGTCGCTATGGTGTTCCTTTTTCCAGAACGGCGCCCGTGATTTCAAATAATCCATCAGGAAATTCGCGGCCTCGAACGCCGCCTGCCGGTGGGCGGAAGCGGACACCACCAGCACGATGTTTTCGCCCGGCGCGATCTTGCCGTGGCGATGGATGACGGTGAGCCCCTGCAGCGGCCAGCGCTCGATTGCCTCGCCGGCGATGCGGGATATCTCGGCTTCAGCCATTCCGGGATAATGTTCGAGCTCGAGCGCGGAGAGCCTGCCTTGCTCGTCGCGGCAAAGGCCGGAGAAGGTCACCACAGCGCCGATGTCGTTGCGACCCCTGGTCAGCCTGGCGATCTCGGCGGCGACGTCGAAATCCTCCGCCTGGATGCGCACGACAGGCACCACCGCGGACATGGTTCAGCCACCGGTCATCGGCGGGAACAGCGCGATCTCGCGCGCGCCGGCGATCTTTTCGCGGTGCTCGACATGTTCCTGGTTGATGGCGACGCGGATCACGTCAGGATATTGCAGCGCGTGCTCGTATTCCTCGCCGCGCGATTTCAGCCAGCGCAACAGGTCGGCGACCGTTTCGATGCCGGCCGGCAACTCGACGTCTTCTTCCGGTCTGCCGATCCGCTCGCGCACCCAGGCGAAATAAATGAGCTTCGTCGACATGCTACTCGTCCATGATGTGCTTGAGGCCGGCGCGGAAATAGTCGTAGCCAGTGTAAAGCGTCACCAGGGCGGCGATCCACAGCAGCACCAGCCCGGTCTGGGTGGTCAGCGGAAAGAGCTTGTCGCCGGCCGGGCCCGCAAGCAGGAAGGCGATGGCGATCATCTGGATGGTGGTCTTCCATTTGGCGAGCTGCGTCACCGGCACCGAGACCTTCAAAGCCGCCAGATATTCGCGCAGGCCCGAGACCAGGATCTCGCGGCACAGGATGATGATCGCCGCCCACAGCGACCAGCCGGCGATGCCGGCATGGCGGTCGGTGTCGGCGGCAAGCAGCAGCAGGCAAGTGGCGACCAGCAGCTTGTCGGCGATCGGGTCCAGCATCTTGCCGATGTTGGAGGTCTGCTGCCAGGCGCGCGCCAGATAGCCGTCGAAGTAATCGGTGATCGAGGCGAGCAGGAAAATGATGAGCGCCGACCAGCGCGCGAAGTCGCTCGATTTCAGATGCCCCTCTAGGAAGAAGCATAGCACCACCAGCGGCACCGCCAGGATGCGGGCGTAAGTGAGCATGTTGGGCAGGTTGAACGCGCGCTGGGACATGTTTTGGGAACTCTTTCTGCCTGCTTAGTCAAATCAGAAGCGAATGTGGGGGGTCAACAGGCCAGAATCGATTAGCCAGCCGAAATATCGGCAATAAGTCTTAGCTCTCGTGAAAATGATTGTAGACCAATTTCGCCACCTGTTCGGAAATGCCGTCGACCTTGACCAAGTCTTCGACGGCGGCACGGCTGACCGCCTTGGCCGTACCGAAATGCATCAGCAGCGCGCGCTTGCGGCCCGGGCCGATGCCGCTGATCTCGTCGAGCGGGCTCTTGACCATCTCCTTCTTGCGGCGGGCGCGGTGCGAACCGATGGCGAAGCGATGGACCTCGTCGCGCAGCCGCTGGACGAAATAGAGCACCGGATCGCGAACGGGCAGCGAGAATGGGGCCCTGCCCTTGACGAAGAAGCGTTCGCGGCCGGCATCGCGGTCCTGACCCTTGGCGATGCCGATGGCGACAACGCGATCCTCGATGCCGAGATCGGCGAGGATCTTGCGCACCGCCGTCATCTGGCCCTGGCCGCCGTCGATGAGGATGACGTCGGGCCAGGCGGGGAAGCCGCCCGCGTCCTCGATATCGTCGCCCGGTTCGGTAGGGCTCGCCTCGCCCGTGCCCTCGGTTTGCGGGGCATCGCCATGTTCCTTCAACAGCCGCGAGAAGCGCCGCTGCATCACCTCGCGCATCATGCCGAAATCGTCGCCCGGCGTGATCTCGGTCGAGCGGATGTTGAACTTTCGATACTGGTTCTTCACAAACCCTTCCGGCCCGGCGACGACCATGGCGCCGACGGCGTTGGTTCCCATGATGTGCGAGTTGTCATAGACCTCGATGCGCACCGGCGGCTTTTCCAGGCCGAAGGTCTCGGCAAAGCCAGTGAGCAGCCGCGCCTGAGTTGAGGTTTCGGCCAGCCGCCGGCCGAGCGCTTCGCGCGAATTCTGCAGCGCATTGTCGGTCAGGTCCTTTTTCTCGCCGCGCTGCGGCACCGAGATCGACACCTTGCGGCCGGCCCGGGTGGAGAGCGCCTCCGCCAGCAATTCCTGGTCCTCGACGCCATGCGACAACAGGATGGTGCGCGGCGTCGGCTTGTCGTCGTAGAACTGCGCCAGGAACGATCCCAGCACCTCGCCGGCTTCGAGCGCCGGATCGGCCTTGGGAAAATAGGCGCGGTTGCCCCAGTTCTGGCCGGTGCGGAAGAAGAACACCTGGATGCAGACCTGGCCGCCCTCCTGATGGATGGCGAAGACATCGGCCTCGTCGACGGTCTGCGGATTGATGCCTTGATGGCTCTGCACATGCGACAGCGCCGCCAGCCGGTCGCGATAGATGGCGGCGCGTTCGAAATCGAGGTTCTCCGAAGCCTGCTGCATGGCGGCGGAGATCTCCGTCTTCACCTTCTGGCTGCGGCCGGAAAGGAAATCCTTCGCCTCGGCGACAAGCCTTGCATAATCGCCATGCGAGATTTCGCCGGTGCATGGGCCGGCGCAGCGCTTGATCTGGAACAAAAGGCAAGGCCGGGTGCGGTTCTCATAGAAGGAGTCGGTGCAGCTCCTGAGCAGGAAGGCGCGCTGCAGCGAGTTGATGGTACGGCCGACGGCGCCGGCCGAGGCGAAGGGGCCGAAATAGTCTCCCTTGCGTGAGCGCGCGCCACGATGCTTGTAGATACCGGGCGAGACATGATCGCCGGTCAACAGGATATAGGGGAACGACTTGTCGTCGCGCATCAGCACGTTGAAGCGTGGCCGCAAGCGCTTGATGAGGTTGGCTTCAAGCAGCAGCGCTTCGATCTCGGTGCGGGTGACGACGAACTCCATCGTCGACGTCTCGCGCACCATGCGGCCGATGCGGCTGGTGTGGAACCGGCCTTGCGCGTAGCTGGTGACCCGCTTCTTGAGGCTGCGTGCCTTGCCGACATAGAGCACGTCGCCGGCGGCATTCATCATCCGGTAGACGCCGGGCGCATTGGGCAGCCGCTTGACCAGCGTCTGGATCACCTCGGCGCCGACCATGCCGTCGGCGTCGCCGGCATGCGGGGTCCAGTCGATGGCGGTGAAGGTGACGTCCGGACCGCCGGCCGCAGGCTCGACGACCTCTTCGGCCGCCTCGTCCTCGAGGTCGATTTCGGGCGGCAGGTCGTCGGCGCCACCGCGCGTTTTTTGTTTCTGGTCCATGGGGCTCATTCCGCCATGCCTGTCACATCGGGCGTCTGCCATGCAAGGTGCTGGCCGCCGTCGAGCGCAATCATCTGGCCGGTGACCGAGCGTGCCGCCCAGAGATAACGGATGGTGGCACCGAATTCCGGCAATTCCGGGCCGCGTTTCAGGATCAGCCCGGCAATCTGGGCATCGAAATCGCTGTCGTGCTGGCGCGTGTTCTTCAAGGTCGGGCCAGGACCAATAGCGTTGACGCGGATGCGGGGACCCAGCGCCTGCGCCATCATCTCGGTCGACGCCCACAATGTCGACTTCGACAGCGCATAGGAAAAATAACGCGGCGTCGGGCGCCAGACGCGCTGGTCGATCATGTTGACGATCAGCCCCTCACTGTTCTGCGGCAAGGCCCGGGCGAAAGTCTGCGCCAACAGCGCCGGCGCCTTGACATGCACGGCGAAATGGCGATCCCAGGCCGGCCAGTCGAAATCCTCAACACTGTCGTGCTCGAACAGCGAGGCGTTGTTGACCAGCAGCGACACCGGCCCGAGCGCCGCCGCCGCGCGGCCGACAAGGTTGCCGACGGCATCCATGTCGGTCAGGTCGGCAGCAACCACGGCGGCCTGGCCATGTCGACCAAAATGACCACCGTTGATTTCGGCCGCGAGCGCCTCCGCCTCGGCCAGCGAGCGATTGCAGTGAATGGCGACGGCAAAACCATGCCCGGCAAGATCTTCGACGATCGCCCTGCCGATCCGCCTCGCCCCGCCCGTCACCAGTGCCGTCGCGGCGACCTTGCTCATCTGTCAATCCTTAATCCGATGCCGATTCCGACCTGCCGGGATAGCGCCGGCAAATTATGGCCCGCCAAGCGTTAAATCCCATTTCCACCTGGGGCAAGATTGTGGCAAAGTGGCCGGTGGGCGTTCTGGTTCGACCGGAATTCGGGCCAGCCCGTCCGCAATATAGGGCGCTGGAGCCCTTATACCAAGCCGTGTGCAGTGCAGCACGGCGAACCTGCTGACATTCGCTGTTGCGAAGATGCAACGTCAAGGTTCTGCCTCATTCGTGCCAGGGAATGACCCAAGTTCAGGTTCGCTTCAGCCGCATTTCGACACGACATTTGCAACCGTTGAACGCCGGATCCGTTTCATCCCCCGGACGGGTTGAGGGCGCTCATGAAAAACAAGCCTGTGTCCTGTGGCTTAAGGAGTAAAGAACAATGCAAGCCAATCTTAAATTTGCGCGACCGCTGGCGGTGGCGTTTGGGCTGTTCGCCCTCGGCGGAACTGCCTATGCCGCGGACGTGGTTCAGGAAGAGCCGCCGGCACCTGCCCCGATTGCAGAACTTCCGGTCGCATCCTGGGCCGGTCCCTATGCCGGTGTGAGCGTCGGCTACGGCTTCGCCGGCCATGCCAAAGCCAAAGACATTGGCGTCGACGTCGACACCAAGGGTTTTGTCGGCGGCGTCTTCGGCGGCTATAATTGGCAGCAGGAGAACTTCGTCTACGGTGCCGAAGCCGATATCGGCTACAACGGCGTCAAGGGCGACGATGCCGGCATCGAGGCCAAGGGTGGCTTCGAGGGCTCGCTGCGTGCCCGCCTCGGCTATGCCGTCAGCCCGGACATCCTGCTCTACGGCACCGCCGGTGGCGCGCTGAAGAACCAGAAGATTGAAGCTGCCGGCGTAAGCGACACCAACACGCAGTTCGGCTGGACAGCCGGCGTCGGTACCGACATCAAGATCACCGACAATGTGTTCGGCCGTGTCGAGTATCGTTACACGGACTTCGGCAGGAAGGACTTCGACGGTATCGGCAAAGTTAAGTCGACCGACAATCGCGTCACTTTCGGCGTCGGTATGAAGTTCTGAGTCGTCCAAGCCACGACACGAAAAAGCCGGGCCTCGCGCCCGGCTTTTTTTGTGGCACCGGTTGAGGCCGCCCGCCCTCAAGCCGGGATGGCGGGCTTCAGTTCCGGGAACTTCTCGTCGAAGCGTGCCGCCCAGCGCGTCAGCCGGCCGCGGCCCTTTTCCCATTTTCCGGCGAAGCGCAGCGAGAGATAGCCAAGGCAGGCGCGCAATGCGATTTGGCCTAAGGTGATTTTCTTCGGCAGCTTCGGCGGATTGGCGTTGAGCAGATCGAGCGCGGCCGAAATCTTCGTCCACTGGCGCTCGAGCCAAGGCTGGTAGACCATCTCTTCCGGCCGCGTGCGCCGCTCATAGACCATCGACAGCGCGCAGTCGCAGATACCGTCGGCCAATGCCTCCAGCACCTCCGCCTCAAGGCGCCTGTCGGGATTGCGCGGAAACAATGCGTTCTTCGACATCCGATTGAGATGCTGGGTGATGGCGCGGCTGTCGTGGACCGAGCGGCCGTCATCGAGCACCAGCACCGGGATCTTGCCGAGCGGATTGGCGCCGATCAGTTCGGCCGGCCTTTCCTCCGTCTTTATCGGCACGAGATCGACCGCGATGCCAGCATAAAGTGCTGCCATGCGCACCTTGGAGCTGTAGGGGGAAGTAGACGCGTAGAGCAGTCTGGGCATTGTCGATTCCTGTTTGGCGGCTACAGCTCCATATGCCCCGTTGGACGCGCAAAAGGACGCGGTAGCATTGTGACTTCGCACATGACCCTCACCGAAAATCGATTCCGACAGGGGCTCGTGCGTGGGCACTGTTGACCGATCATGCAGGGTTCATCAACGGCCAGAGGCGGAAAACCGCGCCGCCAGCGTACAACCATTGTCTCGACGTCAATCGCGATGCGATAAGCCGCAGTGCGGCGGCAGACGCGAGCGGGTCGGACAATCCAAATCCGATTGGCTACCAACTCGGCCTTGCACCGAAGGTTAGCCTTTGGCAGCCACGAAAATCCCACCGGACTTCGCCGCATGGCGAAGCCCTGGGAGCTGCGAAAAGACGTCTTCCTCCCGCCTCTTTCTCGTTCTGCCCGACCGTCAACCAAGAAGCGAGGCGCCTGTCCGGCATCCCGCCCTGACTGTCTTGAGTATTGTCCCCGACGGTAGCAGGGCGGCGACTACTTCTTGGCCTTCGCCTTTGCGGGCGCTGCTTTCGGCTTGGCCGCGGGCGCTGCTTTCTTCACTGCCGCAGAAGATTTCGCAGCGGCGGCCTTTGCCGGTGCTGCCTTCTTCGCAGCTGGCTTCGCGGCCGCCTTTGCAGCCGGCTTCTTGGCCGGTGCCGCCTTCTTTGCGGGTGCAGCCTTGGCCGGTGCTGCCTTTGCCTTAGCAGGTGCTGCTTTCTTCACGGCCGGTTTTGCCGCGGCCTTGGCGGCCGGCTTTTTGGCCGGCGCTGCTTTTGCTTTAGGCGCGGCGGCCTTCGCTTTGGCAGCGGGTGCCGCTTTCTTCACAGCAGTTGCGGCCTTTGCCGCGGCTGCTTTTGCTGGTGCTTTCTTTGCCGGTGCCTTGGATGCCGGCGCCTTGGATGACTGCTTAGCCATATCATGCCCCTTCCGTTGTGCCGACGGCCGTTATTGACCCGGCGCGCATTGCATATCTGACTCGCGGCTTGCTAGCCAGCGAAGCATTAGAATGATTTTTGCAGCTTAAGTTTCGGTTACGGCGAGCGCACGACCATTTTACCCTCGCAAAAACCGGCTGCGAATCTTTGTCTCCCGCAGTGAAGTTCTGCGACAGAAATTCTGGCCGCTCTATCTCGACCGGTCTTCTCGTCAAGCTCAGGACCTTTTCGACCAGCTTTGCGCTTCAACGTCCGGCGCTCAGCGCGAACATTGTCCAGAACGAAGGCGGTCGCCCGCCTCGTCTTGTTTGAAAAGATAAACTACAGGTAAGAAGGAAGCAACGCGACGAGCACGCCGCTGCACTATCTTGCACGGCGCGATGAAAGTAAGCAGACAGCTCACATTTCTGAAGGACAGGATATCGTTCGATAGATCCGGTCGAGCCGACCGGCGTGATCGAAAGCGCTTGGCCGTTCAGGCGCCGGGCGGCTCACGGCTCATCTGCAGCCGGCGCGAAGGCTCGGCCCTGTGGAGATGGACGGCGAAGGTATCCCATGGCGGCATGACGGAAATCTGTGCCAGGATGCGCCCCGCTTCACCGCGATGATAGCCGCCGTGCAGTACGACGTGGGTCAGCATTTCCTGTCGCGACATCAATACCTTATCCCCGTCGGTGAACACGAAGGCGAGGGGCTCGGACAGCTGCCGCGACGAAACGGTTTCGAGATAATCGGGATACCAGCGATCGGTCGCTGCGACCGCGGCGCGAAGTTCGTCGAACGCCGGCGTGTCCTCAGTGGTGGCGGCGGAGTAGCCATGGCTTGCGTCAACCAGGTGCGCCGAGAATATCCGCGACACCACATCGCTGTGATCGACGAGCCGTATCACGGCCTGCCGTTCCTTGCCGTGAACATGCGGGTCGAGACTCGCGAGCTTTCCAGCAGTTCGTCATGGCCCAGGCCTGATAGGCAAACAGGCTGCGAACCAGAGCGAGCGCACTCATGGTCGGTGTCCTTTTCCGGAAATGCGAGTATGTTGTTTATATTTTCAGGAGAATGAGAGGGCGTGTCTACTCGCATTGCAAGACCGCATCCGCGCATGCGCAAGCAGCCGCGCCAGGCGCGTTCCAGGGCAACCGTCGAGGCGATCATCGAGGCAGCGGCTCATGTTCTGAGCGGGCTGGGCTGGGCCGGCTTCACCACCAACAAAGTGGCCGAGACAGCAGGTGTGAGCATCGGCACGCTCTACCAGTATTTTCCCGACAAGCTCTCCCTGCTCGCAGCCGTCCGGCGCCGTCACTTCGATCATGTGCTGTCGGTCATTCGCGATTCGGCGGAAGACCAAAAGCCGCTCAGGACATTCGCGCAGGAGCTGGTGCGCGGCATGATCGCGGCACACAGCATTCACCCGACACTACACCAGGTGCTGCTCGACGAGGCGCCTGGCGATCGTGGCTCCAGGGCCGCCCATGCTTCGTTCCAGGCACAATACCTCAATCACTATGCGGCTGCTGTCGCCAGTTATCGCAAGCCAAGGAAAGGCGCCGACACGGAGGCCGTGGCGCGGGTGCTGTCGTCAGCGATCGAAGGTGTGATCCACAACGCGGCACGCCGGAACATGCTCGCCGCGCCGGAGCTGCAAAAGCAACTCGTCGAACTGATCTGCGCCTACCTATCGGGAGCGGGCCGTACCGGTCGATAGCGCATGGCACGGCGGAAGTCGGGATTTCTGTGTGTCGTTCAAAGCCGGCTTATGAGGTGCGGCAGGGACGATGCCAACAATGCCGCACCTGATGCGGCCAAGAGTGTGAGGACGATCTTTCGAAAAGTCGCCTCGCTAACGCCGATGTAGAGTCTCGCGCCAAGGAGTGTCGGTATCAACATCGCCGGCGCGACGACGGCAAACATCGGCAGCATTTCGAGCTTGATCTTTCCGGCCGCAAGATAGGCGGCCATCGTCATGGAGAGGGTCACAAGGTTGAAATTCTGGATGACAATACGCTGCCTGTCCTTTTCCCATTGGCGCAGCACGCACCACAGCGTTGGAACCGGGCCGGTGAAGCCGCCAAGTCCACCCATGATGCCACCGACCAGACCTATTGCACCGTCTGCAACAGGACCCCCGACCTTGATGGGAGGGAGGCGACGCGCAAAGAGCATCAAGGGACACCAAACGACCAGCAGCGCGCCGAAGACCAGCTTGAACAACTGCACATCCAGCAAGGGCAGGATGGCGACACCGACCGGAATCCCTATGGTCCCGCCAATCAGGAAGGGCAGCAGAAGCCTGAGGTCGAAACCCCGGCGGACGGTGACGGCAGCGATGATCTGACCGGTGAGCGCCCCAAAGACCGCCATGGCAGCAGCCAGTTGGGGTTCCACGGTCCAAACCCAAATCGACATGGCAACCAGGCTGAAAGCGAACCCGGAAAGCCCCTGGACGAAGCCAGCAACGACCGCGCCGAGAGCAACAGTATAAACAAGCAAATCCATGTGGTGCTGTTTCCCCGCAAACTCGTGACAGCAGATCGCGCTTCCCGCGAATGCTGCGCCGCATGGAAACGGTGACGGTCGATCAGGTGGCCGGTGCTAAAAAGTCGGAATCAGCGAGTGCGCGATCAGCGCAGGACGCGGCAGCGGCCGTTGTAGACCATCCAGCGGTCGAAGCCCGACACGCAGAATTCGACATTGTCGCCGATCGAGGCAAAGCCCTGGCCTTCCTCGATCAGGTACCAGATGGTGCGGGCGCGGCCGTCGGAGAGGCTGACGGTGGCGCCGCAATAACGGCGGCCGATCGGCCAGGTGTCGTCGGCCGGCAGATAGCGATGCTGGTGGATGCGCTGGAAGTCGACGATCTGCACATCCGGCAGATGCGGCACGTGATGCACCTGATAGGAGAAGCGGTCGGTGATTTTGTTCAGCACCCAGGCCTCGCCGCACACGCCGCTGTCCTCATCAGTATAGATTGCAAGGTCGGCGGCCTGCACCGCCTGAGTAACGCCAAGAGGCGCAGCCAGCGGCGTGCAAACGGCGAGCAGTGCGGCAAGGGCGGATTGGGCGAAGCGAGTCATGGCAGCCTCTCAAGGTCGACTGCGCGCACTGTGCGGATTCGCTGACGCGCGGTCAAGCGGTTGTAGCGACTATGGTTGTGGTGACGCGGTTGCGCTGAGGGAACGACAACGACCGCATCTCAAACTACTCTCCCGCCAGCCAGTCCAGCGTCCAATGCGATGGCTGCTCGACAGCAAGCAGCCGGTGCAGCGCCGGCAGCAGCGTCCGCAACTCGCCCTCCAGGGTGAAGGGCGGATTGACCACCACCATGCCGCAGCCATCGAGGCTCGGCTCGACAGAGGCCGGCCTGATCTCAAAACCGATGTCGAGCAGCCTGGGAACGCCCGTCTGCTTCAGCGCCTTGCGGAAGGCGGCGACCGCCTTGCGGTCCTTGAACGGATACCAGAGCGCGTAAATCCCTCCTGGCCAGCGCCGATGGGCTCTTTGCAGCCCGTCGACCAAGCGACCGAACTCGCCCTCTTCCTCGAAAGGCGGATCGATGAGGACGAGGCCGCGCTTCTCCTTTGGCGGCAGATGCGCGCCGAGCGCCAGCCAGCCGTCGAGCTCGATCACCCGGGTCTGGAAGTCGCCGTCGAACAGCGACTTCAGCCTGGCGGCATCCTTGGGATGCAGCTCGACCGCCGACAGCCGGTCCTGCTTGCGCATCAGGTGCCGAGCGATCAGCGGCGAACCCGGGTATTTTTTCACGCCGCCGTCCGGATTAAGCGAGCGGACGGCTTCAAGATACGGCGCCAGCAGTGCTGCCACCGGCGCATCGAGGGCCGCATCGACCAGCCGGCCGATGCCGCCTTGCCATTCGCCGGTCTTTTGCGCTTCGGTCGAGGACAGATCGTAACGGCCGATCCCGGCATGGGTGTCGATGACCCGAAACGCCTTGTCCTTCTGCTTCAGATATTCGATCAGCCGGCTGAGCACGACATGCTTGACGACGTCGGCGAAGTTTCCGGCATGGTAGGCGTGGCGATAGTTCAATTGGAGCCCCTGCCCCAGCGAGGCGCTGGCGGCTGCGAATTCGGATTTTCCGGCCGACGGCCGCCGAAACGGAATGCCAGCACCAGCCCGGCCAAGCCGGCCGCCATCAGGGAAAAACCGACCGGTCGCGCCCGGCGGTCGACCTCGCCGGCAGCCGAGCGCAGGACGAGGTCGACGGCCCGCATCGGAATGCCCTCGGCGTCGCCCGGACCAACGGTAAAAATATAGGGGCCGGCGGTAACGGTCGGGATCAGGCCGGCCTCGTCGCGAAAGATCCTGTCCGGCAGTTGCGGACTGACCTGCCGAGGATTGTCGGAATGGTTGAACTGCAGCGTCGAGGCGAGCACCGTCCTGCCGGCGGTGGCGGCAGTGAGGGTCAACACGGTGCGCTGCTGCGAGACGATACGCTCGGCTCTTGCCGTAAGGTCGACCAGCACGCGTAGCGGCCCGTCGCGTGCGCTAAGGGCCACCGTCACTGGCTTGAACCGGCCCTGGTCGTAAACCCTCCAGGTGCCGATCTCACGGCCGGAGAAATTGGTCATCGCCCAGGGATAGACGACGCCGATGCCGGTACCGATGAGCAGTATCAGGGCGAACAGAGAGCGCATGAGGTCAAGACCCGGTATTCGGCGCGCTGGTGCCGTCGCGGGCGCGTTCCATTTCGTCCAGGAGCATATCAAGGCCGAGATCAAACGTCCGGTCAAATTCGGCGGTGCCGAAATAACGCCCGGCCGCAGCTACTTTTGGAAAATCCTGCGCCAGTTGCTCATCGCTGACCGTGGTCACGGCCGAAGGCCCCTTCGCATAGCCGGCAGTCTCGTCGAGGATGGCACCCATCAGATAATAGCCGGTGGTACGGAACAGCCGCGCACCAAGTTCCGGTCCGAAGCCGCCGGCCTCGAACAGGCCGAGGATGCCGTTCAGCCACGCAAGGCAGGTCGGCGAGTTCATCCGGTAGGTAACGAAGAAGCTGGCGAAAGCCGGGTGCTCACGCGCGACGCGGCGGAAATCCTGCACGGCGATGCGCAACCTTTGTCGCCAAGGTAGGTCCGTGTCGGGCATTTCGAGGGAGCCGATCAGCCGGTCCACCAAGGCTTCGAAGAGATGCGCCACCGAAGGAAAGTGGTGATAGATGCTCATCGCCTCGCAGCCGAGTGCAGTCGCCAGCTTGCGCATCGAAAAACCGGCGAGGCCCTCGCTCTCGATCACCTTCAAAGCGGCAGCCTCGATCATCTCGCGAGACAGTCTGCCGCGCGGTCGCTTTTTTTTGATCGATGTGTCCATGGTGCCGCTTGACAACTTACACTGTAAGGTTCATTTTCGACATTACCTTACACCGTAAGGTCTACAAACGCCAGAGGAGAACGTCATGTCTGTGTATCGTACTCTTTCATCAACGCATTCTTCCATCCGCCGTGCCTGCCTGCTCGCCGCCGCCTGTGTGCTGACGCTGGCTGCAACTCCTTCTTATGCCGATGAGTATGACGCAACCGTCAAGGACATCCAGTCGACCATGGGCGGGGTGCCCGGTTTCGTAAAGCAGTTCCCGAAAGCCGGTCTGCCCGGTGCATGGGCCGAGGTCAAGGCTATCCAGCTCAGCGACAAGACGGCGCTGCCGCCGAAGGTCAAGTCACTGATCTCGCTGGCGGTGGCGGCGCAAATCCCGTGCAACTACTGCATCTGGTCGGACACGCAGGACGCCAAGCGGGCCGGCGCTACCGACGAGGAGATCCAGGAGGCGGTCGCCGTTTCAGCGCTGACCCGCCACTGGAGCACCATCTTCAACGGCATGCAGGTCGATTTCGATACATTCAAGAAGGAGATGGGCGGGCAGTAATGCCTTTCGTTGTTAGAGCGGGATGCATTCAGACTGAATTAGCCATCCCGCTCCGACTGTTTGTGTGATCCGCCAGCACCTCATTGATGACCCGCCACGATTTTTCCGCCTCGCGCTGGTTGCCGTCATGTCCCGAAGCGACGATCAGCGCCTTCCACAACGCCCAGCCCCGAGCGCGCGCCCAGCTGTGCTCGTCAAGCGCAATGGCGTCGCGGAACGCTTGGCGGCTCTCGCCGTAAAATTCCGTCCACGCGATCACCAGATCACAGGCAGGATCGCCGATAGCCGAACTACCGAAATCGACCACCGCGCACAGCTTGCCATCTTCGACGAGCAGATTGCCCGAGGCGACGTCGCCATGGACCCAGACCGGCGGCCCTTTCCATCCCGAGGCAAGGGCCGTCGCCCACACGGCCTCGGCTGCGGCCTTGTCGATGCGGCCACCGAGCGCCGAGAGCGCGGCTCGGGTCTCGGCGTCGTAGACCGAAAGCCGGCCGCCGCGGTGGAAATTATGCTGCCCTGCCGGTGGCCCATCGGCAGCGTCGATCCGGTAGAGCGCCACCAAAAAGCCGGCCAGCGAACGGGCGAGCTCAGTAAGATCGGCAATCAGTCCACCAGCCGCCGGTCTGCCGCCAAGCCAGCGATAGACGGACCAAGGCCATGGATAGCCTTCCCCGGGCGCGCCTTTGGCCAGCGGCACGGGTATGGGCAGAGGCAGGTGAGGCGCCAGGCGGGGCAGCCAGCGATGCTCCTTCTCGACCTGGGCGACGTAGGCGGCGGCGCTCGGCAGCCGCACCGACATGTGATCGCCCAGTCGGAACGTGCGGTTGTCCCAGCCGCCAGGCTCGACCGGCTCTACCGGCAGGTCCGCCCATTTGGGGAACTGCGCGGCAATCAGCCGGCGAACAAGTGCGGCATCTATCGGCATGCCTGGTGTTCGTTCATCGGGCGGCATCGGGCTTGCTCAGGTCTTTTGAATAGCCGGCAGTCCATCTTTTTGGCGTCGCATTCTTGCGGCGCCAGTGATTCCACTAGGCGGCAAATTCCCTAAGCCTTGCGTTCCCAGCGCCGGTCGGGCGTTTGCTGCCAGTAGGTCACGGTGTGGCCCGCCTCCTTCATTGTCTTCCAGTGCGTGCGTGCCGCCTCTAGCTGGGCTGCATCGTGACCGTCGAACAGGAACACGGCGCGCTGGTAGCCGCCAAGCTCCGGCGGCACCGCCCCATCGACCAGGAAGCGTATCTGCGCCTGGTTCGGATTGTCAGGGCTGACGGTCAGAAGCACCGGCTGCTCGGCGGGACGGGCTTCGCGGTCCGTTGCGTGGGCCAGGAATGAATCGTCCCGGAAAGTCCACAGATGCTGGTCCAGCGCGTCGCGCCGTTCCTCGGTGCCGGTCTGCACCACGGCGCGCCAGCCGCGATCGATACTGCGCTCCAGGAGGCCGGGCAGCGCATCCTCCAGCGTCGATTCGGTCAGGTGATAAAACAGAATCTCGGCCATGCGTTCAGTCTACATTTTCGGAACCCCGCCCCAGCCGCTCATTGCTCGTAATGATCGCGCAGCAGCCGGTCGAGCAGCCTGACGCCGAAGCCGGAAGCCCATGACTGGTTGATCTCGTTGGAGGGCGCGCCCATAGCGGTGCCGGCAATGTCGAGATGCGCCCAGGGCGTGTCCTTGACGAAACGCTGCAGGAACTGCGCGGCGATGATGGCGCCGCCGTGGCGGCCGCCGATGTTCTTCATGTCGGCATTCTTGGAATCGATCAGCTTGTCGTATTCGGCACCGAGCGGCATGCGCCACACCCGCTCCTGCGTCGCCTGTCCGGCCGCCGTCAGCCGGTCCGCCAACTCGTCATTGTTGGAAAACAGGCCGGCATAATGCTGGCCGAGCGCCACCATGATGGCGCCGGTCAGCGTCGCCAGATTGATCATGAATTTCGGCTGGAAGCGGTCGTTGCAGTACCACAGCGCATCGGCCAGCACCAGGCGGCCCTCGGCGTCGGTATTGAGCACTTCGATGGTCTGGCCCGACATCGAGGTGACGATGTCGCCCGGTCGCTGAGCGTGGCCATCGACGGCGTTTTCGACCAGCCCGACAATGCCGACGACATTGACCTTCGCCTTGCGCGCGGCTAGCGCGTGCATCAGCCCGGTGACGGCAGCAGCGCCGCCCATATCCCCCTTCATGTCCTCCATGCCCGAGGCCGGCTTGATCGAATTGCCGCCGGTGTCGAAGGTGACGCCCTTGCCGACGAAGGCGACCGGGCTTTCCTTGGCCTTGCCGCCGTCCCACCGCATGACCGCGATGCGGGCGCCACGCGGCGAGCCCTGCGCTACGCCCAGCAGCGAACCCATGCCGAGCTTCTTCATCTCCTTCTCGGCCAGGATCTCGACCGTGACGCCGAGCGCCTCCAGTTCGGCGATGCGGGTGGCGAATTCCACCGGCCCCAGAACATTGGCCGGTTCATTGACCAAATCGCGCGCCAGCAAGACACCGTCGATCACCGCCGCTTCATCGGCGAAGGCCTTCTTTGCAGCTGCCGGATCGGCGGTGTGAATAGTCACCTTGACCGGCTTTTTTGGCTCGCGCTTGTCGTCACCATTGTTCTTTTTGGTCTTGTACTTGTCGAAGGAATAGCTGCGCAGCAGGATGCCTGCTGCGAGCTGAACGGCTTGCCTGCCGCTGATGGCGGCACCGGGAAGATCGAGCACGACGGCCACTTCGGTTGCCTTGCGAAAGGACGCGGCAATCGTGCCACCGAGCTTCAGCCAACCATAATCATCGAGATTGGAGCCCTTGCCGGCACCGACCGCTACCAGTCGATCGAGCGATGTCCCTTCCGGTGCCAGCACTTCGACCAAGCTGGCGAATTTGCCGGTGAAGTCAGCGACCGGAAAAGCCCGCTCAAGGGTCTTTGCCGGATCACAAGCCCTGGCGGCATCGCTGAGGTCGCCCTCGTCGGCCGCCAGAACGAAAACGCTGCCCTTTTTGGGCGCGGCGAATTTGGCGAAGGCGATCGAGGGTCTCGAATTCATGATGTCCTGCTTTCGGGAAGTGCGTTGGATTATCGCGAGAAGCGTTCGATTGGTCGGACCGAAAGGTGCCGTGTTGTTGCGTCAGTGAGCGGCGGGTTGAAACAGCTCGATGACATTGCCCGATGGGTCTTCGAGCAGGGTCTGGGAACCGCCGACGCCCGTTATGATATCGTTGCGAAAGACAAGTCCAGCACTCTTGAGGCGCGCAACCTCTTCTTTCAGGTCCGGCACCACCAGCAGGATGCGGTTCCAGCCTCCCGGCACCGGCTGCCGGCCATCCGGCACAGCCCGTGCACCCGAACTGCCGGGTCCGCTCAGAAGGAGCCGTAACGCGCCGCGCGTGACGGAAGCAAAAGCCGGTCGCGCGTCCTGTTCGACGGTAAAGCCCAGTTGTCCACAGTAGAAATCGATCGAGGTGGCGACATCATCGACCATGTAGCGAATGCTGACTGGCGTCATGATCATTGACCTTTCGGTTCGAGCACGCTCCAACAAGGCGTGTCTATTGCGGGCGGAACAATCGGCATAGTCCTGCTCACTATCGCTGCTTGACAATCCGCGCCGCTATCGCCCTGGCCTGAATGCGGGCATTGGCGAAACAACCGCGAATGCTCGGCCGCATGCCGGTAAACCACAGGCCGGGCAATTTCGGATCGGCATCGCCGCCGTTGAAAAGCGGAACGCCCTTGCCGTCGAGAACGCCGAGCTTGCCGACCATCTGCTCCAGACCGGTGCGATAACCAGTCGCTGCAATGACGATATCGGGCGTGATAAACCTGCCGTCATTCAACACGACGCCGTCTTGGCTAAATTCCCGCAATGGTGGCACCACCACGATCGTGCCTGCCGTGATGGCGCGAACCGCGCCGTCGTCGGCTGCGATCGCGGTGTAGTCGGCGCTCAGACGGCTCGCACCGCCTGTGGGAGCCGGCGGAAGCCCAAATTTCGTCAGGTCGCCGAAAACCAGGCGCTGGGTTGTCGCCATCACCGCATCGGCCAGCCGCACCGGCAAGCTCGCCATTAACGGTGAAAGCCTGTGGACGGCGACCTTGCCGATGCGTTTCGGCAGCAGAGAGGGGCCGTTGCGGGCCGACAGCCAGATGCTTTGGGCATCTGCATTCGCAAGATGATTGAGTGCGTCGAACCCCGAATTGCCGGCACCGACCACCAGCACCCTTTTGCCGGCGTAGTCCTTCGCATCGCCAAAATCGGCCGAATGGATAATCCGGCCTGCAAAATCCTTCATGCCTTTCCACGCGGGAATAAACGGCTGCCGGTCGCGCCCGGTGGCGACGACGATATGGCGCGCCAGACGACGTCCGGCGTTCGTCCGCACGGTCCAGTGATCGCCGTCGAACGTGACCTCTTCAACGGCAACGCCGAATGCGACCGGCAGACCATGCGTCTGGCTGAAATCGTTCAGATGGCGAATGACGGCCGATTTATGCGGAAAAGCCGGGGTGCCTGCGGGATAGCCGACACCGGGGAGCGTCGAGAGATCGCGATGGGTATTGAGGTGTAGCCGCTGGTGGCGCCGATGCCAGGGTTCGGCAAGCCGGCTCTCCCTTTCCAGGACGAGCGTCGGTACGCCGGCCTTCATCAAGGCGTGGGCGGCGGCAAGGCCGGCCGCGCCGGCGCCGACCACGATCGCGCCGTCAAAGACGGTTTCTCGACCGGTTTGACTGCGCAATTTTTCCGCTTCCATGCTGGGGCTCAACAGATCCTGACCCGTCTTATCACGCCGCGGCGGTCGCGACCGGCGCGACATTTGGTCGTTTTGCCGCATTTGACAAGACTTTGGCCGAAATCGCTCCCATATGCGATATCGAACCACCCACGATTCGTCGCGGCACGGCCCCGCTTCCAGCCGCAACCTGTTGTTAACCAACAATGTTCGCCCTTTCTTATCCATTGCCGCCGACACTCCGGCCCAGCGGAATGTACGATACGGGACAGAACCCGGATCGAACCGCCAAACTGAGCCAGTTGTGCAGCCGGCGCCGGACGACTACCTTGTTCCAAGGCATGATGCCGTTCGAAATCGCCGAGAAAAGCCTTCATGAAGGTCGTTGAACGTTACATCATGCGCCGTGCCTTCGCGGTATTCGCGCTGGCGCTCGTCTGGACGCTGGCGATCGTCTGGACGACTCAGGTCCTCGCCCGCATCGACCTCGTCACCGATAGCGGTCAATCGGCCCTCACCTTCTTCGAAGTCGCAGCGCTGATCATCCCGACGATCGTTCCGATCGTCGTACCGTTCGCCCTGGTGGTCGCGGTTGCCCAGATCCTCAGCGTGATGAATTCGGATTCGGAGCTCGCCGTCATCAATGCCGCCGGCGCTTCACGCTGGACAATCGTCAGGCCGATCATGCTTCTGGCACTAGCAGCCAGCGTTTTTTCGTTCGCGGTCGACAATGGCGTCGACCCCTACGCGCGCCAGAAGAACCGCGAGCTGATAGCATCTTCGCGTGCGGATCTGTTGTCGTTGATCATCCAGGAAGGCACCTTCCGCAAGATCGATGACGGCCTGTTCCTGCAGGTTGGCGAACGGCTTCCCGACAATCGCCTCGGCGGCATCTTCGTCGCCGATTCGCGCGAAGAAGGCGTCAATCTCGTCTATTATGCCGAGTCCGGCAGCATCATCGAACGCGGCGACGAGAAGGTGCTGATGATGAATGACGGGGTGATCCATCGCAAAACCATGACCGGCGACCTCTCGGTGATCCGGTTCACCTCCTATGCCTTCGATTTGTCCGCTTTCATGTCGGCATCATCCGACATCCTGCTTTTGCCGAAGGACCGGACGACCCAGTATCTGCTCAATCCCAGTCCGAACGACAAGATGTACCAGCAAAAGCCGAACAGGTACCTAGCCGAGCTCGACCAGCGTTTTTCCGAGTGGTCCTATTCGCTCGTCTTCGCGCTGATCGCGCTCGCCGTCGCCGGAGATGCACGCTCGCATCGTGAGGCGCGTGTGCACCCGCTGATCACGGCAATCGCGATCGCGCTGTTCGTGCGCTGGCTCGGGTTCTTTGCCGCCGGCAAGGCCGACAAGGTGCCGCAATATGCCTATATGGTCTACGGCGTCCCGATCGTGGCATCGGCGATCGCCATCTGGTTCATTGTTTCCAACCGGACCATGGAACTGCCTGTTGCCTGGGCCGACTGGGTGACCAATCTTGCCGGCCGCTTCAGTGAGGGCTGGAGCGCCATCAAGCTCCGTTTTGCTGGGCGCGGCGCTTCCGGACAGGGAGCCGGCTGATGGGCTGGACTCTGGGTCGATACTTCTTCTTTCGCTATGTGACGATCACCATTTGGTTCTTCATCGGTCTTTTGGCGCTGGTGTTCCTGATCGATTTCACCGAGCTTTCCGGCCGCACGACCGGCGTGCCAGGCTTCACTTACGGAACTGCCTTCGCCATTTCCGGGCTCAGGATGCCGATGATCATGCTGCAGACGGTGCCGTTCGTCGGCCTGTTCTCGGCGATGGCGACCCTGGTGTCGCTCAACCGCAAATATGAATTGGTAATCGCCCGTTCCGCCGGGGTTTCAGCATGGCAGTTCCTGCTGCCATGCTGCATCGGGGCGCTGCTGTTTGGTGCCTTGTCGGTCGGCGTCATCAATCCGATAGCCGCGCACGCCTATTCCTGGTCCGAGCAGATCGAGACCCAACTCCGTTCGGGCAAGTCGAATACGGTCTCGGCCGATGCCGCACCCTGGATCAGGCAGAAAACCAGTTCCGGCGATACCATCATCGGAGCGCGCGCCATTCTCAATCAAGGCTTGGAGATGGCCGACGCGGTCTTCTTCAGCTTCAGTCCGCAAGGCGATATCATCGAGCGCAAGGATGCGGCGCGCGCCTTTTTGCGGGACGGCTACTGGGAATTGCAGGACGTCAAGGTGTTCCGGGACGGCACCATCCAGTCGTTACCCAGCGATCGGCTGCCGACCAATCTCAAGCCGGAATTCGTGCAAGAGCGGTTGGCGCGCCCTGAGACTATCCCCTTCTACGATTTGCCCGGCAAAGTCGAGGTGGCCCGCTCCTTCGGCCTCAAGGCAAATGCCTTCGCCATGCAGTTCGATTCCCTCGTGGCGCTGCCCTTCCTGCTCGTCGCGATGACGCTGATTGCGGCAACGGTATCAATGCGATTTGCGAGGATGGGGCAGTCGGCGACGATGATTCTGGGTGGCATCGTGGCCGGCTTTCTGCTTTATGTCGTTTCGGTGCTGGTCAAGGCATTCGGCGTAGCGGGATTCGTACCCACAGCCGTAGCGGCTTGGGTCCCGGTTGTCGTGGCTATGTTCTTCGGGGTGACATTCCTGCTATACAAGGAAGACGGCTAGTGAGGGAGGCGGTTTTGCGCAGCCATAGGCACGCCGGTTTGGCACGCCTCTCTGCGGCGAGCGCCTTGGCATGCCTGCTTGCCAGCGTCGCCCCGGCTGCTCCGGCTTTTGCCCAGGACGTCAGTGACCTGGCGACGAAGGTTCCGAGTGGCACGCAAATGC
Organism: Mesorhizobium sp. M0410; assembly: GCF_040321435.1. Classification (NCBI taxonomy): domain Bacteria; kingdom Pseudomonadati; phylum Pseudomonadota; class Alphaproteobacteria; order Hyphomicrobiales; family Phyllobacteriaceae; genus Mesorhizobium; species Mesorhizobium sp. M0410. Next base: position 50,150 of record NZ_JAMYRN010000008.1, read on the forward strand.
TGCTGGCAGCCGATACGCTGGTCTACGACAACGACAAGCAGACCGTGACGGCCGTCGGCGGCGTCCAGATCGACTACGGCGGCAACCGTCTCGTCGCCCAGCGGGTCGAATACAACCGCAACACCAAACGCCTCGTCGCCAGCGGCAATGTCGAACTCGTCAATAGCGACGGCACCAAAATCTATTCGCAGCATGCCGACATCACTGACGATTTCGCCGACGGCTTCGTCAACGCGTTGCGGGTCGAGACCATAGACAAGGCGTACTTCGCCGCCGAAAGCGCGGAGCGCATGGGCGGCGTGCTGACGACGTTCCACAATGGCGTCTATACCGCGTGCGAGCCGTGCGAGGACAAGCCCGACAAAGCGCCGACCTGGCGTATCAAGGCCAGGAAGATCATCTGGAACGGCGAAAAGAAGACGGTTCGCTTCGAAAACTCGAACTTCGAGTTCTTCGGCTTTCCGCTGGCCTATCTGCCGGCTTTCGAGATCGCCGACCCAACGGTCAAGCGCAAGAGCGGCTTCCTGATTCCCGGCGTCGCCTACAAGAGCGACCTCGGCGTGGGTATTAAAGTCCCCTATTATTTCGCGCTCTCGCCGACCTACGATCTCACTGTCACCGGCAGCGGCTATACCAAGCAAGGTTTCCTCGGTGAGGCCGAGTGGAGGCAGCGCTTCAACAATGGTCAGTACAGCCTGAAGATTGCAGGCATCCGGCAGGAGAATCCCGACGCCTTCATCGACGACAATGGCCACAACGTCAATTCGGGTACCGAAGGCGACCCGAACAGGTTCCGCGGGATGATGGGCACCCAGGGCCAGTTCGCTATCAACCCGCGCTGGGACTTCGGTTGGGATATCCTGCTGCAGAGCGACAAGAATTTCGCGCGCACTTACGACATCGATGGCTTCAACGACAGCGTGCACCGCTCCGAGGTGTATCTGACGGGACTCAACGATCGCAATTACTTCGATGTGCGCGCCATGCACTTCGACGTTCAGGAAGACACTCTCGCCAGCGATCCGACCGCACGCGCCGCCAAGCAGCCCTGGGTGCTGCCCTCGCTCGACTACGCCTATATCCCCGACATGCCGGTGGCCGGCGGGCAGCTCTCGTTCGACGTCAACGCGCGGGTCATAGACCGCGACAGGCTCGATACGGCTCTTGCAGATTCGGGCGTCCCTTCGTCCGTCAACAACGTTCGTGGCATCGACGGTCAATCTGGCCGTCTTACCGCGGAAGCCGAATGGAAGCGCACCATCACCACCGATGGTGGGCTGCTGCTGACGCCGCTCCTGGCGCTGCGCGGCGACGCCGGCTATGTCAACGCCTCCTCCGCCTCGCTCGACGCCATCAACCAGATGGCGACCAATCTCGGCGTTGAGGACGATATGCGTTCATCGCTTGCCCGCTATATGGCGACCGCCGGGCTTGAGATGCGCTGGCCGGTGCTGTTCTCGATGACCAGTTCCAGCCATGTCTTCGAGCCGATGGCGCAAGTATTCATGCGTCCGAACGAGCAATATGTCGGCGGGCTGGCGGTTCCCAACGAGGACGCCCAGAGCTTCGTCTTCGACGCCACGACGCTGTTTGAGCGCGACAAATTCTCGGGCTATGACCGCATGGAAGGCGGCACACGCGCCAATGTCGGGCTCCGCTATTCCGGCGCATACGACAATGGCTGGGGCACCAACGCGGTGTTCGGCCAATCCTACCAGCTCGGCGGCCAGAACTCGTTCGGCACGCCGGATCTGGTCAATGTCGGTGCCTATTCGGGTCTTGAAACTGCAACCTCCGACTATGTCGGCCTTGTCGGCTTCAACAGCCCCAGCGGGTTTTCCGGCTCGGTCAGCGGCCGTTTCGACGAGCAAAGCTTCGAGATCCGCCGCGCTGAGGTAAAGGCCGCCTTTTCAGGCCTGCCAGTATCGCTGAGCGCCAAATACGCCTTCATCCAGGCGCAGCCGCTCTATGGCTTCTCCACGGATCGCCATGAGGTCACGCTCGGCGCCTCGACGCATCTTGCCGAGAACTGGCGCGTCTTTGGCACCGGCACATATGATCTTGAGCAGAGCGTGCTGGTCAAGGACGGCGTCGGCTTTGCCTATAGTGATTCGTGCTTTACCTATTTGATGACGTTTTCGGAAAGACGTGACCTTAACACCAGGGAAGTGTCGCAGAACGTCGGCTTCAACCTGTCGTTCCGCACGCTCGGCGATTTCGGCTCGTCGCAACGCTCAATCGACACCATCCAATAACGGAAGTCGGCAACGGGGTGCTGGCGGACGACATTGTTTCGCCGCATAGAGCAGGCACGGATTTCGGCGACCTGAACTGGGATGGGTTGGGTCGAATCGGGATGGAACTGGGATGCTTTCGATGAGGAAATACCTCTTTTCGGCAGGGTTCGCGCTGCTGGTGGCGTTCTCGACCACCGCAGTGACGCCGCCGGCTTTCGCCACCGAGATCAAATACGTCGTCAACAACGTACCGATCACCACAGGCGACATCCAGCATCGGGCCGCTTTCCTGCGCCTGCAGCGCAGAAAGGGCGATGCCGGCCAGGAAATGATAGATCAGACGCTGCGCTCGGCCGAGGCCCGGCGCCTAGGCATCCGCATCAGCGATGCGCAGGTCGATGCCGCCTATCAGCGTTTCGCCACGAACAACAAGATGCAGCTCAAGCAGCTTGACGGTGTGATGGCGCAATCAGGCGTCACCAAGGAGCACTTCAAGGAATTCATCCGAGCGCAGATGGCCTGGAACCAGGCGCTGTCCGCGCGCTACCGCTCCGCCGACGGGGGCGGCGCCATAAGCGAGCAGGACGTCGTCAAGCGCATGCTCGAAAAAGGCGGCAGCAAGCCGAGCGCCACCGAATACATGCTGCAGCAGGTCATCTTCGTCGTGCCGGCAGCCGAGCGCAGCGCGACGCTGGCCAAGCGCAAGCGCGAAGCCGACGCCATGCGCGCCCGCTTCAACGGCTGCAACACCACGCGCGAATTTGCCAAGGGCCTGATCGATGTCACCGTTCGCGACCTCGGCCGGGTGCTGGCGCCGCAACTGCCGCCGGACTGGGCCGAGCAGATCAAGGCCACCAAGGTCGGCGGCGCCACCGCGACGCGCGAGACCGACCGCGGCGTCGAATTCGTCGGCATCTGCTCGTCGCGCGAAGTGTCGGACGACAAAGTCGCGCAGATGGTGTTCCAGAGCGAGGGCTCGAGCGACAAGAACGCCGACGAGCTCTCAAAGAAATACGTCGAGGAGTTGCGGAAGAAAGCCCGCATCATCGAGCGCTGAAGTCGCGATCGCCATGCCTGACGCAGAGCTTCCGCTGGCGTTGAGCGTCGGCGATCCGTCCGGCGTGGGGCCGGACATCGCCATCGCCGCTTGGCAGGCCCGCGACAGCGCCGGCGTTCCGTCTTTTTATCTCCTTGCCGATCCGGCGCTGATTGCCGCGCGGGCGCACGGGCTCGGCACCGATATCGCGATTGCCGAGACGACGCCGGCGCTAGCGCCTAGTATGTTTTCGCGCGCGCTGCCGGTGGTGGCGCTTTCCGCCCGTTTCGTCGACAGTCCCGGCCGCCCGGATCCAGCCAACGCCGCCGGAATCATCGAGGCGATCGACCGCGCCGTTGCCGACTGCCTGGCCGGCCGCGCTGCCGCGGTCGTCACCTGCCCCATTGCCAAGAAGCCGCTCTACGATGCCGGCTTTCGCTTTCCCGGCCACACCGAATATCTGGCGCATCTGGCATCGCTTCACACCCGCACCGAAGTGACGCCGGTTATGCTGCTTGCCGGTCCGGACCTGCGCACCGTGCCGGTCACCATTCACATCGCACTGGCCGAGGTGCCGAAGGCGCTGACGACCGACCTGATCGTCGCCACCGGCCGCATCACCGCCGCCGACCTTGCAAACCGCTTCGGAATTGCCAAGCCGCGGCTCGCCATCGCCGGCCTCAACCCTCATGCCGGCGAAGGCGGCGCGATGGGCACCGAAGACGAGCGGATCGTGCGCCCGGCGATCGACAGGCTGAGGCAGGAAGGAATCGACGCCTTCGGGCCATTGCCGGCCGACACCCTGTTTCACGCTCGCGCCCGCACCGGCTATGACGTGGTGCTCTGCATGTATCATGACCAGGCGCTGATCCCCGCCAAGGCGCTGGCGTTTGACGAGGCAGTCAATGTCACGCTCGGCCTGCCCTTCATCCGCACCTCGCCCGACCACGGCACCGCCTTCGACATCGCCGGCAAGGGCATTGCCCGTGCCGACAGCCTGATTGCGGCGCTGAAACTCGCTCGCCTGCTTGCCGATACCGGGAAAAGGCCGTAGGCCACTGAGCCAAATGAGCCCAATTCGATGGCCTTAACCCGACGAGCCCAGCCCGATGAGCCCAGCCCGATGAGCATAGACGGCCTGCCGCCACTGCGCGAGGTGATCGAGCGCTATGGGCTGCAGGCGAAAAAGGCACTCGGCCAGAATTTTCTGTTCGACCTTAACCTGACAAGCAAGATTGCGCGGACCGCCGGCGACCTGAGCGACGTTACGGTTATCGAGGTCGGTCCCGGTCCGGGCGGGCTGACTCGGGCCCTGCTCCTCAACGGCGCCCGGCGGGTCGTCGCGATCGAGCGCGATGAGCGCTGCCTGGCGGCCCTGGACGAGATCGCGAAGCACTATCCGGGTCGGCTCGAGATCGTGGCCGGCGATGCGCTGAAAACTGATTTTGCAGCGCTTGCCAAAGGAGCGCCGGGAAGCGGGGGGTCGGTGAAAATCGTTGCCAACCTGCCTTACAATATCGGCACCGAATTGCTGATCCGCTGGCTGACCGTGACCGAGTGGCCGCCTTTCTACGCATCAATGACGCTGATGTTCCAGCGCGAGGTCGCCGAACGCATTGCAGCCAGCCCCGGCAGCGAGGCCTATGGCCGGCTCGGCGTGCTTGCAGGCTGGCGGACGGAGGCGAGGATTGTCTTCGACGTGCCGCCCCAGGCGTTCACACCGGCACCCAAGGTGACGTCCTCGGTGGTGCATCTAGTGCCGCGCGCCAGCCCCTTGCCGGCAGAGGTCAAACGGCTTAGCCGCGTCACCGAAGCGGCATTCGGCCAGCGCCGGAAAATGCTGCGGCAGAGCGTGAAAAGCCTCGGCGGCGAGGCACTGCTCACCCGCGCCGGCATCGATCCGACCAGGCGTGCGGAGACGCTCAGCGTCGAGGAATTCATTCGCCTGACCAACGCGGTGTGATGCCGGGAAGCGTCCGCGTGGAATTTCCGCTCTCATGGCATAGATAGCCGGACAAACCCTGCCCGGAGACAAACAGTGGCCGCCTATGTCATTTCCGACGTCACGATCCGTGACACAGAGGCTATCGAAGCCTATCGCGCCCGCGCGGCTGCCTCCATCGCCCAGCATGGCGGGCGCTATCTGGTACGCGGCGGCGAGGTGGAAAGGTTGGAAGGCGACTGGTCTCCCGGGCCGCTGATCATCGTGGAATTCCCCGACATGGACACGGCGCGGCGTTGGTACCGCTCCGCCGAATATGCCGCGGCATTGGAACTGCGCGACGCCGCGCTCAGCCGCAATCTGATCCTGGTCGCGGGGACAACGCCTTGATCAATCCGTCTTCTCATCGAGCAGCCCTGAGACAAAATCGAACAGGCCCGGCCGGCGATCGCGTCTGAGCCGTTCGGCCGTGACGATGCCGCGCACCTCGGCGAAAGCACGGTCGAGATCGTCGTTGACTATGACGAAATCATATTCCTTCCAGTGCTCGATCTCGTTGCGGGCGTTCTTGAGCCGCGTCTCGATCACCGCTTCCTGGTCCTCGGCGCGACGCTTCAGCCGTGCCTTCAATTCCTTCATCGACGGCGGCAGGATGAAGATCGAGACGATGTCGGCGCGCATCTTCTCCTTGAGCTGCTGAGCGCCTTGCCAGTCGATGTCGAACAGCATGTCGCGGCCTTCGGCCAGCGCCTGTTCGGCCGGCTCGCGCGGCGTCGCGTAGCAATTGCCGTGCACCTCCGCCCATTCGAGCAGCGCATCGGAATCGCGTAGCCGCTCGAACTCGCGCATGGTGCGGAAGTGGTAATGGACGCCCTCGATCTCGCTGCCGCGGCGTGGCCGCGTGGTGACCGAGACCGACAATTCGAGGCTGGAATCGCTCTCCAGCAGATTGCGCGCGATCGTCGACTTGCCGGCGCCTGACGGCGACGACAAGACCAGCATCAGCCCGCGGCGCCGAATGCGGGAACCCAAATCCCTAGCGGTCATGGGGCTTGGCAGTCATGTGGCTTGGCATCGGGATCATTCCAGATTCTGGACCTGTTCGCGAAACTGGTCGACGACCGCCTTCAGTTCCAGCCCGATGGCGGTGACCGCGGCAGCATTCGACTTGGAACACAGCGTATTCGATTCGCGGTTGAATTCCTGTGCCAGGAAATCGAGCTTGCGGCCGATGGCGCCACCGCCGGCGAGCAGCGCCCGCCCCGACGTCACGTGCGTCTTCAGCCTGTCGATTTCCTCGCGTATGTCGGCCTTGGTGGCCAGAAACGCCGCTTCCATATGCAGCCGGCTGGCGTCCAGATTGGCGGACGCGTCCATCAGCAGGCGGATCTGCTCGGCGAGCCTTTCGCGGATCGTGGCCGGCTCGCGTGATGGATCGGCCTCGGCCCGCAGCGTCAGCGCCTCGATGGCATCGATATGGCCGGACAGCAGGGAACGAAGTGCGGCACCTTCGCCCTGGCGCGCCTGCTGCAGCCCGTTCAGTGCTGCTTCCAGCGCCGACAGTATTGCGGTATCGAGCGCACTGCGCGCCTCTTCGGTTTCGATGGTTTCGGGAATGTCGAGGACGCCGCGCAGCGCAAGCAGGCCGTCGGCCGCCGCAGGGGCTACTCCGAACTGCTCCTGCAGCCGCTTGGCCAAGCCCGCCAGATCCCTCAGGAAAGCCTCGTTGACCACGGGTTGCGCTTGCGCGCCGGCGGCGCGGCCAATGGTCAGCGTCATCTGGAAATTGCCGCGCGCAAAACGCTTTTGCACCGTCTGCCGGACGGCCGGCTCCAGCCGGTCGAAACCTTGCGGCAGCCGCAGCCTGACCTCGACGCTTTTGCCGTTGACGGACTTGGCTTCCCAGGCAATCGCAGTGCCGTCGTGTTCGGCGACACTGCGCGCAAAACCGGTCATGCTCTGCAAGTTCATGTAGCCGTGCGTCCCTTTGCCGAATGCCCTCAAGCCGGAGCAATTTTCTCCGGGCAGGATCATGTGAATTTCAATGCCATAGCAGCCCTTGCACATCCACCCGGACATGCACAGGGCCAACCTGATGGCGTCCGGCCCTACTGGGCGGCGGTGGCGCCCGCATCGTCAACGATGGCTCCCGCCGGCGTGTCGGCTCCGGTATTGGTTGCCCCGGCCTTGGCGGCGTCCTGCGCCTGCTTTTTCAGCAGCGCCCGGTAGCGAGCGACATTCTCGTTATGCTCATCGAGCGTCGAGGCAAAGACGTGGCCGCCGCTGCCGTCGGCGACGAAGTAGAGATCGCTGGTCTTCGACGGATTGGCGACGGCCTCCAGCGCCGCACGGCCGGGATTGGCGATCGGCGTCGGCGGCAAACCGTTGATCAGATAGGTGTTGTAGGGCGTCGGCTTCTGGATGTCCGACTGATAGATCGGGCGGTCGATGGGTTTGCCCTTGCCGCCGAAGAGGCCGTAGATGATGGTCGGGTCCGACTGCAGCCGCATACCCTTGGCCAGCCGATTGAGGAAGACGGCGGCTACGCGCGAGCGTTCATCGCCCTTGCCGGTCTCCTTCTCGACGATCGAGGCCAGGGTGACAAAATCCTCAACATTGGCGATCGGCAGATCTGGCGCTCGGCGCTGCCAGACCTCGTCGACCAGCTTCTTCTGGTCGGCCAGAAGCTTGTCAACCATCTGCTGACGTGTTGCGCCGCGGGTGAAGCGCAGCGTGTCGGTGGCGAGGCTGCCCTCAGGTGGAGTGGTCGACGGCATATCGCCGGTCAGCGCGTCCTGCTCGGCGATCCGTTGCAGCGCCTGCTCCACCGTCAGCCCCTCGGGGATAGTCAGCGAATACATCACCGACTTGCCGCTCTTCAGCAGTTCCATGATGTCGTGCATCGACGCCTGCGGCTTGATCTCGTATTCGCCGGCCTTCAGCGCGGAATCATTGCCGAAGGCGCGCACGCCAAGGCGGAAAATGCGGGCGTCGCTGATCAGTCCTCGCCGCTCAAGCTGGTCGGCGATCTCCTGGACGCCGCTATTCGGCTTGACCAGGAAGGTGTCCCCATTGGCCGACGGGCCGGGCTCGTTGAACTCCTGCTTGCCGAAATACAGCGCAACGCCCGCCGCCAGAACCATCAGCATCACCGAAGAGATGACAAAGTTCATGAACACGACGAACTGGCTGCGCGAGGCACGCGAGCGCTTCGGCGGCGGCGTGCCGGCCTCGGGCCGCAACGCCTCGCTGGCCGTTTTCGGCACGATCGGGCCGGACGTTGCTCGCCGTTGCCCGAATTCCCCGTTATCGGCCGGATTTGTGTTCATAGCGCCCTACCATCTGATCTTGCGACGAATCCCCTCGGGCAGAGTAGGGGCGAATATGGCAAAATTGACGGCAGACGGAAACCGGCAGAGCGGTCAGCCATTGTAGCGCTGGAAGACGAGCGAGGCGTTGGTGCCACCGAAGCCGAAGGAGTTGGACAGCGCCACGTCGATCTGCCGGGCTCGCGGCTTGTGCGGCACCAGGTCGATCGCCGTTTCGCGCTCCGGATTGTCGAGATTGATGGTCGGCGGCGCGATGTTGTCGCGAATGGCGAGGATCGAAAAGATCGCCTCGGCAGCACCAGCCGCGCCCAGCAGGTGGCCAATCGACGATTTGGTCGACGACATCGATATCTTAGAGGCGGCGTTGCCGACCAGCCGCTCGACGGCGCCGAGTTCGATCGTGTCGGCCATGGTCGATGTGCCGTGCGCGTTGATGTAGTCGACATCTGCGGGCGTCAGCTTCGCCCGGTTTAGCGCCGCTGTCATGCAACGGAAAGCGCCGTCGCCATCCTCGGCAGGCGCGGTGATGTGATAGGCGTCACCGGTCAGACCGTAGCCGGTGACCTCGGCATAGATCTTGGCGCCGCGGGCCTTGGCGTGTTCGAGTTCCTCGAGCACGACAACACCGGCGCCCTCACCCATGACGAAGCCGTCGCGATCGCGATCATAGGGACGCGAGGCCGTTTGCGGCGCGTCGTTGCGCTCGGTGGAGAGCGCGCGGCAAGCGGCGAACCCGGCGATCGACAGTCTCGTCACCGGCGCTTCGGCGCCGCCTGCGACCATAACGTCTGCATCGCCCCAGATGATCAGGCGGGCGGCGTCGCCGATGGCGTGCGCACCGGTCGAGCAAGCGGTGACGACGGCGTGGTTTGGGCCTTTCAGCCCATGCCGGATCGAGACCTGGCCGGAGACGAGGTTGATGATCTGGCCGGGGATGAAGAACGGGCTGATGCGGCGCGGGCCGCGTTCCTTGAGGATCATCGCATTCTCGGCAATGCCTTCGATGCCGCCGATGCCCGAACCGATCAGCACGCCGGTGGCGCACTGTTCCTCGTGCGTCTTCGGCTGCCAGCCGGAATCCTTGAGTGCCTCGTCGGCGGCCGCGATCCCGTACAGGATAAAATCGCCGATCTTGCGCAGTTCCTTCGGCTCGAGAACGGCTTCAGGATTGAAAGTGGCATTGGAGCCGTCACCGCGCGGAATGACGTGGGCGACCTTGCAGGCAAGGTCTTCCACCTCGAATTCGGTGATGCGCTTGGCTGCGCTGCGGCCGGTCAGAAGCTCCTTCCAGCTGTGCTCGAAGCCCATGCCGAACGGCGAAAGCAGCCCAAGGCCCGTGACGACGACACGCCTCATCGCAGGTCCTCCTCGGTGATGACTGCAAATAGCGTCAGGCCGAGGCCTTGTCGATGTATTTCACCGCATCGCCAACAGTCAGGATGGTCTCGGCGGCGTCGTCCGGGATCTCGACACCGAACTCTTCTTCGAACGCCATAACAAGTTCGACCGTGTCGAGGCTGTCCGCGCCCAGATCATCGATGAAGCTCGCCTGCTCCGTCACCTTGTCGGCATCGACGCCAAGGTGCTCGATGACGATCTTCTTGACGCGCTCTGCGGTGTCACTCATTTGGGCATCCTCGTCTTTTGGTTGTCTGTCTTCGTTAGCGGGCAGAATGCCGCTAATCAAGCTGAAAGATGGTCCTGCCGGAAACGCAGCGGAACAGGACCGGTTTTTGCCCGAACCGCCGGGTTGCGGGCGGCATTACACGAAAAATCCCATGCATCCAAGACGGAATGAAGCGTTTTCCCAAGTGTTAGATCATTGCCATGCCGCCATTGACATGAATGGTCTGGCCGGTGACGTAGGCTGCCTCGTTGGAAGCGAGGTAGGCGACGGCAGAGGCGACTTCGGCGCCCGTGCCCATGCGCCGGGTCGGGATCGCCGCCATGATCGCCTCTTTCTGCTTGTCGTTGAGCTTGGCGGTCATCGCCGATTCGATGAAGCCCGGGGCGACGCAGTTGACGGTGATATTGCGGGTGGCGATCTCCTGCGCCAGCGATTTGGAAAAGCCGATCATACCGGCTTTGGAGGCGCAGTAATTGGTCTGGCCGGGATTGCCGGTGACGCCAACCACTGAAGTGATGTTGATGATGCGGCCATGGCGGCGCCGCATCATCGGATGGGTAAGCTCGCGGGTCAGCCGGAACACGGCGGTCAGGTTGACCTCGAGCACGCTATCCCAGTCGGCGTCAGCCATGCGCACGAACAACCCGTCCTTGGTGATGCCGGCATTGTTGACGAGGATGTCGACGCCTTCGAGGTCGGCCTCCGCCTTCTGGCCGAGCGCCTTGACGTCGTCGCGGTTGGAAAGATTGGCCGGGAAAAGCTTGACCCGGTCGCCCAATTCGGCGGCCAGCGCCTCCAATTTCTCGATACGTGTGCCATGCAGGCCGACGATGGCGCCCTGGCCGTGCAGCACGCGGGCGATCGCCTCGCCGATACCTCCCGATGCGCCGGTGACGAGCGCCTTGCGGCCGGTCAATTCGAACATTCTTGCCTCCTGATCTGAGCGAACACCCTTTGCATGGAGCGGGGTCAAATCGCCAGTTGATTATGCAAGCGCCGCCAGCGCCGCCTCGACATCCGCCGCGGATCCGATGGCAGTGGTGGCAATATCGCGGTTGATGCGGCGGGCCAGCCCCGACAGCACCTTGCCGGCGCCCACTTCGTAAAGCGTCGCAACGCCGTTGCTGCCGAACCACTCCACCGTTTCGCGCCAGCGCACGCGCCCGATCACCTGTTCGACGAGGCGGCGGGCAATCTCGTCAGGATCGCTCGTCGGGGTCACAGTAACATTCGAGACCAGCGGCACGACCGGCGCACGCTTCGTCACGGCGGCCAACGCCTCCCGCATGATCTCGGCCGCAGGCTTCATCAATGCCGAATGGAAGGGCGCCGAGACCTGCAGCATCAGCGCCCGCTTGGCGCCCTTTTCCGTGCATAGCTTCGCCGCCAGTTCGACCGCCGGCCTGGCGCCGGAGATCACCAGCTGGCCGCCGCCATTGTCGTTGGCGATCTGGCACACCAAGGCTTGCGCGGGATCTTTGGCGGTGCCTTGGGCGGCCTCTGCGCAAGCGGCCTCGACGTCGGCCTGTTCCAGCCCGATGATCGCCGCCATCGCGCCCTCGCCGGCCGGTACAGCCGCCTGCATGGCATTGCCGCGGATACGCAACAGCCGGGCGGCGTCGGCGACCGAAACGAAACCAGCGGCCGCAAGTGCCGAATATTCACCGAGCGAATGGCCGGCGACATAGGTGACCTTGCCGTTCAGGGAGAAGCCGCGCGCCTCCAGCGCCCGGACTGCGGCAAGTGACACCGCCATCAGCGCCGGCTGAGCATTGGCGGTCAGCGTCAGCGTCTCTTCCGGGCCTTCCCAGATCAGCTGCGATAGTTTTTCACCGAGCGCGTCGTCGACTTCCTCGAAGATCTGCCGCGATTCCACAAAAGTATCGGCGAGGTCCTTGCCCATGCCGACAGCCTGGCTGCCCTGCCCCGGAAAGGTGAATGCGATGGCCATCGTCGGCTCCCAGCTGCTGGTTCTCGCTGCCTGTGACGCAAGGCGTGCGCCCAAGTCAAGTCCAACCTTGACCGCTCGGCGTCGGCCGAGTGCCTGTTTCGGCAGGCTTTTTGGCGATCACTCATGATGAAAACCGCTCACGATTTGTTTGCTGGCTCTTCTTATTTCCGCCGCAGGCGCTAGGCTTTGCGTGACAGTTCGATGACAATCGAGTGACGCCTTTGTTGCGGGCCGGGGAACTATTGAAGTGGCAAAGACCAAGCAGAGCGCAGCCGAGGCGGCGCCACAGTTTCTTGAAGGCGATCCGTCGACTGGCTATCTGCCGGCGCGCAGATGGCCTGTCATCCGCTATGGCCTTATCAGCTTGCTGGCTGCGGCTATCCTGGTGTTTGCCATCGAACTGATCGTGCGCGGCAACTTTGCCGGCACCATTGATTTCTTTCTGCAGCCTTTCAAACCCGGCTGGACCACGATCATCATTTTTGCGCTGATCCTCATCGGCCTCGACGCCGTGCTCGGCCGCAGCCATCAGAGCCTGATGATCGTCGCGCCGCTGACATTGTCGCTGGCGTTCGTCGGCCACCAGAAGTCGCTCTATCTCGGCGATCCGCTCTATCCGACCGATTTCCTCTATTCCCGGCAGATCGTGGCACTGATGCCACTCCTGGTCCGCGATCGCCCGGGAACCGCCATTGCCCTGGCGATCGGCATCGTCGGCGGGCTGTCGCTGCTCGTCTATGGCTGGCGGTTATGGCGCCGCCGCGTTCCGGCGCTCAGCCACAAGGGCCGCCTTGCCCGGCTGACGCTGACGGTGCCGCTGATCGCTTTCTTCGTCTCCATCATGGACTATGCCACTTTCTCGTGGACGCGCGACCGGCTGCAGATCATCCCGATTATGTGGGACCAGAAGGAAAACTATGCCTCGAACGGTTTTGCGCTCGCCTTCGCGCTGAACGTCCCGATGGCGCATGTCTCGGCGCCGCCCGGCTATTCCGACAAGGCGATCGAAGCGATCGGCAAACCGCAGGTGATCGCCTCGGTACCTGCCGAGAAGCCCGACATCATCGTCGTGATGAGCGAATCCTTCTGGGATCCGACCAAGCTGCCCGGCGTCACCATCACACCCGACCCTATCCCCAATGTGCGGGCACTGCGCACGGGCTACATGTTCTCGCCCGAGTTCGGCGGCATGACGGCCAACATCGAGTTCGAGGCCCTGACCGGCTTTTCCAACGCCTTCCTGCCGGCGGGCAGCATTCCCTACCAGCAATATGTGCGGACACCGACTCCCTCGCTGGCGACCTTCCTGAAAAGTCAGGGCTACCGAGCGCGCGCCATCCATCCCGGCACCAACTGGTTCTGGAACCGGGGGGCCGTCTATGCCGATTTCGGCTTCAACGACTTCAAGTCCGAGGAGACGTTGCCGCCCATGCAGAAGCGCGGACCGCTCGCGTCGGACGCAGCGATGACCGACGAGATCATCCGCGAAGCCGATACCAGCGCCGAGCCGGTCTTCTTTTTCGCCGTCAGCCTGCAGAACCACGGGCCGTATGAGCCGTATCGCTATACCAATCCGACCCACAAGGTGCAGGCGCCGATCAGCCAATGGGCACGTGAATCGCTGTTGAGCTACGCCGAAGGCTCTTCCGACGCGGACCGCGGCCTCGAGCGGCTGATCGAATGGGCGAAGAAACGCGAGCGGCCGACCGTCATCGCATTCTTCGGCGATCACCTGCCGCCGCTTGGGCCGGTCTACGTCGAGACCGGTTTCCTGAAGGACAATGTCGCGCCGCGCAAGGAGCCGGCCGACCAGATGCTGCAGCACCACCAGACGCCATTGATCGTCTGGTCGAACCGCAGCGGCCCCTCCGAGGATCTGGGCGCCGTCAGCCCGGCCTTCCTGCCCTACCATATCCTGAAAACGGCCGGCATCAGCCATCCCTATTACACCGGCTTCCTCGGCCAGTTGCGAGAGCGCTACCGCGTCATCGACCGTAATTTGCTGTTGGCACCGGGGGGCGAGGCCACCCCCGATTGGTCGCGTCAGAAAGAGATCGACCCGGCAATCCGCGACTTCCGTCTGCTGCAATACGACATGATGTTCGGCAAGCGCCATGCGGCGCCCGATTTCTTCCCCGAAACCACAGGCAAAGTGGCTGCACACACGAGCTGAGGCAGCTGAAGTTGCAGCGTGATGCGCGAACTCCGATCGTGTCGTCGAGAGACGGGAATTGTTGCAGCTGATTGCCGACTGCGTAGAGCTGTTCGATTTGTTGGCGTTACCTCGACCGTCTCCCGCGATTATACGAACAGGGCATCCGGTTTGTTTTGTCAGGCGAAATGCAGGAAAACATTCTTGGGTCCGGGCAGGGAATCCGTAAGACCTTGCGAATGAGGCCAGCAGCCCAATAAGACCGGACAACTCATGTGCTACCTAATCCGGACAACTCATCTGCTTACGACACGTCGGCCGTTTGCCCTTGCCTTGCGGCCAAATTCCTGTATAGACGCCCGCAATCTGCCGGTCCTTGCTGGGGGCTGAACGGAGGGCCGGAGGTTTTTCGAAACCTTCGCGTGAAGCCAGAAGCGCTTCCGCCTCCCGTGTCTCCGCTCTCGACCGTCTCGTCATGCTCCTTTCTTCCCCGCCTTCGCAAGGATTGCGGGTCAGAGAAGTTGCAGAGGCTTTTGCCGCCGGGAACCGGGAGAGAAACGAAGAAAGGCACGAACACTATGGCTCTATACGAACATGTGTTTCTTGCTCGGCAGGACCTCTCGCAGCAGCAGGTCGATGCGCTTGTCGAACAGTACAAGGGCGTCATCACCGCGAATGGCGGGTCCGTCGGCCGGGTCGAGAACTGGGGACTGAAGTCCCTCACCTACCGGGTCAACAAGAACCGGAAGGCATATTATACACTCATGGACATCACCTGCCCCCCGGCCGCGCTCAACGAAATGGAGCGCCAGATGGGTCTGTCCGAGGACGTACTGCGTTTCCTGACCATCAAGGTCGATGCGCATGAGGAAGGTCCGTCGGCAATGATGCAGAAGCGCGAAGAGCGCTCGGAACGCGGCGGCTTCGGCGACCGCGACCGTGGCCCGCGCTCATTCGGCGACCGCGATCGCGGTGACCGTGGTGATCGTCCGCCGCGCAGCTTCGGCGATGGCGGTGCCGATCGTGGCCCGCGCCGTCCGCGCGAAGGCTTTGAAGGAGCCGCAGAATAATGGTCGACATCAATCAGATCCCAACCCGGCGCCCCTTCCACCGCCGCCGCAAGACTTGCCCGTTCTCTGGCGCCAACGCGCCGAAGATCGACTACAAGGACGTGCGGCTTCTGCAGCGCTACATCTCCGAGCGCGGCAAGATCGTGCCATCGCGCATCACCGCCGTCAGCCAGAAGAAGCAGCGCGAACTCGCCAAGGCGATCAAGCGTGCCCGCTTCCTCGGCCTGCTGCCCTACGTGGTCCGCTAAATCTACGCGGGCGGTTCGCCGCCCGCTTTTTGTCACCGGCCACGACGGGCGTAGCCGGATCGAACACCAAATCCCGGGTTGGATTTCGACACGAGATCCTAACTGCCGCGACAGGCAGGACAGCGACACAGGCGGTGACGCCCCAGCTTTCTGACCTGTTCCAGACAACTCGGCGCCGATCCTGAGGATAGCGCCCAAGCGAAGGAACAAAACCATGGAAGTCATTCTTCTCGAACGCGTTTCCCGCCTCGGCCAGATGGGCGACACCGTCAAGGTCAAGGACGGATTCGCCCGCAATTTCCTGTTGCCGCAGGGCAAGGCGCTGCGCGCCAACGAAGCTAACAAGAAGAAGTTCGAGGGACAGCGGGCGCAACTGGAAGCCCGCAACCTGGAGCGCAAGTCCGAGGCCGCGCAGATTGCAGAAAAGCTCGACGGCAAGAGCTTCATCGCCGTGCGCTCAGCCGGCGAGACCGGTCAGCTTTATGGTTCGGTCTCGACACGCGACATCGCCGAGCTGGTGACGGCGGAAGGTTTTTCGGTCAACCGCAACCAGATCCTGCTCAACCAGCCGATCAAGACCATTGGCGTCACCAATGTGGCGATCGCGCTGCATCCGGAGGTCGAGGTTACCATCACGCTCAACATTGCCCGCACGGCCGACGAAGCCGAGCGCCAGGCCAAGGGCGAAACGCTGACAACCGCGGAAGCCATCTACGGCGAGGACATCAACGATAATGCGCGGCCGGAAAACTTCTTCGATCCGAATGCGGAGTTCGAGGGCGGCGAAGACAACGGCTGATCGTCATTCGTCGGCATTCGCCGGCTAATCGCTATTCTGGACCAATGCCCGGGCCTCGTACCCGGGCATTTTTATGCCAAATGGAACTTTTCGAACCCCTATATCTTGATGCAGAATAAGACAGCCTGTCTGACCGAGAGGGGACATTTGGTCATGAATATTCTGCTGAAACGCATTCTCGACCGCCTGGTCCGCACAGGCAATCTCAAGGTGACAGGGCCGCAAGGCTCGATGGTGACTTTCGGTGACGGCAGCGGCGAACCGGTGCACATGCACATCAAGACCAGGCATGCCGAGCGCGCCATCACTTTCGATCCGATGCTGGCGGTGCCGGAAGCCTACATGGACGGTGAACTCGACATTCTCGAGGGCGGCGTGCTGGGGGTGATGCGGATTGCCTTCCAGAACATGGGCAGCGGCGGTATCGATGCCACCTGGTCGAAAGCGATCGAAGGTCTGCGCCACGCCTTCCGGCGCCTGCAGCAGATCAACACGGCGTCGCGGGCGCGCCGCAACGTGCAGCGCCATTACGATCTGTCGGGCGACCTCTACCGCCTCTTCCTCGATGAGGACATGCAATATTCCTGCGCTTATTTCGAGCAGCCGGATATGACCCTCGACGAGGCACAAGCGGCCAAGAAGCGCCATATTGCCGCCAAGCTCAGGCTGAAGGCCGGCCAGACGGTGCTCGATATCGGCTCCGGCTGGGGTGGGCTTGGCCTTTATCTCGCCAAGGCGTTCGACGTCGACGTACAGGGCGTGACGCTGTCGACCGAGCAGCACGGCGTTGCCACCGACCGCGCCCATGCGCAGGGCCTGCAAAACCGGGTTCATTTCGACATTAAGGACTATCGCGAACTCAATGAACGTTTCGATCGCATCGTCTCGGTCGGCATGTTCGAGCATGTCGGCGTCAATCATTTCCGCACCTTCTTCGACAAGTCGGCGACGCTGCTGAAACCGGACGGCGTCATGCTGCTGCATACGATCGGCCGCTCCGGCGTGCCGTGGGCGACCAGCGCCTTCATCCGCAAATACATCTTCCCGGGCGGCTATATTCCGTCGCTCTCCGAAGTGATGCCGGCCATCGAAAAATCGGGGCTCGTCGTCACCGACATCGAGGTTCTGCGGCTGCATTATGCCGAGACGCTGAAGCATTGGGGCGAACGCTTCGCGGCCAACCGCGACAAGGCCAAGGCGATTTATGACGAGCGCTTCTGCCGTATGTGGGAGTTCTATCTTGCCGCCTCGGAAGCTGCGTTCCGCTGGCAAGATCTGGTGATCTTCCAGATCCAGATTGCCAAGAAGAACGACACGCTGCCGATGACGCGCGACTACATGGCCAATTGTGAGAAGGCGCTGGAGATGCGCGATCTTGGACGTCGTGAAAAGGCTCCGGCGGCCAAGCCCGCTCGCCGCCGCAAAATGGTGGATCCGGAGTAGACGGCCGGCGATCGCGCCATTGCCGCTTGCCATTTGCCGACTGGCACGCTGAAAAGGCTCCCGTCAACGCGGGACCTTTTTATGACCTACCTCCTCTACGTCGCTGCCGCACTTGCCGAGATCGCCGGCTGCTTTTCGTTCTGGACATGGTGGCGGCTGGAAAAATCGCCGCTGTGGTTGGCGCCCGGTCTCGTCTCGCTGGTGCTATTCGCGTGGCTGCTGGCGCTGGTCGACACCAGCGCCGCGGGCCGGGCCTACGCCGCCTATGGCGGCATCTACATTGCCGCCTCGCTGGCCTGGCTGTGGCTGGCGGAAGGCGTGCACCCCGACCGCTGGGATCTTGCCGGTGCCGCGATCTGCATCGTTGGCGCCTCGGTCATTCTGCTCTCACCTCGGACTGTCTAAGCGATGGAACTGCCCGTCCCGCTTAGACAAGGCGTCGATCGCCTTCTCGAACAGGTGCCGTTGCCGATGCTTAAGCAAGCGGCAAAGACGCTGTCGGACCGCTACCGCGCAGAGTTGCGCGACGGTCGCCTGCACATGGCCGAAGACATGGCGGTGAAGGCCTATCTGGCAACGCGGCTGCCGGCGACTTATGCTGCCGTCCGCGCCAGCCTCGACGCGGTAAGCGAGGCGCGGCCCGATTATGCTCCGAGAACGCTGCTCGATGTCGGCGCCGGCCCTGGCACGGTGCTTTGGGCCACAATCAATCTCTGGCCTGATCTCCAGCAGGCGGTGCTGCTCGAGGCCGGCGCCGCGGTACGAAGGGTCGGCGAAGCACTTGCCGCGCATGCGATCACGGCCAGGACCGCCTGGCGGACCGGCGACGTCACCGTCGACCTGGTCGATCTGGAGCCGGCCGAGTTGGTGACTTCAGCCTATGTGCTGGATGAGATCGCGCCGGCATCGCTGGCAAAACTCGTCGACCGGCTCTGGCAGCTGACCGCCGACACGCTGCTGGTCGTCGAGCCGGGCACGCCGGCCGGCTGGCAGCGTATTCTTGCCGTGCGGCGGCAGCTGATCGATACGGGGGCGCACGTGCTTGCGCCCTGCCCGCATGAGGCGCCCTGCCCTCTCGTCGCTCCCGACTGGTGCCATTTCGCCCGCCGGGTCGCCCGCTCGCGCCTGCACCGTCTGGCCAAGGATGCCGAGGTGCCGTGGGAGGACGAGAAATTCATCTTTGTCGCGGCTTCCCGCCATCCGGCCACTCCGCCTCGAGCGCGAGTGATCGCACCGCCGAAGTCTGGCTCCGGCAAGGTCTTGCTGAAGCTTTGCCAACAGGATGGAAGTGCTGCCGAGCGACTGTTCACCAAGCGCGATGGCGAGACGTTCAAGGCCGCACGGCGACTGGAGTGGGGTGATGCCTTGCCGGAATGACCGGCAGCTATTTTCCTGTTTTGTTCTCGCCCAAGAACGGCTAGGCTCGCCATCTTGATTCGAGTCAATTGAGATTCTTTCCACCGAAAGAACCTGGCTGTGAATCGCGGGCATCAAAGTTGGTTGGTTGGGGACTGATGCAGATAAGTCATCACCGACTTGTCTCGTTCTGATATCGAGAGACCGGGGATCAGGACCGGGGACATCATGGCAGAGGCAGCACGAAAATTCGGCGTGGCGGAAACACCGCTCTATCGCGAGGCGCCGAACAACATCGAGGCCGAGCAGGCGCTGCTCGGCGCCATACTGGTCAACAACGATGCCTTCTACCGCGTCTCCGACTTCCTGAAGCCCGGCCATTTCTACGAGCCGCTGCATAGAAAGATCTTCGAGGTCGCGGCCGAGCTCATCCGCATGGGCAAGATCGCGACGCCAATCACGCTGAAGACCTTCCTGCCGGCCGACGAGAAGGTCGGCGACATGACGGTGGCGCAATATGTCGTGCGGTTGGCGGTCGAGGCCGTCACGGTCGTCAACGCCACCGACTATGGCCGCGCCATCTACGATCTGGCCACGCGGCGCGCGCTGATCACCGTCGGCGAGGACATGGTCAACATCGCCTATGACGCGCCGGTCGACATGTCGCCCTCCGACCAAATCGAGGATGCCGAGCGGCGCCTGTTCGAGTTGGCCGAGACCGGCCGCTATGATGGCGGCTTCGAGAGCTTCACCGACGCCGTCAAGACCGCCGTCGACATGGCCAATGCCGCCTATATGCGCGACGGGCATCTGTCGGGCGTCGCCACCGGCTTGCGCGACCTCGACCGCCGCATGGGCGGCCTGCAGTCGTCCGACCTGATCATCATTGCGGGGCGCCCCGGCATGGGCAAGACCTCGCTCGCCACCAATATCGCCTTCAATATCGCCGAGGCCTACGTCCCGGCGCAGCAGGCCGACGGGTCGTTCAAAGCGGCCAATGGCGGCGTCGTCGGCTTCTTTTCGCTCGAAATGTCGTCCGAACAGCTGGCCACCCGCATCATCTCCGAACAGACCGAAATCCCGTCGTCGAAAATCCGGCGCGGCGAGATCAGCGAGATGGATTTCGAAAAGCTCGTCGCGTGCTCGCAGACGATGCAGAAAATCCCGCTGTTCATCGATCAGACCGGCGGCATTTCCATTGCTCAGCTGTCCGCCCGGGCACGTCGCCTGAAGCGCCAGCGCGGCCTCGACGTCATCGTCATCGACTATATCCAGCTGATGCAGGGGTCGAGCGCGAAATCATCGCAAAACCGCGTCCAGGAGATCACCGAGATCACCACCGGGCTCAAGGCGCTAGCCAAGGAGCTGGCGGTGCCGATCATTGCGCTGTCGCAGCTGTCGCGCCAGGTCGAGAGCCGCGACGACAAGCGCCCGCAGCTTTCGGATCTGCGCGAATCCGGTTCGATCGAGCAGGACGCCGACGTGGTGCTGTTCGTCTACCGCGAGGAATACTACCTGAAGAACCGCGAGCCGAAGCCGGGCACCGACGAATACATCAAATGGGAACACGAGATGAACGAAATGCGCGGCAAGGCCGAAGTCATCGTCGCCAAGCAGCGCCACGGCCCAACGGGGTCGGTCAGCCTCGCCTTCCAGGGCGAGTTCACCCGCTTCTCCGACCTTGCCGAGGAACATCATTTGCCGGATCGGTTTGAGTAGCATGGGTAACCACTTCAGACGCGCCGCCGTTCTTGCTTTTGCGCTCATTGGCGCGGTTGCCGCCCTCGCAACCGCCTCTGCTTGTTCCATGCCTCCACATTGGACGCCGCAGCGAGCGTTTGCGGAGGCCTCCCTGGTATTCCGAGGCATGGTTACTGAAACTGAGCTTAGCCCAATCAAACTTGGAACTGTTCCGCCTGATGAGGGTGATGGCCGAATACTGGTTAACGTACGATACGAGATTGCCGAGGTGTTCAAGGGCAAACCGGAACCGAATGGCGTGGTCTCCACGACCACTCTGATCATGGGTGGATGCGGTGTGCCTGTTCTGGCCGGGCAGAATTTCCTGTTTTACGTGGATGCGATCACTGAGGAAGCGCGGAAAGCGGAGCCGGAGTTTGCCACCCAGACACAGGGGATGATTTCCATCTACAACTCGCAGATGCTGCCACCCAACCCGGAATTGCTCGACGAGGCGCTTGCCGAAGTTCGCGCTCTCGCCAAGAAGCACTGAATTTGAACCAGCTCGCTAAACCACGCCCCGAAAATGCGGTCGGCGCTCTACGGCGCCCCCCTCTGTCCTGCCGGACATCTCCCCCACATGGGGGGAGATTGGCCGTCACTCGCGACGCCACTCTTTTTTGCGACGCGGAAAATTGGCGAAATCCTACGTTCAGTCCGATCTCCCCCCTCGTGGGGGAGATGTCCGGCAGGACAGAGGGGGGCGCTGTCCCGCCTCCCTATCCTGCGCTGGCACCTGCCACACCCGAACCGGGCCACGCCTGATGGCCAAATCGCGCGTCCAGTTCATCTGCCAGAATTGTGGTTCGGTGCATCAGCGCTGGGCCGGCAAATGCGATGCGTGCGGCGAGTGGAACACGCTGGTCGAGGAAGGTACGTCCGGCGGCATCGGCTCGGGTCCGGCCAATAGCCGTAACGCGCGCAAGGGTCGCGCCGTAGTGCTCACCACCTTGTCCGGCGACATCGAGGACGCGCCGCGCATCGTCTCCGGCATCGGCGAGCTCGACCGCGCCACGGGCGGCGGCTTCGTGCGCGGCTCGGCGCTGCTGGTCGGCGGCGATCCCGGCATCGGCAAGTCGACGCTGCTCACCCAGGCCGCGGCCGCGCTGGCGGCAAAGGGCCACCGCATCGTCTACGTCTCGGGTGAAGAGGCGGTCGCCCAGATCAGGCTGCGCGCCCAGCGGCTCGGCGTCGCCGACACCCCGGTCGAGCTCGCCGCCGAAACCAATGTCGAGGACATCCTCGCCACCATCGCCGATGGCAAGCGGCCGGATCTGGTCATTCTCGATTCGATCCAGACGCTGTGGACCGACATGGCTGATTCGGCGCCCGGCACGGTGACCCAGGTGCGTGCCGCGGCCCAGGCGATGATCCGCTACGCAAAATCCACAGGGGCGGCGATCGTTCTGGTCGGCCATGTCACCAAGGAGGGCCAGATCGCCGGCCCACGCGTCGTCGAGCACATGGTCGACGCGGTGCTCTATTTCGAGGGCGAAGGCGGCCACCACTTCCGTATCCTGCGCACGGTCAAGAATCGTTTCGGGCCAACCGACGAGATCGGCGTCTTCGAAATGTCGGACAAGGGCTTGCGGGAAGTCGCCAACCCGTCCGAGCTTTTCCTCGGTGAACGCCACGCGAAGTCGCCGGGCGCCGCGGTTTTCGCGGGCATGGAAGGCACACGGCCGGTGCTGGTCGAGATCCAGGCGCTGGTAGCACCGTCGTCGCTCGGCACGCCGCGCCGCGCCGTCGTCGGCTGGGACGGTGCCCGGCTGTCGATGATCCTGGCGGTTCTGGAAGCTCATTGCGGCGTCCGCTTCGGCACCCACGACGTCTATCTCAACGTTGCCGGCGGCTACCGCATTTCGGAGCCGGCGGCCGACCTGGCGGTGGCTGCGGCACTGGTTTCCTCGCTCACCGGTCTTGCCCTTCCCGCCGATTGCGTCTATTTCGGCGAAATCAGCCTTTCGGGTGCGGTGAGGCCGGTTGCACATGCGCAGCAGCGCCTCAAGGAAGCCGAAAAGCTGGGTTTCGGAAGCGCGGTTCTGCCCTTGGGCAGCGAGGAACTTGTCGGTTGTAATGGGGTCGGGGGGATCGGAGCCGGCGCTTTCCAGCCCACCGAGCTTGCCGATCTCGTGGCGCGCATAGCCGGCTCACGGCGCAGCCGCGTCGACGAGCGAGAGTGATGCGGCTCGTCGAGCCGCGAAAAAGAGATCGGAGTGGGGCGAAAACATGCCGATTACGCTGCTTGACGGAATTCTCGTCGGCTTCACCCTGGTCTCGGCGATGCTCGCCATGGTTCGCGGCTTTTCGCGCGAGATCCTGTCGATCATCTCCTGGGCAGCCGCCGCGGCGGCCGCCTTCTTCTTCTACAAGCCGGTGCTGCCTTACATTCAGCCCTATATCGACAACGAAAAGGCCGCCATGGCCGCGGCCGCCGGTATCGTCTTCATTGTAGCGCTGATCGTCGTTTCGGTCATCACCATGAAGCTCGCCGACTGGATCATCGATTCCAGGATCGGCGCGCTCGATCGTACACTTGGCTTCCTCTATGGCGCGGCGCGCGGTATCCTGGTCGTCGCTGTTGCTCTGCTTTTCTTCAATTGGCTGGCCGGCGCCAAGGCCCCAGGCTGGATTGCCAACGCCAAGTCAAAGCCGCTGCTCGAATCGATCGGCGCCAAGCTCGAAAGCCTGCTGCCCGAGGATCCGGAAAACGCCATCCTCAACAAGCTCAATCCGAATCAGCCAGCCACCGAGACGCCTCTGGCCCCAGACGCGCCTGCAGCGGAAGCACCTGCCGCCGGCGACGACGCCACCGCACCGGCACCCGACGACAGTGACGCGCCGCCAGCAGACAATGCGCCCGCGACGCCGGCACCTGCAAACCCGGCGCCGGCAAACTGATTTCGACAGACTTGCCAATCTGCAGACTTGGCGAGGCATCAAGACTGACGATCATGTGAACGCCGCACGACGTGCGTTGCTTTCGATCCGCTATGGCCTTATATGGCGACTTTAGCGGAGCTTGAGCCCCCAATGGCAGCCTCAATGGCAGACGCAGACGACGTGCTTTCCGCCGAAGCCGACGACCATTTCCACGACGAATGCGGCGTGTTCGGCATTTTCGGCCGGCAGGACGCCGCAGCCATCGTAACCCTCGGCCTGCATGCGTTGCAGCATCGAGGCCAGGAAGCGGCCGGAATCGTTTCCTACGACGGCACCCAATTCCATGTCGAACGCCATGTCGGCCTGATCGGCGACACCTTCACCAAGCAGCGTGTCATCGACAGCCTGCAAGGCAACCGTGCCATCGGCCACACGCGCTATGCCACCACCGGCGGCTCCGGCCTGCGCAACATCCAGCCTTTCTTCGCCGAACTTGCCGATGGCGGCTTTGCCGTCGCCCACAACGGCAATCTCACCAACGCCATGACCGTGCAGCGCGCGCTGCAGAAGCAAGGCGCCATCTTCTCTTCCACCTCCGATACCGAGACGCTCTTGCATCTGGTTGCCACCAGCAAGGAGCGCGACCTGAATTCGCGCTTTATCGATGCGGTGCGCCAGGTCGAAGGCGCCTTCTCGCTGGTGGCGATGACGTCCAAGAAGATGATCGGCTGCCGCGACCCGCTCGGCATCCGCCCGCTGGTACTCGGCGATCTTGACGGTGCCTGGATCCTCGCCTCGGAAACCTGTGCGCTCGATATCATCGGGGCGCGTTTCGTGCGTGACCTGAAGCCCGGCGAAATGGTCGTCGTCACCAGCAAGGGGATCGAAAGCCTGTTCCCGTTCGAGCCGCAGAAGACCCGCTTCTGCATTTTCGAATATGTCTATTTCGCGCGGCCGGATTCGTCTGTCGAAGGCCGCAATGTCTACGAAGTGCGCAAGCGCATCGGCGCCGAGCTGGCGCTGGAAAGCCCGGTCGAGGCGGACATCGTCGTGCCGGTGCCGGATTCGGGCACGCCGGCGGCGATCGGCTTTTCACAGGCCGCGGGCATTCCGTTCGAGCTCGGCATCATCCGCAACCACTATGTCGGCCGTACCTTCATTCAGCCCGGCGATTCGATCCGCCACATGGGCGTCAAGCTCAAGCACAACGCCAATCGCCGCATGATCGAAGGCAAGCGGGTGGTTCTGGTGGACGATTCGATCGTGCGCGGCACCACCAGCCAGAAGATCGTGCAGATGGTGCGCGATGCCGGCGCGAAGGAAGTGCATATGCGCATTGCCTCGCCGCCGACGCGCGCCTCATGCTTTTACGGCGTCGACACGCCGGAGAAATCGAAGCTGCTGGCATCGCGCATGTCGGTGGAGGAGATGGCCGAGTTCATCCGCGTCGATTCGCTCGGCTTCCTGTCGATAGACGGGCTCTATCGCGCCGTCGGCGAAGCCGGCCGCGACAACGAGCAGCCGCAATTCTGCGACGCCTGCTTCACCGGTCAGTATCCGACCCGGCTTGCCGATTTCGAAGGCTCCGACAATGTGCGCACGCTGTCGCTGTTGGCGGCAGGTGGGTCGTAGGCCTTGCCGGTCCGTTTGTCTCCGTCCCCTTGGCCCCTTACGGCGGTTTCACCTTGCCTGTCGGAATCCATCGTATGAGCCTTGACCTCTCCGGCCGCGTTGCGGTCGTCACCGGCGCGTCGCGCGGTATCGGCTATTTCATCGCCAGGGAGCTTGCCGCGGCCGGTGCGCATGTGATTGCAGTTGCTCGCACCGTCGGCGGCTTGGAAGAACTCGACGACCAGATCAAGGCAGATGGCGGGCAGGCGACGCTGGTCCCGCTCGATCTTGCCGACATGGCGGGGATCGACCGGCTGGGCGGCGCCATCCACGAGCGCTGGGGCAAGCTCGATATACTGGTCGCCAACGCCGCTGTGCTCGGCGTCATCGCCCCGATCGGCCATGTCGAGGCCAAGACCTTCGAGAAGGTGATGACCATCAACGTCACCGCAACATGGCGGCTGATCCGCTCGGTCGACCCGCTGCTCAGGCTTTCAGATGCCGGCCGTGCTATCGTGCTGAGCTCCAGCCTTGCCCACTCCGCACGCGCCTTCTGGGCGCCTTATGCGGCGTCGAAGGCGGCGGTCGAGGCCATGACGCGTTCATGGGCGCATGAGACCGAAAACCTGCCGCTCAGGGTCAATGCCGCCGATCCCGGGGCAACGCGCACCGCGATGCGGGCGCAGGCCGTACCCGGCGAGGATCCTGAAACACTGCCGCACCCTTCGGAGATCGCCAAGCGTATCGTGCCGCTGGCCAGCCCTATGCTCAAGGAGACCGGGCTGATCTTCCAGGCCAAGCACAATCGCTTTGTCGCCTACCGGCAGCCGGAGTAGCCACACATCGCATTTTGCCGGAAGAATTGCGCCGGCACCAACGTTGTTCGGGTGCCACAATTCGAGGAACGGAGGACCATATGCGGAGACTGCTTCTCTTGACTGCCACCGCGCTGCTTGCAGTTATCGGCGCCACGTCGTCGCAGGAGGCAACGATGAGCTTTTTCGTCACCAGCGTCGGCTCCGGCAAAGGCGCCGATCTCGGCGGTGTGGCCGGCGCCGACGCCCATTGTAGTTCACTGGCCGAAGCCGCGGGCGTTACCGGCAAGACATGGCGCGCTTATCTCTCGACCAGCGATACCGATGCACGCGACCGTATCGGCAAAGGCCCGTGGTTCAACGCCAAGGGCGTCAAGATCGCCGATGATGTCGCTTCCCTGCATAGCGATGCCAACGCCATCACCAAACAGACGGCACTCGACGAAAAGGGCCAAATGGTCAACGGCCGCGGCGACACGCCCAACCGGCACGACGTTTTGACCGGCTCCAAGCCGGATGGCGCGAAAATAGCCGACCAGACCTGCGGCGACTGGACGCTGAGCGGAGCAGAAGGTGTGGCGATGATGGGTCATCACGATCGTACCGGCCTCGATGATTCGGCAGCCGCCAAATCGTGGAATTCCTCGCATGCGTCACGCGGTGGCTGCAGCCAGGAGGCGCTGAAGGGCACCGGCGGCGACGGCCTGTTCTATTGTTTTGCGGTGAACTGAACCACAGCCGGAAAACGACCGACATCACGCGGCTGTGATGCCGTGGCTTAACGCCGCGCTTTGGCCCAGCTTTCGCCGCTGGGCCGGAGTTGCTAGGATCGTGCGACTCCCAAACAAGCAGAGCGAGGAAATACTCATGGCGGCACCGAGCGTAGCGTTAGTCTGGTATCTGGTGATCGCCGGCCCGCAAGGCGGCATGGTCGTGCTGCCCAGCACATTCGACACCCGCGAACAGTGCGCCTTCGCCATAACCGAATACCAGAAGCAACCGACGCCGGCCGGCTGGTCGGTGCAGTGCGTGCCGAGCGCCTCGCCCTTCGCCGACGAGGGCGACGCCGAGGAGCCGTCGGCGCAGTAGGACAGCGTGATCTCCCCCCTTGAGGGGGAGATGGCCGACAGGCCAGAGGGGGGTTGGTCCGATCGGGCTCGGCCTGCTGCAGCGGTTGGCGCTTCACGCGAGACAACCCTCTGTCGCCTTCGGCGACATCTCCCCCTGAGGACCCTCAAGGGGAGATCGTCAGCGTCGCGCGCTGACCGTCAGCTCCGGCTTCTGGCTGATGGTCTGAAACACCACGCAGTAGCGCTCGGTCAGCTTGAGCAGCGCATCGATGCGCTCCTGCGGTTCGTCGGTGTCGAGCCCAAATGTCAGCCGGATGGCGCGGAAGCCAACCGGCGCATCCCTCGCCACGCCAAGCGTGCCGCGAAAGTCGAGATCGCCTTCGGCTTCCACCGTGGCGGCTCCAAGCTTGAATTCCAGCGCCGTCGCCACTGCCTTCAGCGTGACACCGGCGCAAGCCACCAGCGCCTCCAGCAGCATGTCGCCGGAGCAGAGTTCGAGCCCGGTGCCGCCGGTCGCCGGATGCAGCCCGGCAATGGCAATCGCCCTGCCCGTCTCGACCTTGCAGGCGATCGATTGGTCGTCGATCGAGCCCTTGGCCTTGAGGGTAATCAGCGCGCGCGAGGCGTCGTCGCGATAGGCCTCCTTCAGCGGCGCCTGCATGGCCTTCAATGCGATCGCGTCCATTTCATTTCTCTCCCATAGTTGTCTGGCTTCGCCGCTTAACGGCGGTGTCGCCTGCCCCAAACGCAAGTCCCCGCTGGCGTAGCGCTTGGCAGGGTTTCGCCCGTATAGCCTGACGATACGGGTGCCCGACATCCAACGCCTTCACACCCTCTCTCGCAACACATTCGTAAGGCCGCCGGACATATGGCCGATATCGCCACCCTGGAAACCCGCGAAAGGGTTCTTGCGGGCCTCCTGTTCAACGGCGCTGCCGTCTGCTGTTTCGATGCACGACGCCTCGATCAAGCTGACACTATGGTGTCAGGACGGGGCAGCGTAAGCTGGTAAAATGACGGAATCGCTGGACATGTCAGGCACAGTGGAAAGCGCCCGCGAACGTACCCTCGGCATCATCCTGGTCTCGGCATCGGCGGCCGTCTTCGGCCTCACCGGCGTGCTGACCAAATCGATCCATGCCGACCCGCTGACCATCACCTGCTGGCGCGGCTTCGTCGGCTCGATCCTGATCAGCCTTTATGTGCTATGGCGTCGCCAGCGCTCCGGCGGTCGCGACAGCCTGCGGCTCGGCTGGCGCGGCTGGCTGCTGGCGATCGAGGGCGCGCTCGCCAGCATCGCCTTCATCTCGGCGTTCAAGTTCACCTTTGTCGCCAATGTCGCGATCATCTATGCCACGGCCCCTTTCGTCACCGCGCTGCTTGCCTTCATGCTGGTCCGCGAGCCGTTCCGGCTGCAGACGCTTGCCGCCGCCGCCGTGTCACTGTGCGGTGTGGCGATCATGGTCTGGTCCGGCTTCGGCACCGGCCATCTGTTCGGCGACGGGTTGGCGCTGCTGATGACGATCGGCAGCGCGCTCTACATGATCATGGTGCGGGCCTTCCGCGATACGCCGGTGGTGTGGGCGGGTGCCATGTCGGCGTTCCTCCTGTTCGTGCTCGGCTGGCTCATCACCGATCCGCTGGCCGTCTCGGCCAGGGACGCTGTGCTTCTAGCCACCTTCGGCGCCTCGTTCGCGCTGGCCTCGATCCTGTGGACGGAGGGCACCCGGCTTATTCCGGCGGCCGAGTCAGGATTGCTGGGCTCGGCCGAAGTGCCATTCGCGATCCTGTTTGCCTTCCTGTTCCTCGCGGAGATCCCGCCGGCAGCCAGCATGCTCGGCGGGGCCATCGTGCTTTGCGCGGTGTTCGCTCACGCCGGCCGAGACTGGCTGATGGCCAAGCAGCGCGCAGCGGATGCATGACCAATCCTCGCCGCGTCCGAGGGCGAGTTGGCGGTCCGATCACGAGAAGTCCGTTCCTCAAAATAAATTTGAAAAGTCATGGAACCATCATAGGGCTCAGTCATTATGGCTGCGACGGGCCACCCCAAGTCCCCCCAAACCCCTCGGCCCGTCCTACTCAGAGCCGACCGCAAGGTCGGCTTTTTCTTTGCTGGCTCAGTTGGCCAAGGCCAGGTTGCCGCTGAACAACGCGGCCAGATCCTGCGCTGGTCGATCGGCATCCTCACGCAAGCGGATGGCGAATTCGGCGACCGGCACTGGCGGCAGATCAAGATCGCGCGGCGCCTCGACGATGCCGGAATGAGCGAAGCGCGCAGTCCTCAACGTCAAGGCGATGCCGGCGTGCACTGCCGTGCGCAGGCCGGCAAGGCTGGCACTGCCGGCAGCAATACGGTAGCGACGGCCGGCCGCATCGAGTGTACTGGTCGCCGCTTCGCGAAACCCGCAATGAGGATCGAGCAGTGCCAAGGACAGTTCGTCATGGCGGGTGGCCAGCCCATTCTGTGAGCAAAGCCAGATCATCGGTTCCTTGAGCACGCCGATTTCGTCGCGTGTCGGCACCTGCCGCATGGCAATGGCCAGATCAAGGGCGCCGGCCTGCAAAGCCTGCGCCAGTTCGGCGGAACGGCCGACGCGCAATTCGATCCTGACGCGAGGATGGCTGACAGCGAAAGCCCTGAGAAGCTGCGGCAAGCCGCTGTCGGCGAAGTCCTGCGTGGTGCCGATGGCGACGCGCCCGTCGGCACGCGCCCCTTTGAGGGCCAGCCACGCCTCGCGGTGCGCGGCAAGGATGCGACGCGCGTGGCCGACAAGATCCTCGCCTGCCGGCGTCAGACCGCGTCCTCGCCCCTGCGGTACCAGCAGCGCTTCGCCGACAACATCCTCGAGCCGCTGCATCTGCGCGGTCACTGCGGACGGCGAGCGGCCGACGATCGACGCAGCCCGCGCCAGGGAACCGCCATCGACGAAAGCGAGGAAAGTCTTGAGGAGGTCGGGATCGAACACCTGCATAATTCGATATTATCAAAGTGTTTATCAAAAACAATTCGATTTTTTTGATTTAATAATGATGGCACGATTTTTTGGACGGCGAGAAACGCCGCTTGAAGCCGAGGAGAAGAAACATGCCGATCATCAATGTCAGCGTTACCGGCAAACCCGATGCCGGTTTGTCAGCCGCCATTGCCAAGGAGGTAACCGAACTGACGGCCATGCATCTGCGCAAAGACGCAACGATTACAGCTGTTGCCATTTCCTATCACGACCCCGAGCACTGGTTCGCCGGCGGCAAGTCGCTGGCCGAGCATGGCGCCAACACGGCTTGGCTCGACATCAAGGTTGTCGACGGCACCAACACCAAGCTCGAGCTGGAGGCGTATCTGCAGGCAATTTTTGCCGCATTCGGCCGGCTTCTGGGCAAGGTGCATGAGGAAAGCTACGCCCTCGTGCATGAAGTACCTGCGGCGGCCTATGGCTTTGGCGGCAAAACGCAGGAATTCCGCTTCATCAGCGGAAGGATGAAAGCGGCGTAGCTGCGATAGGCAGCCGAATCCAGTGATGACAGGAGAAAAGGAAAATGGAGCCGCATTGACGTTGATCCAACTTCGGCTAGGTTCTCACCCGAAGCGGCCACTGAAGAGCCGTGACGTGAGATTGTTGGGAGATGCGGCGATGATCCTGACACTGGCGCTGCTTGCGGGTCTTGTCGCGGAGTGGCTGCTGATCGGCGTGGTGGAGACGTTCCGCCTCGGCCTGCGTTTGAGCCAGGCGCTGCTCTACGTGCCGTTCAAGCTCGCCTACCGGATCAGCGACGAGCGCATCAAGATTGCCCGCAAGTCGGCGGCCCCGGTCATCTACGTCGTTTGGCATCAGTCACGCATCGAGCCGGCGCTGATGCTGTCGCTGCTGCCGGAGGACACGCTGCACATCCTCGACCAGGCTTCGGCCAGGTCGCCGTGGCTGGAGCCGTGGCGTGAGCTCGGCCGCACCATCGCCTTCAACGCCGAGCATGTCTTCGTCAGCCGCAGATTGGTGCGGGTGCTGAAGGGCAAGGGCCGGCTCGCCGTTTACCTGCCGGATGCGGTCGAGCCCGACGTCAAGTCGTTTCGGTTGTTTCGCGCCATCACCCGTATCGCCATGCAGGCCGACGCGCGCATCGTGCCGATCTTCGTTGCCGGCGCACGCAGCCTGCCGGCTTCACTGACGCCAGCGGACAAGGCGCCCCGCCACTGGTTTCCGCAGCTGTCGATCAGCGTGCTGGAGCCGATGACCATTGCCGAGTTGGTGGCGCGGAATCCTGATCAGGCCTCCAACACAAATGCGTTGTTCGATCGCTTCGCTGAGGCCAGGCTTTTCGGCAACGATCTCGATCGCGGCCTGTTTCTTGCCATGCGCGATGCCGCCGACCGGGTTGGCGCTTCCCATCCAATTGTCGAGGACGTCATTGGTGGCGCGCTGAGCTACCGGAAAATGTTCATCGGCGCCAGGGTTTTGGGCCACCGCTTCGAGGCAATAACAGCGCCGGGCGAAGCGGTTGGGCTGCTCCTGCCCAACGCTAATGGCGTCGTGCTGTCGTTCGTCGGACTTTTGTCGGCTGCGCGGGTGGCAGCAATGATCAACTATACCGCCGGCCCGGCCAGCGTCACCGCCGCCGTCCGCACGGCGATGATCCGCACCGTGGTCTCCTCACGCGCGTTTGTCGAAAAGGCCAACCTCGCCGACATCGTCGAGGCGGTGGAAAAGGGCGGGGCGAAACTGTTGTGGCTGGAGGATGTCCGCGCAAGCGTGACCGTGCTGGACAAGGCCGCAGCCGCCTTGCTGTGGCGCTGGCCGCTGCAGCGCCAGGATGCGGCCAAGCCGGCGGTGATCCTGTTCACCTCCGGCTCGGAAGGCACGCCCAAGGCAGTGGTGCTGTCGCACCGGAACCTTCTTGCCAATGCGATGCAGGCGGAAGCCCGCATCACCATCTCGCCTGCCGACATCCTGCTAAACGTGCTGCCGGTGTTCCACTCGTTCGGGTTGACCGGCGGCACCATCCTGCCGCTGGTCACCGGAGTAAAGCTGTTCCTCTACCCGTCACCGCTCCACTACAAACTTATTCCGGAGGTGGCGCGCAAGGTCCGGCCAACGGTGATGTTCGGCACCGACACGTTCCTCGCCAACTATGCCCGCACCGCCAAGGACGGCGATTTTTCCAGCCTGCGCTTCGTCGTCGCCGGTGCCGAGGCGGTGAAGCCGGAGACGCGCCGGGTGTACCGCGAGCGCTTCCAGGCCGAGATCATCGAAGGTTTTGGCTTGACCGAGGCCGCACCGGTGGTTGCCGTCAACACCGCCATCCACGGCCGCGACGGAACGGTCGGGCGGCTGCTGCCGGCCATGCGCATGAAACTCGAACCGGTCGAAGGCATCAGCGACGCCGGCCGGCTGTGGCTCGACGGGCCGAACCTGATGATGGGCTACATGACCGCCGATAGGCCGGGCGAGCTGCAGCCGCTCGAAGGCTGGCACGACACCGGCGATATCGTTTCGGTCGATCGCGAAGGCTTCATCACCATTCGCGGCCGCGCCAAGCGCTTCGCCAAGATAGCCGGCGAGATGGTATCGCTTGGTGCGGTCGAGATGCTGGTGCAGTCGCTGTGGCCGGAAGAACATCACGCCGTGGTGGCAGTGCCGGACAAGCGGCGCGGCGAGCGCCTCGTTCTGGTCTCCACCGCCGACAATGCGGATCCCGACGAATTGCGCGAATTCGGCAAAAAAGCCGGGGCGGCCGAACTGATGGTGCCGAACGACATCGTCAAGGTCGAAGAGATCCCGGTGCTGGGCTCCGGCAAGACCGACTATGTCTCGACTAGAAAGCTGGCGCTCGAGAGGCTGGGACTGAGCGCAGCCGCCTGAGGTTTGCTGTCGAAACTCCAAAGCGCGTCGCGTTTGACCGGCCTTGTGCGACGCGCTTAGATTCTTGCTTTTGTATGCCGTTATCGCAAAACCGCTGCACATTTTTGCGCGACATCCATTAGAAGACCACTACCGACAACAGCAGAATGATGCCGACGGCCATCATCAGCAGGCCCGGCCAGTTCTGCGACAGGCCGAGAAAACGGAGCCCGCGTCGTCGCGGCTCCAGAGTCGGACCTGGTGTTGCGAGATTGGGCGTCGGACTATCCGGCGCGGCGGAGACAGCGGCCGGCTCACTAAGCCGCCCGCGCATGATGGCCGCAACCGCCATATAGACGAGGCCGGCGACAGTCAGTAACGCGCCGATGAGGATGACAGCCATTTCTCCTCGTTTCCGATGGTTTGCGCCCGATGCGGCAGCTTGCGCGACGTTGACGATGTATCACGACCCGCCGCTCAAACGGACCTACCAACACAAACGATCTGGCCGCCCAGCAAGTTCCGAAAACGGGTTTTTGAGCTGCGTTCCACAGCGCCGCGTGCTCTGCGAGCCGCTCCCAAGTCAAAATCCGTCAGCCAATGTCCGACGACGGCACCTTCTCGCCTTCGCGCTTGGCGCGTCTCGAATAGGCGCGCACGCTGAACGGCAAGAAGACCAGGTAGCCGGCAACCGAGGCCGTCAGCGTATACCAGGGATAGGTCATCAAAAGCAGGACGTAGAGAACGACTGCGAGAATGATCGGCAGCACCCTGTCGCCCGGTATCCTGACGCTCTTGCCGGAATAGACGGGCAATCTGCTGACCAGCAGGAACGCCACCAATATTGTAAAGCCGGTGGCAATGAAGGCCGCCAGGCGGCTGGGTTCAAGCCCAAGCCTGAGGAAGAACAGATAGAGCGGCAGCATCACCAACACCGCACCCGCCGGCGCCGGCACGCCGACGAAATATTCGGTCTGCCACTGCGGACGGTCGAGCTCTTCGTCGAGCACGTTGAAACGGGCAAGCCTCATCCCACAGGCGATGGTGAACAGCAGTGCGGCGATCCAGCCCGGCGAACCTGCCCTATCGAGCAGAAAGGCATAGAGCACCAGCGCCGGTGCCACGCCGAAATTGACGATATCGGCCAGCGAATCCATCTGGGCGCCGAATTTGGAAGTCGCCTTCAGCATTCGCGCCAGACGGCCGTCGATACCATCAAGGAAGGCGGCGAGCAGCACCATCACCACCGCTGGCTCGAAGCGGCCTTCGAAGCCGAAGCGAATACCGGACAGGCCAGCGCAGATGGCAAGCACCGTGACCAGATTGGGCAGCACCATGCGCATCGGGATTTCGCGAATGCGCGGGCCACCGCCGCCATGCGCCTCGAATTTCTTGAACGGCGGCGCCACCGGTCAGGAGACCCGCACGAGCGGCGTTGCAGCAACGCCGCCGAATTCCGCCAGCACCGTCTCACCGCCAACCGCGGTCTGGCCGACGGCGACACGCGGCGTCGCGGTCGAGGGCAGGAATACATCGACGCGCGAGCCAAAGCGGATCAGCCCGAAGCGCTCGCCGGTGCCGATGGCGCCGCCGGGCTCGGCCCAGCAGACGATGCGCCGCGCCACCAGGCCGGCAATCTGCACCGCGGCGACCGTTCCATTGGGGCTTTCGATGACCAGCCCGTTGCGCTCGTTCTCGGTGCTTGCCTTGTCGAGTTCGGCGTTGAGGAATTTTCCTGGCCGATGCTCGATCCTGGAAATGCGGCCACGCACCGGAGAGCGGTTAACGTGGCAGGAAAAGACGTTCATGAATACCGAGATGCGGGTCATTTCGCCGCCGCCGAGGCCAAGCTCGCGCGGCGGCACGGCCGGGCCAACCGCCGAGACGATGCCGTCGGCCGGGCTGACAACCAGCCGCTCGTCGATCGGCGTGACACGCTCGGGATCGCGGAAGAAATAGGCGCACCAGGCTGTCAGGATGAGACCGATCCAGAACAGGGTCGAGGAGAAATAGCCAAGAAAGAGCGTCGCCGCGCCGAACGCAGCGATAAAGGGATAACCCTCGCGATGGATCGGAACGAACGCATTCTTGATCGTGTCAACGAGGCTCATGGGATCAGGACAACCTTGGTTCCAAGTCCGGCCTCAATAGCGGAAACACCCCGCGGTCGCAACGCGACAATGGGGGCGGTTGAGGGTTTGGCGGTCGCGCCGCCGTCTCTCAGAACGACCAAGCGAAATCCACTCAGGCACCCGCTGCCGCCGCTTGGTCGAAATACTCGTCGAGCTCGCGCCGATCGGCCTCCGCCAGGCTCTCTTCGTGGCTGCCGCGCAGCTCGGCGCCGTTCGGGGTCGACTGGAGGAAGAATACGTGCCCGTCGGCCATAACCACCCAGTTCACAACCGTGTCGCCTTCCCTGGCCACGACCGAGTTCGCCGAGACAATTGCTTCGGTCGGATCGAACCCGGCCCTGCGTAGCAAGAGGTCGACAGCGACCGGCGCATGATAGGCTGCGGCCAATTCGAGCACCGTTTCTATTGCCTGCGCTTCAACACGGGCAAGTCTCTTGCCGACGCGCGGGGCGCCGGCAGCGAATGGATTCTCGCCCGGACGCGCGACGTACGAATCCTTCGGGGCGATATATTCATAGACGGCCGCATGCGTGGGCGTGGCGACGGCTAGACGCGGCTCCTTGGCATTGGTGCGCAGCTGAAAAGCCAACAGTTTTTCGCCCTCGACGTCCAGCACCCTTGCCATGCCGAGCGCCAGCTTGACCTCGGGCCTAGGCGCCTCGGCGCATGCAAGGCCGACGCCGACATCACGCCAGCCCGTCATTTGATTGACCAGCTTGCCAACAGAACGATGGAGTAGCCTCGGCTGGCGCCGGGGATTGGTCACGGCCAGCTGATGAATGGCTTCTCGGTAGTCGGCATCCTCAACGATTGCGAGTTCAGGCCACGAGTTTATCCAGCGCGCCGATAGAGCGAGCATCGATGCGGCCTGATCGGCTTGGTAGAATAGACGGTCGAGAGTACTGAGCTTATCGTCAGTACCTCCTTCGAAGCCTGTCTGTTCCTCAGTCTCCTCGGGGTGCTCCGCGACCCAGGCAGCCATTTGGTCCAAAGTCGCCAGTTGTCCGTGCGCGCCCATCTCAGCGAGGGCGGTGCGTGCGTCGGCAATGACGGTGTCGAGTTCTTCGCCAGAATTATAGATGAACTGGCTATGGCCGCCATTGTTGACCTCAGCCAAATAGTCATCGGCATGACAGGCCTGCATTGCCTTGGGGCTGATTTCCGTGGAACGGTAAAGGCCTTGCGAGACCATGGCTTCGACGAATTCTCTGACGGCTACAATGAGACCGAAAGGATTGTCGGCCGCGTCTTCCACGACTGAGCGCGGCACGATCACCGAAGATGATGGCTTGCCTGGGAATGACTGTTTGGACCGAGTCGGTGAAATGGTCGCTGATCGCTGAAATTTCTTCTTAGCCCAGCGGGAAAATCTTTCAAACACGCCAAACGCCCTTCCTGCTTGCCACTACAGGATTCTGCGGGCCAACGTGATTCTTGCATTTGACTTTCTCGTCCGCAAGCACCGGCCGGTTATACTTCATTGAAGAAGGATGAGTGGAGGCGCACGGCGCATCGCGCGGTTCCGTGCGGCTACTCAGGTCAAATATAAACGACGCCGTCGCCATCCTCATTTGTCGGAACGCAGCACTCTCGCCCGTCCTTGGCAAGACAGCGCCTCTCATCGGCCTTTCGGCCTTGACGATTTGCGCAAACTCGGAGGTTCTCGGCCCATGCAGAAATCAGCAGCTAGGCAAGTGCAAGTGGTGATGAACGGCTTGGCCTTCGGCGAGTCACCGCGCTGGCACGATGGCCGGCTGTGGTTCTGCAACTGGGGTACGGGCCAGATCATCGCCGTTGACGCCCTAGGCAACAGTGAGATCGTGCTCACCGTGCCGGCCACCCTGCCCTATTCCATTGACTGGCTGCCGGACGGGCGCCTGCTTGTCGTGTCCGGCCGCGAAGGGCTGATCCTCAGGCAGGAGGTAGACAGGACATTGGTCACCCATGCCGATCTGAGACAACTATCAAAGAGCCCGTGGAACGAGATCGTCGTCGATGGACGCGGCAACATCTATGTCAATGGTGGTGGGCCTGCTCCGGGTCCCGGCCAGCAATTCGGCCCCGGCGCCATCGTGCTGGTCGCACCTGACGGCTCGGTTCAACAAGTGGCTGAGAACCTCGCCTTCGCCAATGGCATGGCGGTGACGCCTGACAATAAGACGCTTATCGTTGCCGAGTCCCACGCCAACCGGCTGACCGCCTTCGACATCGCTGCCGATGGCGGCCTTTCCAACCGCAGGATCTGGGCCAATCTCGGCAACGGTTTTCCAGACGGCATCTGCCTCGATGCCGAAGGTGCGGCCTGGTATGCCGACGTTCCGAACCGGCATTGCGTGCGGGTGCGCGAGGGCGGCGCGATGCTCGAAAGCGTCGATGTCGACCGCGGCTGCTTTGCCTGCATGCTCGGCGGCAGCGAGGGAAAAACGCTGTTCATCGTCGCCGCCGAATGGCGCGGCTTCGAACATATGATCAGCGATGCCCGTAGCGGCCATGTGCTCAGCGTCGACGCTACTGCGCCGGGCGCCGGCTGGCCGTAGAGAGCTTACATCCCGGGAATCCGCTGATAGTTGGCAATATCGGCCTTGACGCCAAGTCGCGCGATGGTCTCCTGAGGATTGAAGCCGCTGCGCTCATGCGCAGCCTTGATGATCGGCACCACCTTGTCGACAGCGGCCTGCCCTTCCCATTCGACAATGGTCACGAGGTTGAACTCGCCCGGCCCCGAGAATTGCTCAAGCAGGAAATCCTGGACGAACCCTTGCTGCTGGCGCAGCAATTCATGCGTCATTCGGACCTTGGCCAGAATCTCCTCGCGGGCGTTTGCCGGAACGACAAACTTGTCCACCCGGAATACGCTTCCGCCACTACCTGCCTGATTTGTCCCATTCATATCGATTGTCTCCGTTTTTGAACGACGCATCTTGCTGCGATCCAAAACGGCCTACGATCTCAACTTAAGTTGAGGTCAAGCACGATTTTCAGCTCACCTCCGAGGTGCGGCGGCGGACGACGACGCCGAACTCGTCGCGTTCGCGGGCAATACGCAGCCGCTCCTCGGCTTCGCTTGCCTCGCGCTGGCGGTCCCACATCGATGCATAAAGGCCGCGCTTGGCCATCAAGGCGGCATGGGTGCCGCGCTCGGCGATCCGGCCGTCCTGCAGGACGATGATTTCGTCGGCGGAAATCACTGTAGACAGCCGATGGGCGATGACGAGGGTGGTGCGGCCCTGGCTGACCAGGTCGAGTGCCGCCTGGATCTCCTGCTCGGTGTGGCTGTCCAGCGCCGAAGTCGCCTCGTCGAGCATCAGGATCGGCGGAGCCTTCAAGATGGTGCGGGCAATCGCCACCCGCTGCTTCTCGCCGCCGGAGAGTTTCAGCCCGCGCTCGCCCACCATTGAGCGATAGCCGTCGGGCAGCCGCTCGATGAACGGTCCGATCTGGGCCAGCTCTGCTGCCTTGCGCACATCCTCCTCGCTGGCGCCGATGCGGCCGTAGCGGATGTTGTAGGCGATGGTATCGTTGAACAGCACCGTGTCCTGCGGCACCATGCCGATGGCGGCGCGTAAGCTCTCCTGCGTCACGTCGCGAATGTCCTGGCCGTCGATCAGAACCTTGCCGCGCTGGATGTCGTAGAAACGAAACAAAAGCCGCGAAATGGTCGACTTTCCGGCTCCGGAGGGACCGACAATGGCCACCGTCTTGCCTGCTGGCACCTCGAAGCTGATACCCTTCAGGATCTTGCGGTTGGGGTCGTAGGAAAAATGCACGTCACGGAACTCGACATTGCCGGCGCTGACGACCAGTGGCTTGGCGCCCGGCCGATCGACGATCTCGCGCTTGACGTCAAGCAGATCGAACATGTTTTCGATGTCGGTCAGGCCCTGGCGGATTTCGCGGTAGATCATGCCGATGAAATTCAGCGGCACCGAAAGCTGCATGAGCATGGCGTTGACGAAGACGAAATCGCCGACGCTCTGTGTGCCTGCCTTCACCTCGAGTGCCGACAGCACCATGACGACGGTCATGCCGATGCCGAAGATCACGCCTTGGCCGAAGTTCAGCCAACCAAGCGAGGTCCAGGTCCTGGTCGCAGCCACCTCATAGCGCGCCGTGGAACGGTCGAAGCGCTCGGCCTCCATGGCTTCGTTGTTGAAATATTTGACTGTTTCGTAGTTGAGCAGCGAATCGATCGCCTTCGTGCTGGCTTCATTGTCGCTGTCGTTCATCTCGCGGCGGATCGAAATACGCCAATCGCTCGCCCTGACGGTGAACCAGACATAGAGCCAGACCGTGACCGCGATCACCAAGACGTACAGCCAGCCATAGGTGACGGCGAAGATGCCGGCGGTGAGCGCGAATTCGACGATCGTCGGCGCAGTCGCCAGCATGGTGAACCGGACGATCGTCTCGATGCCTTTAGTGCCGCGCTCGATGACGCGCGACAGTCCGCCGGTGCGCCGTTCGAGGTGGAAGCGCAGCGACAATTCGTGCATGTGCACGAAGGTACGGAAGGCGAGCCGACGCACGGCATGCTGGCCGACCCGTGCAAACAGGGCGTCGCGCAGCTGGTTGAAGCCGAGCTGCACCAGCCGCACGGCATTGTAGGCGACGACCAGCATGACCGGCGCCAGCAGAAAGGCCGGCAGCGGCGGCGGCGATTTGCTATCGCCGGCCAGTGCGTCGGTCGCCCATTTGAAGAAATAGGGTCCGGCCACCAGGGTCAGCTTGGCGACAACCAGCAGCACGGTGGCCCACACCACCCGGGCCCTCAGGTCGGCGCGGTCGGCCGGCCACATGTAGGGCCAGAGATTGCGCAACGTTCTGAAGGTCGAGCCGGAATCGGCGGAAACGGTTTTCTCGGCCATTCTTGTTTACCTTTTATAATCTTAGCGGCCGGAGCAGCAGGAATCGACCAGCGCGGCTAGTGATGCCGAAACATCGGCGAGCGCGGCGCGGTCGAGCTCATAGCGCGAGCGCTGGCGGTCAGGCTCGAAGCGGATCAGCCCGGCCTCGACCAGGATCTTCAAATGCTGGGAAACGGTGGACTGCGCCAGATCGAGATGCTCGACGACCTCGCGACAGCAGCAGGAACGGCTGGCGGAAAGGTGTTTGAGAATTTCGATCCGCGCCGGATGCGAAAGGGCCGCGAGCCGGACAGCGACAGCGCGGCTATCCGGCGTGCAGTTGGCCGGCGTGCAATTGGCCGGCGCGCGTTCATCTGCCGCCCGGCGTCGGTCCATTACGGGGGGAGATTCGATCATCGTGCATCGGCGATAAACGATGACTGGCCCTGCCGCAAGCTATCCTGATGGGCAGAACGGCTACTCGGTCTTGGCTGGCGCCGTCGTCATCTGGTCGCCCATTGCCTTGAGATCGGCGGGTTCGCCTTCCTTCGATTTCTCCGGCACCTTGAACACCTGTCCCGGCCAGATGCGGTTCGGATTGCTGATCTGGTCCTGGTTGGCGAGATAGATGGTCGAGTAGCGCATGCCCTGGCCATAGACTCGCCGCGAAATTCGCCACAGCGTGTCATGGCGGCGGATAATGACTGCGCCATCGGCATGTTCGAGCTTAGGAGCGACGGTCTCGGGAGTCTCGCCCGGGGGTGTTGCGACGGCCATTTCGGCCGGAGCCTCGGTGGCAGGAGTGGGGGTGGTTGCCGGCGTTTCGGCGGCTGTTGCCGGTGTAGTCGGCGCGGCTTCGGTCGCTGGCGCATTCGGCTCGGCCGGTTTTATCTCGGCAGGCTTCGGCTCGGCCGGCGCCACGGCGGCAACCGCCTCGCCTGGCTCGCGTTCGAACGGCACGGCGGCACGGGCCACCACGCTCACGCCGTCGGCATCGAGCGCGTCGACATGGATGGTGTAGGTGCCGACCGGGATGTCACGTGTCGCTTCGACCAGGAAGTGGCGGTCGGGCGAGGTCTTCGCGTCGCCGAGCAGGATATCGTTGGCATAGGCGCGCACCTTGCGGCCGGGATCAGTGACGCCGGCAATGAAAATCTTGTTGCCATCGATTTCGACGGCTTCGACGACGATCTTGGGCTCTGCCGCGGGAGCAGCAGACGCTGCCGGTGTGGCGGGCGCCACCGGAGCCGGTGCGGCTTCAATGGCGGCCGGCGCGGCTGGTGCCGGCGCGGCGGCGGCCGGCAGTTCGGTGCCGGGGGCAGGCAGCGCGGCATCAGATTTTGCCTCAGGGGCCGGAACAGTGAGCAGTTCGGACGGCTTGCCCGGCTCCTCGACCATTGCCAGCACCT
Source organism: Mesorhizobium sp. M0410 (assembly GCF_040321435.1). NCBI lineage: Bacteria > Pseudomonadati > Pseudomonadota > Alphaproteobacteria > Hyphomicrobiales > Phyllobacteriaceae > Mesorhizobium > Mesorhizobium sp. M0410. The sequence continues at coordinate 91,678 of NZ_JAMYRN010000008.1, forward strand.
GGCCGGTGGAATTCCGGGGGATCGAAACGACGGCGGTCTGCGCCGAGGCGGTCGCGACATTGCCAGCCGTCGAGCGCAGCGTGATCGTGTAGTCGCCGGGCTTCAGCGGATCGTCGAGAATAATGGCAAAGGCGCCGTCGGGACCGGCGACCGTCGAGCCGAGCACAGTCGAACCGTTGAGAATCTCGACCTTGGCGTTGGGCGCCGCATTGCCGGCGACGACGATCGAGCCGTTGCTTTCGACGCGCACGATGTCGAAGGTCGGCACGATTGCACCTGCTGCGGTCGGCGCAGCGGGCGCTGCCGCATCGGTGGACGCCGCGGGCGCAGGCGGCAACCGGCCCTCGGTCGCCGGAGCGACCGGTTTCGAAGCCGGCGGCGTCAGCGCCGCGACCTCCGCAGGCCGGGTAGAATTGAGATACGGGTCGAGCGCGCCCGATAGATAGGCGGTTCCCGCCGCGGCGACAGAGCCGCCAGCCGCGAACAAAAACGCCTTCAACGGATTAATTGCCATGTTTCCCTGCCCCTTAGCCACCTAATTCGGTCTAGCCTGTTTTACCAAATCCGACAAGAAAAAGCCCGCCCCAGGGCTTGACCATGCCAATAGTCCCTATCACCAATCATAACATGAACACGATTCGATCTGTCTGCGTCTATTGCGGCTCGTCCCCGGGCCGAGATGAAACTTATATCAAGGCCGGACATCTGCTTGGCCGCTCGATCGCCAAGTCCGGCCTGCGTCTGATTTACGGGGGTGGCACTAAAGGGATCATGGGTGCCGTCGCTGAAGGGGCATTAAAGGCCGGCGGCAAGGTAACCGGCATAATTCCACGTTTTCTGATCAACCGGGAGGCGACCGAAACCGCGCTTAACCGGCTCGACGAGCTCGTCATCACCGACAATATGCATGAGCGCAAACATAGGATGTTCGAGAAATCCGACGCCTTTGTGGCGTTGCCCGGCGGCATCGGCACGGTCGAGGAGATCGTCGAGATCATGACTTGGGCGCAACTCGGCCACCACCGCAAGCCGATCGTCTTCGGTAACGTCGGAGGGTTCTGGGATCCGATGCTAGCGCTGCTCGACCACATGGCAACGGAAGGCTTCATCCACACGGCGCAACGGGTAAAGCCGCTGGTGGTCGAGGATCCGGAAGCAATCGTCGCCGCCATCATGGTGGCGGGATCGTCCGTCGACGCTCCGACGGAGGGCGTACAGTCGGTGATTGATAAGATGTAGAGTGAACAGTGAATAGTGAAACACAAGACGTTCCAGACCGCGCCTGTCTATCCACTACTGATTATTCACTATTCACTCCTTTCCCTACTGCCTTCCTTAAATCCGCAATGACCGGCCAACCGCCTTTCTTCGTTACGCGGCTCGAGCTGATGCGGAAACGGTCTTGCGCACCGAAGAAAACATCGACCAGGAGTACATCGCCAGTGCTGCCCAGATCAGCCCGAAGGCTATGGCCTGAACACTGCCGAAGGGTTCGCCGAAAATCAGCACCGCGATCAAAAAGACGATGGTCGGCGCGATATATTGCATGATGCCGATGGTGGAGAGGCGCAGCAGCCTGGCGCCGAACGCAAACAACAGCAGCGGCACGGCGGTGACCGGCCCGCAGCCGATCAGCAAGGCGGTGTCGTTCAACGAGCTGGAGACGAAATGATCCTGTCCTGTGGCGATCAGGAAGATGATGTAGCCGAGCGCCGGCACCGACAGCAGCAGCACTTCAAGCAGGAAGCCCTGGCTCGGGCCGATTGGCAGCGTCTTGCGGAAGAAGGCATAGGCGGCAAAGGAAAAGGCCAGCACCAGCGACACCCAAGGCAGCTTGCCGGCGTCGATGGTCAGTACCGCGACGGCGATTGCCGCGAGCACCACCGCCACGACCTGCAGGCGGTCGAGCCGTTCGCCGAGCAGCAGCGCGCCGACAACGACGCTGACCAGCGGGTTGATGTAGTAGCCAAGCGCGGTCTCGATGGTGCGGTCGACCGCGATCGCCCAGACATAGATGCCCCAGTTGACCGAGATCAGCGCCGCTGTCAGCACGGCCATCGAAATGATGCGCGGCGAACGAACTGCCGCTTTGAAATCGGCAGTCCGGCCTGCCCAGACCAGGACAGCGGCGGCGATTGGCACCGACCAGACGATGCGGTGGGCGATGACTTCGGCCAGCGGCAGATGCGCGACAGCCTTCATGTAGAAGGGCAGCAGCCCCCAAAGGAGGTAGGCGCCAAGCGCCAGCAGAAAACCGCGACGAGCTTTGGTGTCGGCTTCGATTTGCATTGCTTGGGCGGTCATGGCCCAACGCTATGCGCCAGCGGCTTGCCCAAAACCATCGCAAATTTCTGATGGATCAATGGAGTCTCGCTGATGGTTCAACGCTACTCCGCCGCCGCCAATCCCGCCATGTCGCGGTTCTTCATCAGCTTGTAGACGATCGAATCCATCAGCGCCTGGAACGAAGCATCGATGATGTTTTCGGAGACGCCGACCGTCCACCAGCGCGCGCCGGTGCCGTCATGGGATTCGATCAGCACGCGGGTGATCGCCTCGGTGCCGCCATTGAGGATACGCACCTTGAAGTCGGCCAGCTCGAGATCGGCGATCTCGCTCTGGAATTTGCCGAGATCCTTGCGCAGCGCAATGTCGAGCGCGTTGACCGGGCCATGGCCTTCGGCGACCGACATCTTCTCCTCGCCCTCGACCAGCACTTTCACAATCGCCTCCGAGACCGTCTTCAACTGGCCGTTGGCGTCGAAGCGGCGCTCGACCATGCAGCGGAACGAGGTGACGCGGAAGAATTCCGGCAGGCCATGCAGCATCTTGCGCGCCAGAAGCTCGAAGCTGGCGTCGGCGCCTTCGTAAGCGTAACCCTCCGCCTCACGGTCTTTGACCACGGCGATCAGAGCGTCGAGGCGATGGTCATCCCGGGGCACGTCGATGCCGCGCCGCTTCAGCTCGGCGAGGAAATTGGCCTTCCCACCTTGGTCCGACACCATGACGCGGCGGCGGTTGCCGACAGTCTCTGGCGGCACATGCTCGTAGGTCGCCGGCTCCTTGGCCAGCGCCGAGGCATGGATGCCGGCCTTGGTGGCGAAAGCGGAGGCGCCGACATAGGGCGCCTGCGCTTCGGGCGCGCGGTTCAGCAACTCGTCGAAGGCGCGGGACAGACGCGATATACCGGTCAACGCCTCTGCCGAAATGCCTGTAGCAAAGCGGCCCGAAAAGGCCGCCTTCAGCGCCAATGTCGGCACGATCGAGATCAGATTGGCGTTGCCGCAGCGCTCGCCGATGCCATTCAGCGTGCCCTGGATCTGGCGCACGCCGGCCTCCACGGCGGCAAGCGAATTCGCCACCGCCTGGCCGGTGTCGTCATGGGCGTGGATGCCGAGATGGTCGCCCGGTATGCCGGCGGCGATCACCTTTTCGACGGTGGCGCGCACCTCAGAGGGCTGGGTGCCGCCATTGGTGTCGCACAGAACCACCCAGCGCGCGCCGGCTTCATAAGCCGTTCTGGCGCAGGCCAGCGCATAATCGGGGTTGGCCTTAAAGCCATCGAAGAAATGCTCGCAGTCGACCATCGCCTCCTTGCCGGCAGTGAGCGCCGCCTCGACCGAGGTCTTGATCGCCTCGAGGTTCTCCTCATTGGTGCAGCCGAGCGCGACGCGGACGTGGTAGTCCCAGCTCTTGGCGACGAAGCAGATGGCATCAGATTTGGATTGGATCAGCGTCGTGAGGCCGGGGTCGTTCGAAGCCGACACGCCTGCCCGCTTGGTCATGCCGAAAGCAACGAATTTGGCATCGGCCGTGCGGCGCTCGGCAAAGAAGGCGGTGTCGGTTGGATTGGCGCCGGGGTAGCCGCCCTCGACGTAGTCGATGCCGAACGCGTCCAGCAGCTTGGCGATGGCGATCTTGTCCTCGACGGAAAAGTCGATACCCGGCGTCTGCTGACCATCGCGCAGCGTGGTGTCGAACAGATAAAGGCGCTCGCGAGCCATGGTCATTTCCCGGCAAACATGTCCGTTGCGCGGATCAGCCTGTCGAGGATGCCCGGCTCCGAATAGGCGTGGCCGGCGCCTTCGATCAGATGGAAGTCCGCTTTCGGCCACGCCTTGTGCAGCGCCCAGGCATAGCGCGCCGGGCACGGCATGTCGTAGCGGCCGTGAACGATGGTACCCGGGATATCCTTAAGCTTCCATGCATCGCGCAGCAGCTGTCCCTCTTCCAGCCAGCCGGCATGGACGAAATAGTGGTTCTCGATGCGGGCGAAAGCCAGGGCATAATCATCCTGGCCGAAGGGACCGCTGGTTTCCGGTTCCGGCAGCAGCGTGATCGTCTCGCCCTCCCACAGGCTCCAGGCGCAGGCGGCCTCGACCCGCGCCACAGGATCGTTGCCGACCAGCCGTTTGCGGTAGGCGGCCATCATGTCGGCGCGCTCAGCCTCCGGAATGGGTGCCAAAAACCGCTCCCACTTGTCGGGGAACATCTCCGAGACGCCGAACTGGTAGTACCATTCGAGTTCGGCGCGGGTCAGCGTGTAGATGCCGCGCACGACCAGTTCGCTGACCTGCTCGGGGTGGGTCTCGGCATAGGCCAGCGCCAACGTCGAACCCCACGAGCCGCCGAACACCAGCCATTTGTCGAAGCCGCACATTTTTCGCAGGCGCTCGATGTCGGCGACCAGGTGCCAGGTGGTGTTGGCTTCGAGCGACGCATTGGGCGTCGATTTTCCGCAGCCGCGCTGGTCGAACAGAACGAGGTCGTAGAGCTTCGGGTCGAACAGCCGCCGGTGCTTTGGCGAAATGGTGCCGCCCGGCCCGCCATGCAGGAATATAGCCGGCTTGGCCCCCTTGGTGCCGGAGCGCTCCCAATAGACCTGATGGCCATCGCCAACGTCGAGCATGCCGGACTCGAAGGCCTCGATCTCGGGATAGAGGGTACGGAATTCGCTGCTCATAATTTCAGGCCCTGCTGCGGCCAGTTGGCCGTCTCGTGATCGGGATGCTGGAAGGAGATGATGGATTCCTGTCGCGCGTAGAAATCCGGGTCGTCGTGGATCGGTGCGTCGAAGATCGTCTCGACCCAAGGCAGCCTGGCGGCGTAGTTGACCTGGATCTGCGGCGCCAGATCGGAACGGTCGTCGAAGGCGCCGATGGCGATCTCCAGCGCGCCGGGCTGGCGGTAGGTCAGCGGTGTGCCGCAGCGGGCGCAGAAGCCGCGATCGATGTTGACCGACGACTGAAAGTAACTCGGCTCCTCGCGCACCCATTCGACGCCGTCGCTCGGCACTGTCACCAGCGCGCCGAAAAACGACCCGAACTGTTTCTGGCACATGCCGCAATGACAAATGGACGGGCGGCCGAGCGCCCCGTGGATGCGGAAGCGCACGGCGCCGCACTGGCAGCCACCGGTACGAACGGTTTCGGTCATGATTTTTCCTCCGGCGGCCATTGTTCGGTGTCGTGGTCGGGATGTTGGTAGGAGACGAGGTCGGCGAGATAGGAGGCAGACGAGACGTCGGCCATCGTTTCCTCACCGGGCAATTCGTGAACATGATCCACATAGGGGAGCTTGGCTTCGACACCCCATTGGATCGTCGGCGCAATCTCCTCGGGGTGGTCGAATGCGGCGATGGCGAGCGCCACGCCATCGGGCGCTTCGAAGGTCAGCGGCGTGCCGCATTCGGCGCAGAAACCGCGCAAAGCCGCGTTGGACGAGCGGAAGCGTTTGGGCTCACCGCGCGTCCAGTCCAGCCTAGCGCCGCGCACCGAGACCAGCGGCAGGTAGAAATTGCCGCTCGCCTTCTGGCACATGCGGCAATGGCAGACGGAAGCATCGCCGAGCGTGCCTTCGACGCGGAAGCGCACGGCGCCGCACTGGCAGCCGCCTGTATACACCGGTCTGTTGTCGAGGCTCATCGCGCACTACTCCGGAGCATGGCAGACCGCCTCGACATTGTTGCCGTCGGGGTCGAGGACGAAGGCGCCATAATAGTTCGGATGGTAGTGCGGGCGCAGGCCAGGCCCGCCATTGTCTTTGCCGCCGGCGGCGATTGCCGCGGCGTGAAAGGCATCGACCTCGGCGCGGCTGCGCGCGGTGAAAGCGACATGCTGATGATGCTTCGACTTGTCCTTGCCGGCGTGCAGCCAAAACACCGGCCGGTCGCGGCCGTAGCCGCCGACCTTGGCGCCGCCGGTATATTCCTGCGGCACCATGTACAGCAGCGAGGCGCCGAGCGGCGCCATCGCCCTGTCGCAAAAAGCCTTCGACGCGTCGAAATCCGAAACGGTGATGCCGAGATGATCGATCATGGAACTACCTCCGTTGCTGGCTGGCCTGCCAACACGTCGGCGCCAGTCAGGCCGGCCACGATCACGATGTGCTGGCAGACATTGTCAATATCGCGAACGACGTCGTCGTTCCAAAAGCGCAGGATGGTCCAGCCGCTGGCATTCAAGTACGCGCTTCGTGCCTCGTCACGCTGGACGCTTTCGGGATCCGCGTGCTGGCTGCCGTCAACCTCAATGATCAAGCTGTGTGTCGAGCAAGCAAAGTCGATGATGTAAGGTCCGATCGGCACCTGCCGGCGAAAGCTCATCCCCATCAGCCGATGGGCGCGCAATTCGTTCCAAAGCTTCAACTCGGCATCGGTCATGCCACGGCGCAGAGATTTTGCATTCTTTCGCTGACGCGATGGAACGAGGTCGTGACCCATCAAGCACCCTCGCCTTCGCGATTGGCGAAATCATCGACGACAGCCAATCTCCCCCCTTGCGGGGGAGATGTCCGGCAGGACAGAGGGGGGTACTGTCCCTCCGGCCTGTCAACCGATGGCAGCCACGCCCTCAAGCAGGTTCCGGGGTGCGAATGGGTTACGTCGAAAGTCGGCGATCCTTCCCACCCCCCTCTGTCCTGCCGGACATCTCCCCCGCAAGGGGGGAGATCGGCCATCACAAAAGCCTTCGCCAGCCTTGCACACATTTCGACCTCCACCCTCACCGCTTTACCTCCCAGGTGGTGATGCGGGCGCCGGTGACCGGGTCCTTTCCGTCCTTCAATTGCACGCCTTGCGCCAGAAGCTCGTCGCGGATGCGGTCGGCCTCGGCCCAGTTCTTTTCGCGAATAAGACCGAGTCTTTCGTCTATACGCGCTCTGATACGATCCTTGGTGGGACCAACAGAGCCGTATGAGTCGAGGGTGTCGTCCTCCTCCTGAATGCTTGCGTGGGCGACGGCCTTGGTCTCAGTCACAGCTGGGACGCCACGTAAGAATTCATCTGGGGTGTGCTGCATAAGACCCAGAAGTTTTAGACCAGCCAAGACTCGGCCCGCATCATCCCCAGCTCCGTACGCAGATGAAGAAGCGGTGCGGAACGCATCGTATGTCTGCAAATCGTCGAGCAGATGCTCCAATATTCGAGGTTCCGGTGTGATTGGGTTCACGGGCCAGATTTCATCAAATCGACGGTAGAGTTTCGTAAGCAGCCTTTCCGCCTCTTCCAGCTTGCGCACGGAAAAGTCGATCGGCTCGCGATAATGCGTCATCAGCATCGCCAGCCTGAGCACCTCGCCCGGCCATTTGCGGCCGCCAAAGGTATCCGTCTCCAGCAATTCGGTGATCGAATAGAAATTGCCCAGGCTCTTGGACATCTTCTGCCCTTCGACCTGCAGGAAACCGTTGTGCATCCAAACCTTGGCCATCGTTTCGGTGCCGTGGGCGCAACGCGATTGCGCGATCTCGTTCTCGTGGTGCGGAAAGATCAGGTCGAGACCACCGCCATGGATGTCGAACACCTCGCCGAGATAGGCGGCCGACATCGCCGAGCACTCGATGTGCCAGCCCGGCCGACCCCTGCCCCACGGGCTGTCCCAGCCCGGCTCCTCGGGCGAAGACAATTTCCACAGCACGAAATCCTGCGGGTTCTTCTTATGCGCATCGACGGCGACGCGGGCGCCGGCCTGCTGCTCATCGAGATTGCGCTTCGACAACTGCCCATAATCCGGCATGGAAGCGGTGTCGAACAAGACTTCTCCAGCCGCGACATAGGCATGGCCGCCTTCGATCAAGCGTTGAATCAAGAAGATCATGTCGACTTTGCCGTCGGGCCTGGGCTCGACGAACTCGGTGGCGCGCGGCTCGACCGTCGGTTCCAGGCAACCGAGCGCCGCAACGTCCTTGTGGAACTGACCGGCGGTCTTTTCGGTGACCCGCCTGATCGCTTCGTTCAGCGACAGCTTGCCCGATGCAATCTCGCCGCCGAAATCGCGCAGCGCGCGAGCGTTGATCTTGTCGTCGACGTCCGTAATGTTGCGGACATAAGTGACGTGCGCTTGCCCGTAGAGATGCCGTAGCAAACGGAACAGCACGTCGAAGACGATCACCGGCCGCGCATTGCCGATATGGGCGAAGTCATAGACCGTCGGGCCGCAGACATACATGCGCACGTTGCGCGGATCGATCGGGAAGAAATCCTCCTTGCTCCGCGTTAGCGTGTTGTAGAGGCGCAGGCTCTTCGATGCGTCAGACATACGTGCGTTCCCGGTGCGTTACTTTGGTTGAGCATGATCTTTGGGATCGTGCTCTGGATGAAGCCAGTTACGCCGAGGCGCAAATCGGGCTCCAGCCTGCTGGCCGGGGCGTTTGTCCAATCTTGGAGGAGATGAGGCGAAAACGTCCAGGACCAGCGCGAGGCTAGCCGATAATGCAAATGCCACAAATGGCGAAAGGCGTTTTCATGGCCGGCTTTATCGCCTTGCCCGGTGTTGCCGTCAAGTCGCTACCTTCGCCAAAAATATCGTTGGATCACAGGAAATGCGGCACTGAAACATTTTATTAAACATGTCGGCACTGTCATGAAACATTCGCCGGCTAGATCAGCAAGCGTCACGATTTGGTCGGATTCGGCCAGCAAACGCAGACACGAAGACGTTACTAGGGAAGAGAAGAATGCCCAAGCAGGAACCCAGCCGTGCCAAGCAACCGGCGCTCGACAGCTATTACCGAGCGATCGGCCCGGCAGCAATCGTCGCCGCTCTTCTGCACACCGCGAAGAAGAAGAAGCCGGCACAGAAGATCGTCTCGCCGCGCGCTGCCTGAGAATGCGGTCGGGTGAAGATTGAGGCGCTCACGGCGAGCCAGTAACAGTAGCTTTTGCTAAAATAAACTCATCTGATTGTCGTTCGCGCCGGACTTCTGGCGCTTGACCTTCTCGGGCTCAGGCTCGATGACGCCCTTCTCCTGAATCTCCGACCCGGTATCGGCGACCTTATTGACGAGGTCGGAAACCGGGATCGCTTCGAAGAAATCGGGCTGGGCGGGTCTCAGCAGATCGGCCACGTCGCGCGGCTCGAGCGTGCGGCAATCCAGCCAGCGTGCGAAATCCTCGGGATGGATCACTACCGGCATGCGGTCGTGGATATGGGCAGTATCGGCATTGGCGTGGGCGGTCAGAATGGCGCCGGTGTCCACTTCCGAGCCGCCCGGCTCGGCATAGGTCTCAATCAGCCCGGCGAAGGCGACAAGCCCGCCCTGTCTTGGCCGCACCCAATAGGGCTGCCCTCTTCTGCCACCGGTTTGGTGCCATTCGTAGAATCCCGAAGCCGGCACCAGGGCGCGGCGATGGCGCATGGCAGCGCGAAACGACGCCTTTTCCGAAGCCCCCTCGGAACGCGCGTTGAACAGCAGCGGGAAATTACGCGTATCCTTCACCCAAGCAGGAATCAGGCCCCAGCGCACCAGAATCGAGCGGCGGTCGGGCAGGTTCGAGCCCGGCGCCTGCGTCAATCCGGCGAGCGCCATCAGCACCGGCTGCGTCGGCGCGATATTGTAGCGGGCCGGAAACTCCTCAGGTTCCGCCAGGCCGAGAAAGGCAGCGGTCTGGTCCGGAGTGGCTGTCAAAGCAAAGCGTCCGCACATGAATTCAGCTTTCGATTGGTGGCGTATGAAAGTGGCCATGGAACCTGCCTTTCGCAACCGCTAAAGCTGTTCGCCGACGGTCGGTCCACAACGGGCTGTGCCAATCGAGCGATCCGGAGCCATGGAAGCACGCAAGATCATTCCGGCAGTCTCGGCCTGCGTCGTGCGCGAGAACACGGTGCTGCTGGTCAAGCGGGCCAGGCCGCCCTCGCAAGGCCTCTATGCCTTTCCCGGCGGCAAGGTCGAAGCCGGCGAGACGCTGGAACAGGCAGCACGGCGCGAATTGCTGGAAGAGACCGGATTGCAGGCGTGCAGCTACCGGCCGCTGCGGGAAATCCACATTGACGGCAGCGGGGACGGACATCCGGTCGACTACTGGCTGACGGTGTTTGGGGCCGATTATGCCGGCGGCGAGGCGGTTGCCAGCGACGACGCCGAAACCGCGGCTTTCTATACGCTGGCCGAAATGATGGCGATGCCGCTCGCCGATGCAGTGTTTGAAATTGCCGACGATCTACTCGGTCCCAAAAAAGACGGCGAGACGTGAGCCAGAGAATCGCCTTGCAGGCGACAAATTGTTCCAGCACAAAGCCTCATGAGCCGCACGTCTTCGTTTCTCGCCGCATGCCTCGCCGTCAGTGTGGTTGTCGGTGCGCGCCCGGCGATTGCCGCCGAAGCACCGTTCGAGCCCGGGCTGATGCGGCTGGCGGAAGTGCTCGGCTCGCTGCATTTCCTGCGTAATCTGTGTGGCGAGAAGGGCGATCGGTGGCGAGCCGAGATGGAAAAACTGATCGCATCGGAAAATCCGAACCCGGAGCGGCGCGCCCGCTTCATCGCCAGCTTCAACCGCGGCTACCGGTCGTTCGGCGGCACTTATACGCAATGCACCGCCTCGGCGACGGAAGCCATCAGCCGCTACATGAAGGAAGGCGAGACGCTGTCTCGCGACATCGCTTCGCGCTACGGAAACTGACGACGGCAGCCGCTTTCCGGAAAAGCTGCATCAAGGGTCGGCGCCGTCGCGGCGGACGCGTTCGACACTTCCCCGCTTGCCTCGACTGAGGTCTTGGTGCAAACCTAATGTTGCACTTTTGCAACTATGTTAACGAAACGTTAGCGCGCAGATGTGAAATTAACTCAAACTGAAGGTTTCCGTCCCCTTGGCCGACCTAATCGGCTAAGTTTGAAACGGATCGGATGCAGGTTTGCTAGACGCGACGGAATTTGTAGACAGCGACCAAAAAAATGTCGCATTTACAGATACTTACTTGCGCCTGCGTGTAAAAGGGACAACTCAAGCTTGATCCCTGTCCAACGGATCACCGCTTGAAAGGGTGGACATCGCAATGGAACATGGCGTCAACGACATCGACGCGCTGGTCAGGGAAGAAAAGCGCCTGACTGCCGTGGAAAGCCACAGCGAAGCCTGGGCAGAAGGATTGTCGGCGGGGATCGAGCCGGAAATCATCGCCGAGGCAGCCCTCGAAACGGCATTCGGCGAAATGCTGCGCGCCAATGGCGAGACCTCGGCGCTTGCCCTGCTCGATCGCATGCGTGAAAAGGTGATTGCCGGGGCCTTCGAGCCCGAAAGACTGCGGCACTGATCTCGGTTCTTTGACGACGGCGCGCCGCCGGACGTCATGTCCGGGCACATGGATGGGCTGGAACCAGGGAGTAGCAGGCGGTGAATTTTTCGATATCAGGCAAGCCACGCGGCCTGGTCCTCGGCATTTGGCTTACTGCTTCCTGCGCCACAATTCCCCTTGCACTGTTTCTTGCGAGCAGTCCCGCTCACGCCCTCAGCGAGATCAAACGCGAAGACCTGCCCTCGCCGGTCACGCCGCCGCCGGACGGCGACATGTCGCCGTCTGGAAGTACCGTGCCGATGCCCGGCCCGCTCGGCACGGTACCACCTCCAGCCCGCCAGCCGACTCCATCCGAGGAGCCAGAGCAAACCGAACCGAAAGGGCCAACGGACGATGGCGGGATGGCCAATCCGCATGTCGATCCGGACGCGCCTGTGCCCGAAGTCGTCTACGACCTGGCCAAGTTGCCGGAACCGGTCAGGCGCATGCACGATCTGATCGTCGAGGCGTGCAAAAGCGGCGACATCGAAAAGCTTCGGCCGCTGATCGGCACGGGAGACATGATGACCCAATTGTCGCTGGGTGACATCGAGGGCGACCCGATCGCCTTCCTGAAGGGCCTTTCGGGCGATACGGAAGGCCAGGAGATCCTCGCCATCCTGGAAGAGGTGCTCAGTGCCGGTTTTGTCCATGTCGATGCCGGCACGCCGCAGGATCTCTATGTCTGGCCCTATTTCTTCGCCCTGCCGCTGGACAAGCTCGATGCCAGGCAGCGGGTCGAGCTGTTCAAGATCGTCACCGCCAGCGACTATGACGATATGAAGCAGTTCGGTGCGTACATCTTCTACCGAGTCGGCATCACGCCGACCGGACAATGGACGTTCTTCGTTGCTGGGGATTGAGTGGTTTAGCCTGGCCCTTATGAGGCAGGGAGCTTAGCCCGCCAACGCCTCGCAAAACTCCACCGCCCTGCCCTGGCTCGGCGCGACGATCTCGCCTTCCCACATCACGCGCCGGCCCCGAACGATGGTGCCGACCGGCCAGCCGGTCACCTGCCTGCCGTCATAAGGCGTCCAGCCGGCCTTGGAGCCTTGCTGGGCGTTGGCGATGGTCTCTCGGCGCTTCAGATCGACGATGGTCAGATCGGCATCGTAGCCGGCGGCAATACGGCCTTTCCTGGCGATGCCGAAAATACGCTGCGGGCCGTGGCTGGTCAGGTCGACAAAGCGCTGCAGCGTCAGCCGGCCGGCGTTGACATGGTCCAGCATGATCGGCACCAAAGTCTGCACCCCGGTCATGCCGGACGGCGACGCCGGATAAGCTTTTGCCTTCTCGGCCAGCGTGTGCGGCGCATGGTCTGAGCCGAGGACATCGACAACGCCTTGCGCAATGCCCTGCCAGATCCCCTCGCGATGACGCGTGGCGCGCACCGGCGGGTTCATCTGGATCAACGTACCGAGCTGCGCATAGTCATCGGCGCTCAGCGTCAAATGATGCGGCGTCGCCTCGCAGGTCGCGACATCCTTGTGCTGTTCGAGGAAGCCTATCTCCTCGGCGGTCGAGATGTGCAGCACGTGGATCCGGGCGCGAACCTGGCGCGCGATGCGCACAAGGCGCTCTGTGCAGCGCAATGCAGCGATCTCGTCGCGCCACACCGGATGTGAGGACGGATCGCCCGCGATGCGCTCGCCAAGCCGCTCGCGCAGCCGGAACTCGTCCTCGGAATGAAAGGCGGCGCGGCGGCGTGTGTTCCTCAGGATCGAGGCAACGCCTTCGTCGTCCTCGACCAGCAGGTCGCCGGTGGACGAGCCCATGAACACTTTTATGCCGGCCGCACCCGGCAGCCGCTCGAGATTGCCAACGTCTTTTGCATTGTCGCGGGTCCCGCCGACCCAGAAGGCAAAGTCGCAATGCATGCGGCCGGTGGCACGCCGCACCTTGTCGACAAGGGTTGCCTCGCTGGTGGTCAGCGGATTGGTGTTCGGCATCTCGAAGACGGCGGTGACGCCGCCAAGCACCGCTGCCCGGGAGCCCGTCTCCAAATCTTCCTTGTGCTCCAGTCCCGGCTCGCGGAAATGCACCTGACTGTCGACGACGCCCGGCAGGATATGCAGCCCGTGGCAGTCGATCGTCTCGCCCGCCGATGCCTGGCGGAGGTCGCCGATGGCAGCGATGCGCCCACCATTGATACCGACGTCGCGAAAACCCTCGCCGTCGTGATTGACCACGGTGCCGCCTGTCAGGATGAGATCGTAGAGGGGGGCCATGCGGATCCGGTCTCTTGCGGGGGAAGTGCCAGCGGCTTACGTAATGACCGATAGTTTTGCAAGATCAGGCTCGTTTTCCCACCATGCCCTTTGCCTCGCTCAGAGATCGCGCACTCGTTTCCGTGTCCGGACCGGATGCCGAACACTTTTTGCAGAACATCCTGACCACCGACCTAGACGCGCTAGGCCGCGGCGAAGCAAAGCCCGGCGCCTTACTGACGCCGCAAGGCAAGATCCTTTTCGACTTCCTGATCTCGCGCGCTGGCGAAAATATTTTCCTGCTCGAATGCCGTGCTGAGACCACCGATGACTTCATGCGACGGCTGACGCTCTACAAGTTGCGCGCCAAAGTCGAAATTGCCAAGGCAGATCAGTCGGTTGTGACCGTCGTATGGGAAAGCGATTCAACTGCCTCGCAATTTGAATCCGCACCGGTTGCCGATGCGCGGTTTGTCGATGCTATCGTCACGCGCTTCTATGGTGGCGCCGCAGACAGCGGCGACCTTGCCGCATGGCAAGCCTTTCGCATCGCCAATGGCATTGCCGAAAGCGGCAGCGACTATCAGCTCGGCGACGCGTTTCCGCATGATGTGCTGCTCGACGAGATCGGTGGCGTCGGCTTCAAGAAAGGCTGCTACGTCGGCCAGGAGGTCGTCTCGCGCATGCAGCATCGCGGCACTGCCAGGCGCCGAGTGTTGATCGTCTCGGCCGAACGCCCCCTGCCCACTTCGCGCGCAGAGTTGGCCGTGGCGGGGCGACCAGTCGGCACGCTTGGCTCTACCGCCGGCACGACAGGCCTTGCCATTGCCCGCATCGACCGGGTCAAGGCAGCGCTCGACGCCGGCCTGCCGATCCTGGCTGACGACGTCGCTGTGTCGCTCGCCATCCCGTCCTGGGCGAAATTCAGCTTTCCGCAGGAAGCCGTCGGCGCGGAGGACGCCTGATGGCGGCCGACCGCGCCGGGGCGCCGCCGCGTGCCTGGCAACGTATGCTGTCCGGCCGCCGGCTCGACCTGCTCGATCCCTCGCCGCTCGACATCGAGATCTCCGATATTGCCCATGGCCTTGCCCGCGTCGCACGCTGGAATGGCCAGACCAGAGGCGATCACGCCTTTTCGGTCGCCCAGCATTCGCTGCTGGTCGAAACGCTTGTCGGCGAACTGATGCCGGATGCCGACGCTGACGCGCGGTTGGCGGCGCTGCTGCATGACGCGCCGGAATACGTCATTGGCGATATGATCTCGCCGTTCAAATCCGTGATGGGCGGCAGCTACAGGGATTGCGAGACCAGGCTGCAGCGCGCCATCCATCTGCGCTTTTCACTGCCGGCCGAACTCGACGCGGGGCTGCGCAAGGAAATTAAGCGAGCGGATCAGATCGCCGCTTATTTCGAAGCAACGCTGCTTGCGGGTTTTTCGACGGCAGAGGCGACCGAGTTCTTCGGCAGGCCGCGCGGTTTCAACGCCGAGCACTTCGATGTCACGCCGCGCTCGGTGACCTGGGCGCAGAATGCCTTTCTCAAACGGTTTGCGGCGATCGAAAAGTCGCGACGCCAGACTGCCGTTCCAGCCGGCTGAAAACGGTAAATTAACCGGCAGGGACAACAGTGCCGTGGTTAACCATGGTCCATAGGCTTGCCTCATGCCCGTTGCCGGTATCAAGGCTGGTTCATCCGTCCGCCGACGGAGGGCCAAAGGCGTTGGTCTGCCGCGACGGATCGAAGACGAGCTACGCGAACAGAACGAGCGTTTTTCGGCAGCGATCGAGAACATGTCGCATGGCCTGTGCATGTTCGATGCCGATGAGCGGATGATCATCTGCAACAGGAACTACATCAGCATCTTTCGCCTCGACGCCGAAGTGGTGCGGCCCGGCATCCGGTTTTTCGACATCCTCCAGCACAGCGTGGATATCGGCATCGCCTCGCAAAGCGCCGAGCAACTCTATGCCATCCGCAAGCCCTATATCGACCAGGCAAAACCTTCCACCTATGAGGAAACGCTTGCAGACGGGCGCATCGTCAACATTTCGCACCGGCCGCTGGCGTCAGGTGGCTGGGTCTCGATCTACGAGGACATCACCGAGCAACGGCGCGCCGAGCAGGAGTTGAAAGAGCAGCACCGCCGTTTCGACGCAGCACTTGCCAACATGTCGCAAGGCCTTTTGATGTACGATGCGGACGGCAAGCTGATCGTGCGCAACGAACGTTTCCTGGAACTTTATCATGTCAGGCCCGCCGACTTCCCGCTTGGCATGAGCCACCGTGATGCGTTCAAGCGGCTGCTGGAACTGGGCATTTATACAAAGCTCGACCCCGACAGCGAAATCTCGCAAATCGAAGCCTGCCTGCGGGCGGGGAAAACACACGTAACGCATCGTCATCTCGCCGACGGCAGGACGCTGCTGGTTGCGCGCCGGCCGATGAGCGGCGGCGGCTGGGTCGCGACGTTCGACGATGTCACCGAGCGCAGGCGTGTGGAAGAGCGCATGACCCATCTTGCGCACCACGACACATTGACCAACCTGCCCAATCGCTCGATGCTTCGCGAACGGCTCGACCAAGCCCTGAGCGAGACGAGAGACGGATCGCTGGCGATATTCTCGCTCGACCTCGATCACTTCAAGGCAGTCAATGATACTTGGGGTCACCCCGCCGGCGACTGGCTGCTGAAATGCGTGGCCGAACGGCTGCAACGGTGCCTGCGCAATGAAACGGACGTTGTCTCCCGCTTCGGCGGCGACGAATTCGTCATCATCCTGTTCAATCTCAAAAGCCCGGGCGACGCGGAAAAGCTGGCCAAACGCATAGTCGAGATCATCGGAAAGCCGTTTCGCGACAAGAGACACGACATGCGTGTCGGCATCAGTCTCGGCATCGCGCTGTTTCCGAATGACGGCAAGGACGCCGAGACTTTGCTGAAAAATGCCGATATGGCGCTCTATCGGGCAAAGAGCGAAGGGCGCAACCTCTACCGCTTCTTCGAACCGGCCATGGACGCGAGGGTGCGGGCCCGCCGGGCGCTCGAAATCGATCTCAGGGCAGCGCTGTCGCGCCGCGAATTCGAGCTGGATTTCCAGCCGATCATGAACATCGCCTCCGGCGAAATCGTCGGTGCCGAAGCCTTGATGCGCTGGCGATCGCCGGTGCGCGGCCTGGTGCGGCCGGACGACTTCATTCCGGCCGCCGAGGAGACCGGGCTGATCGTGCCGCTCGGAGAATGGGCGCTGCGAAAAGCCTGCACGACCGCGGCCGGCTGGGCGGCTTGGCGCATCGCAGTCAATGTCTCCGCCGTGCAGATCAAAAGCGGTACCTTTGCCCGCAGCGTCATTTCGGCACTGGCGTTCTCGGGCGTGCCGGCCAACCGACTTGAACTGGAAATCACCGAAACGGTGCTGATGGACGAGAGCGATCTGGTGCTCAAGACACTCAGGCAGCTACGCGATCTGGGCGTCCGCATCGCGCTGGACGATTTCGGCACCGGCTATTCCTCGCTGGGCTACCTCAGGCGCTTTCCCGTCGACAAGATCAAGATCGATCGCTCGTTCACCCGTGACATCGACAGTCGCGATACCGCGGCGATCGTGCGCACCATCATCGGGCTTGGCGCACAGCTGGGCATCACCGTCACCGCCGAAGGTGTCGAGACCGAAGCGCAGCTTGAATTCCTGCAAAAAGAGGGTTGTGTCGAGGCCCAAGGCTATTTGATCGGCGTGCCGTCAAAGGCGTCGGACATCAATCGGCTGCTGAAGTCGAGCGCGGCGATCCGGCAGTCCGGCTAAGTGCGACAGTCTCGCGGAAGCGCGGGCAACCGGCTTAGATCTGCTTGAGATGACGCTCGATTCGCGTGTTAATTCCTTGATAGAGAAGGCGGAATTCAGGTGTGGCGAACCAGGAGGTTCCTTGCCGGGTCAGAGGTGCCCGTTCAATGCCTCAACCATATCCTTGTTCGTCGCCACAGGAACAATCTCGAATTCGACCAGATCCGCCCATTCGATGACCCACCGCTGCAGGAGCGTGATGTCATCGGCCTCCACCAGCAGGAAGCAGCGGCTCATATCCGCTGCGATCCAGCTGTGGTGCACGAGAAGCGCGTCCGGCTTCAGGCGGCCCTGGTCGCGGAAACGGCGGTAGATCTCCTTGCGGTCGCAGCCGCGAAAATCCTCGATCACGAAGAACAGCATCTTTTCCCCCACAATCGTATATCATCGCCCCGGCCTGTCCAGCCGCTCCAGGAACCACTGCGTCAGCCGCACCCAGACCTCGTCCTTTTCGCCAGAGTCTTCCCAGCCGTGGTCGAGGTTGGGGTTGTCGTTGACCTCGATGACGAAGACGCCGTCCCTAGTTTCCTTGAGGTCGACGCCGTAGAGGCCGTCGCCGATGCAACGCGCCGCACTCACCGCCGTCTCGACGACATGGGCCGGCGCTTCCTTCAGGGTGAAGGTCTTGATGCCGCCCTGGTCGGGCTTGCCGTTGGCCTTGTGATTGACGATCTGCCAATGTTTCTTGGCCATCAGATAATGGACAGCAAACAAGGGCTGGCCGCCGAGGACGCCGACGCGCCAGTCATATTCCGTCGGAATGAATTTTTGCGCGATCAGGAGGTCGGAATCCTCCAGCCATTCGGTTGCGAGCGTCTTCAGCTCGTCGAAGGTGCCGCATTTCTTGACGCCGCGCGAAAACGAGGAGTCCGGGATCTTCAGCACCAGCGGGAAGCCCAGCGTCTGCGCCGCAAGTTCCAGGTCCGAGGTGCCGGCTATCATCACCGTTGGCGGCACCGGTACCTTGTTGTAGGTCATCAGCTCGTTGAGATAGACCTTGTTGGTGCAGCGGATCATCGACAGCGGATCGTCGATGACCGGCATGCCTTCCTGCTGGGCGCGGCGGGCAAAGCGGTAGGTGTGGTTGGAGATCGAGGTGGTCTCGCGGATGAACAGCGCGTCGTAGTTGGCGAGCTTGGCCAGATCCCGCTTGGTGATCGGCTCGATTTCGACGCCCATCTTTTCAGCGATCTTGGCCCAGTGGCGCAGCGACGAAATCTCCGACGGTGGCAGTTCCTCATGCGGATCGACCAGAGTGGCGAAAGTGTAGCGCGCCGGCGTGCGGCCCTTGGTGTCGCGCCACTCGCGGTTGGTGTAGGTCTCCAGGCACTGGAGAAAGTGCGTTTCCTCGTCCTCGGTCATCCTGGCCAGGGGATGGAACCCGATCTTGCGGATCGAGGCCCATTCGGCGCTGTCCCTGATGTGGACCTCGAGCGCCGGGGCACGGAACCAGTCGAACAGAAGTTTTGCGAAGCGGTCCCAGATCCTGGATGGTCCGATGCCGAAGAAGATGCAGACCTTCTGGGGAAAAGCGCCACCCAGATCCTTGCGGCACTTGTTGAGTGCGAGTTCGAGTTCCGGCAACGCGTGCTCATAGAGCTTGCGCTCCGACAGGTCGATCATCGTTTCGACCGTCGGGATGACCTTATGGCCGCGCGAACCAGCAAGCAGCGACGCGTAATAGCCGCGGCTCTGGTAGCCGTAATTGTTCGACAGGTTGATGACCTTCGGCCGCTGACCGCGAAACAGTGCCGGATGGGCAAGGTAGTCGCGATTGGTGATGATCTTGTGCGGCGTCGCCACTTGGTCGAGATCGTTCTGCCGGCCGGTAAGGATGACCCAGGTCATTGGCTATCGCGCTTTCCGAGAGTGATAGCGGCGCGCAATCCGTCGCGGCCGAATTGCGCCATGTTCATGAAGATGCCGTAAGGCACGGGAATGTTGGCAGCATCGAGGATCGTCTCCTGCCGCTCGTCCTCGACCCAGGGGTCGTGGATCAGGATATGATCGCCGTCGTCACCGATGGCCAATACCCAGTGCGGAACCTTCTTGCCGAACATCAGGAAGCCGCTGATCAGGACCAGCACCAGTTTTCCCTCTGCGATCGCGGTGCGAATGTCGTCAAGCCCGAATGAACGGTAATTCACCGGGATGCTGTAAAGTTCCGCGCGGCGGCGAAAGTCGACCTGCGCCAGCTCCATGACGCGGCGCTTGTCCTCGCTGCGCACCGACTGCAGGAACAGCGCGCCGTAGAAGGAGACATAGATCTCAGCAGCAAGCCCGCTCTCATAGCCGGCGACGGCAAGCCCGAACGGTTCGCAGCCGCCCGGCCCCGACATCATGAAAACGGTCGTCGCCTCACGCCACAGCCTGATTTCCATCACCGGATCCGGCACGAATCCGGGGCCGAAGTAAGCCATCGCCATCATCAGGCAGCATGGTCCGCAAGTGAATTCGCAAGTTTGCTGATAAAACGGCACTTCGGTGGCCACCGGAATGTCGCCGCGCAAGGTCTTTTCATAGCGCAGCGCCGTGGCGCCATCCTCGTAATAGTCCGGCTCGCGGCCGATCTTGCGGTAGCCGCTCTGCTCGTAGATCTGGATCGCGCGCGGGTTGTCCTCGCGGACTTCCAAACGAAGCATCATGCGGCCGTGCTCGAAAGCGGCGGCCTCGGCCTCTTCCAGCAGCAGCCGGCCAACGCCACGGCCGCCGAAAAATGGACCAACGGCGATCGAATAAAGCCTCGCGACGCCGCTGCCCTTGCGAAACAGCACGACTGCATAGCCGGCGACGCGGCCATCGCTTTCGCCAACCAGCAGCTCGGCGGTGTCGCGTTCGATCAGTTGGCGAAAGGAGCGGCGAGAAATGCGATCGCTCGAGAAAACGGCTTTTTCGATGGCGGCGAGGTCATCGACGTCGGACGCGCGGGCCTTGCGAATCTCGGCAGGCATGCGGGCTCAGAAAACCTCGATTGGGTTGTGGAAACGGCCCTAGTCTAAACATCGGTCACACCAGCCGAAGTGCCAGCATTAAGCAAGCGCTATCGCACCTCGATTAGGGCCGAATTGTGACAGTTTTGACTGCAGGCAGGTCGCGCAAAGGCTTTGAACGACCTCCGTGTTTAGGCATCGGCGCGGCTTCGGAAGAGCGAGAGCCTGCTCAGCTTTGCAAGCCCGCCAAAAGCTGGCCATAGGCGCTCTTGGCCACTGCGGCCAGTTGCTCGCGCGGCAGCGAGCCGACGACGGCGCAGCCATAACCCTTGTCCAGCCAATAGACGGCCTCAGGACCATCGTCCTCCCCATAGGTGCCCTTGGCCTTGGCTGCCGATTCGGCGGTGACGAAGAGCGATATGCGCTCGCCCTTGACGTCCTCGTAAAGCAGCATCGCGGCCTTGCCCTGGCCGGCGGGCAGCAGCCGGCCACCGACCAGTTGGAATCCTTGCGCCGCCAGATCCGGCGCGACGAGCTTCAGACCCACCTGGTTCGACAACCAGCTCTGCAAATGATCCTTGTCGCTTGCCGGCACTTCCACCGCATGCCGCGTTTCGGCGGCATAGATGACGTGGGCGGCGATCGCCTCTTCGGCAAGCTGGTCCTCGGCGGTATTTTCCAGTCCGAGGCGGCCGATGCCGGCAAGGTAGCCGCCAGCACCGCCAATCGCCAGGATGGCGGCAGCGGCGGCCGCAAGCCACCAACGCGAGCGCGACGGCGATACTCTGACCACCGGCGCCTCGCCAAGCACCACCTTGCTCAACCGCACCGGCACGGGTTCGTCCAGCACGCCATTAAAGGCTGCGCGCAACGCTTCCCGGTCGGCGGCGTAGCGTGCGCTCTTGGCCTTCATCTCGGCATTGGCCTCGAGCCATGCCTCATAGGCCGTCCGCTCGTCGCCCGGCAACTCGCCATCGAGAGCCATGTGGATGTCGCGTTCGGAGAAATCGCGCCGGCTCATTTCTCAACGATCCTTATCGAGCGGCGGCGCGCGGTATCATCCAGCAGCGCTCGCAGTTCGTCACGCCCGCGCGCGATGCGCGACATCAAAGTGCCGGCGGGCACTCCAAGGATGTTGGCGGCTTCGGCATAGGAAAACCCTTCGATGGCGACCATCACAAGTGCCGCGCGCCGGTCAGGGCTGATCGCCTGCAGCGCGTCGACGATCTCGCGCGAGGCGATGCTCTCGACCTGCTCGGCGGGTGCTGCCTGCGCCTCGCTTGTCTCGAGCGGCAGCATCGCCGCCTCGCCGCGCCGGTTCACCTTGCGCATCTGGTCGATGAACAAATGGTGCATGATCGTAAACAGCCACCTCCTGGGGCTTTCTCCTGTCTGCCAATTGTCGAGCCGCACAAGCGCCCGCTCGAGACAATCCTGGACGAGATCGTCGGCGGAATCGCGGTCGCGCAACAGCGAGCGTGCATAGCGGCGCAGACGCGGTATTTCACCCAGGATTGCTGCCTTCTTTTCGTCCATGACCGCTGGTTCTGGAGCCCCTGTCCGTGGTGATTGAACGCGCCTTTGCAGCGCGGCGCAAGCGGCCAGCGCGAAGCGGTCCGCCGCCCCGGTCACCCAAGCAACTGAATAACGCTGCCGGTGGCAGGTTTATTCCCGGGTTGCATCCGAAAGTTGAAAGAAATGCGTGGTGACGAATAGCGGCGCGTCGACAAACGTCAGTCTTCCCGCGTCTCGTCTGTGAATTTCTTCATATCGAAGTCAGGATTGGGCAGGCCCATCCTCACCGCCTCGGCTTGCAGCCTGGCAATCCGGTCGCGAAGCGACACATTGGTGCGACTGCGTTCGAGTTCGTGCAAAGCGCGGTCCGCACCGCCTCCGTTTTGCTTGGAGCGTCCGTCTGGCGCTGCAACATAGTCGCTGAAGCATCCACTTCGGGGCCTCGTATATAGAGTGCCATTTGATCCTATGTCTCCCTTGCTGCGGGTCAGCGGCCGCAGTACTATTCAATCACACGCACCGCTCTATTTACTATATTTGAAGGCACCGTTAGACCGAGCTTTCTCGCGGTCTGCAAGTTCACCACCAATTCGTGCTGGGACAAAGTCTGAATTGGTATGTCGCGGGGGCTCTTGCCATCAAGAATCTTCTTCGCGCACAGCGCCATGTGATATGTTGCGCT
This sequence comes from Mesorhizobium sp. M0410, assembly GCF_040321435.1. Classification (NCBI taxonomy): domain Bacteria; kingdom Pseudomonadati; phylum Pseudomonadota; class Alphaproteobacteria; order Hyphomicrobiales; family Phyllobacteriaceae; genus Mesorhizobium; species Mesorhizobium sp. M0410. Next base: position 114,397 of record NZ_JAMYRN010000008.1, read on the forward strand.
TCGCAAGCTGGTGCCGTAGCAGAACAGACCTCCCGCATCGATCTGCTCCCGCGCGAAGATGGTTGGCAAGCGACGCGCAAGGGCAAGCTCCGCGATTCTTGCGCGGAGTGCTGCAATGTTCGGCTCCTCGAGGACGATGAGCGCTTCGACCAGTTCGCGATCCATCGCTGCAAAAGCGCCGTCAAGATCGGGCTGAGGCCCTATAATGCGGAGAACCTGCGGGTTCAGCCCAAATTCTTGTATTGCCCCAGCATTGGAGGCTGACAGGCAATCGGACACCCCCTGATCGCTCAAGATCGCGATGCGGGAGAGCGCTGGTAAGACGGCTCGCAACAACTCGACATGCGTCCGCGCCTGGTTTGGATCGAAGCTGGTTACTCCTGTCATGTTGCCGCCGGGCTTCTCCAGGCTTGCGGCGAGGCCATCACTGACCGGATCGACGACGACAGAATAAACGACGGGGAGCTCCGTTGTCGCCTTTTGGACCGCACGCGCGGTTACCGCCCCGATCACGGCGATAAGGTCGACGTTCAGCCTAACCAGTTCCGTCGCCAGGGTGGGAAGCCTGCCCAAATCACCATTGGCCGATCGCTGCTCAAACCGAATGCTCCGGCCTTCGGCAAATCCCAATTCTCTCAGCCCCTCCTTGAAGCCTTCGATTGGTCCCCCAGGGCCTGCCGTGATGATGCCGATCGTAGCTATGTCGTTTATGAGCAACGCGCTGTCCTCCAGGCTGGAGCTTCTTGCAGTGGACGACCTAATTTACCTCTCTCGCCGCCCTTGTCAGCAGCCGCTGATAAAACAGGCCGATGCCGATGAGCACCGCGCCGAGGCCGATGAAGGACAGCGCCCGTAACACCCCTTCCAGTTCCGACATGTCGAAGACGAAGACTTTGAGCACGGCGATCGAGATCAGCGCCGCCGACGCTATGCGCAGCACCTGGGACTTCAGCCAGACACCGGCGGTGAGCAGCACCACGCCGATGACCAGCCACAGAGCCGAATAAGTATAGGTCTCAAGCTGGCCGAGACCGCTCCACAGTCCGATGAACTCACCCTTGAACAGGCGCCTGACCGACAGCGTGGCATAGGCAAAAGCGAGCACCGCCGCCACCACCGCCAGCATCGCCGCATACCATTGCGGCCGCTTGTCACGGGAATAGAGTGCCAGTGCGCCTGCCGCGACCGCCGGCAAGAGGTAGGCGAGGAACAGAAGGTTGAACACCGGAATGCTGCCGGTCGATTCATCGGTCAGCAACGGGTTCAACGCCAGAAAATGCTGGAGGACGATGAAGGCGACCGAGACCACGCCCGCTGCAATCGAGCCGTAACGCAGCACCTGACTTGGCGAGCGCATGTCGATAGCGACCAGGATGGCACCGGCACCGATGGCGATCAGCGTGTAGATCGCCTGTTCGGCAAGCGTTGCAGCAGCCGTATCGATGACGCCGCCATGCATGGCATGGCGCACCAGCATGGCGACGGTGAGCAGGCAAAACAGCGCGGCGCCGGCCTCCATGGCAAGGCGCGGTCGGCCATTGGTAGTTCGGGCAAGCTGCCAGGCGGCAAAACCGAAAGCGAGCGCCGGCACGCCATATCCAAGCAGCAGCCAGTTGAACACCGGCGTCTTCGACAGGAACTCGGCACCGACGATGGTCGGGTCGAAGGCAGCGCGGCCAAGCACTGCAATCACCGCACCAACGGAAATCCAGCCAAGCACCGGATAGCTACGCCAGCGCGTCGCCAGCGCCGGCACGGCGGCGGCTGCTCCGAGCAGGATGGTTGTCCAGCCGGAACCAAAGGCCATGTGCAGCATCAGCAGGCCGGCAATCGCCGCGCCGCCGAGCGCGAAGGAGACGGCAGCGCCGCCGGTCAGCGGCGGCGCTTCGCCGCGTGCTATCCATTCGCCGCCGGCGACGAAGACGCCGACCAAAACGGCTGCGACCGCCGCATAAGCAAGGTCACGGTCGAGATTGCCGAAGGTAGACCAGAGCGCCAGCAGGATGACCAGTGGCGCGACAGCGCTCCAGGCCGCCCATGTGGCGGCGCGCAGCCAGCCATGGGCCGCAAAACGGCGCGCTGCCCAAAAGCCGAGGCCGATGAAGACCAGGCCGAGAACGATGCCGACCCTGAGCATCAAGGCATCGGACGCCACAACCGGCATGCCGTCGACGCCAAGAGCGCCGCCCGAAAAATCGGAAGCGATCGTGGTCGGCGGAATGATGCCGAGATAGACCAGTACCGTCGCCAGCCCGGCGGCGTGCAGCAGTGCCAGCGCCCGCGGCCGATAGAGCGCCACCCCCACCAGGGCTGCGACAAGGGCGGCACCCGGCAATGCACCGCGGATGGCGGCGAAGGCCGGATCGACAAACAGGGCCAGCGCCGAAAGCCCGACGAAGAAGCCCGGCGCGATCGACGGCCAATCGAAGCCGCTGCCGGCGACCGTTTCGTCGCGGCGGCCAAGCCAGACGAAGGCGAGCACGGCCAGTGTCACCCCGTCGATAAAAAGGATGACGGAAAGGTTCGTCCCCGGCGCTTCGGTCATGTAGAAGACGGTCCAGATGCCGGTGGCGACGAAGGCAGCGGCCATCAAAAGGCTCCAGTCGCGGATACGGGCGATGACGCCGGTGGCGACGAGCACGATCGCCAGATAGCCGAACAGCGCCCACGGATTGGGCGCCTGCGAGGCGACCAGCAGCGGCGTCACCATGGCACCGAGCAGGCCGACGCCGGCCAGCGCCTGACCGTGGACCAGGCTTGCCGCGATCGTCGCCACCCCGATGGCGCCGAGCAGCGTGAAAGCGAGCGTCGGGCCGATGAAGCCGTAAATGCTGTACGCGGCGTAGACGGTACCGAACAGGATGAAAGCGCCGGCGGCCGTCAGGATTGCCGGGATATAGGCACCGGCGGCACCTTGCACCGGCACCCTGAAGCCGGTGCGCCGGATGAACTCGCCGCCGGCGACCAGCACCAGCCCGAGTGCCGCCGTCATGGCGAGCCGCACGCGCGGCCCGAAAATGCCGGCCTCGATGGTGTAGCGGATCAGGAACAGGCCGCCCAGCGCCAGCGCGATGCCGCCGACCCAGACCGCCCAGCGAGTACCGAGAGCCGTTTCGACGTCGGACTGGCGAGCTGGCTTCGCCGCGGCCGCCGGTAGCGCCGACTCCGGCGCGGATGGCGCCGCGGTATCGGCCTCGGCCTCTGTGGCTGATGCGACCGCTGCGGTCCCTGGCGATGCCAGGTCGGCTGCGGCCGCAAGCGGTATTGCGGCATCCGCCGGTTTGCTGTCGTTTGCTGCCGGTTCTTTGGCTTGCAGCGGCAGCGCAGGCATGCCCGAAAGCACAAGGCTGCGCAAGGCGCCAAGCTCGCGCTCGATCAGGCCGATACGGCCCTGCTGGCGTGAAATGATGACGAACAGCGCGATGATGGCGACGAGGCCAATCAGGCTTTCAAACATGGCGGTTCCCCCAAACCAGGCCAGTTGTCACTGACTTTCAATGTTCAGTGACATTCAAATGCGGCGGCCAAACGGCCGGTCCATTCAACGTGCCACCAGATTGGCCGCCGGACAGATCGAGCATGTTTCAGTGCCGAAAGCCAGCAGCTTGCCGTTGACATCCTTCAGCGCCGCTTCCGAAACCGCCAGCGTGCCGCCCTTTGTGCCAAGGCCGAGCGGCGAAACGTTGCCGGGATAAGGTTCAACGTCGCTCATCTGGTGGTCTCCCCGGCGGTTTCTGCGGCGCTCGCCTTGCCGGATTCATGGCCGGGTGAGTGATGCCTGCGCAAGGCGGCGAGAAACCCGGCGCGGGCGCCGGGAGGCTCGATGCCGCGCGGTTCGTAGACATGGCGGGTCAAAAAGAAGCCGGTCAGCCGGAAGGCGTCCTCGATCGCCGCCGGATCGGCGCGCAGCCCGGAGCCGCGCTGCAGGAAGGCCGGCAGCGCCAGCATCTTGTCGCGCCACGGCGCGCCCGCCGCGCGCGACACGGCGCGGCCGGATTTCGGCGAGACATAGGCAAGATCCTGCCTGGTGCCGGTCGCCGCACACTGGCTGAGATCGAGGCCGAAACCGAGTTCGTCGAGGACCAGCAGCTCGAAGCGGGCCACCAGCTCGCCTGCGGCATCGGCATCGTCGAGATGAGCGATCATCACCGCAAGCGTCTCGAAAAGGCCGCCATGGGCGTCACGCTCGGGCAGAAGACGCAAATGTGCGGCCATCGTCTGCAGGCCGTAGACGGCAACGGCGCTGTCCATCAGCCGGGCGGCGTTCATCTCGATCGCCTCGACCTGGAACGTGCCGAGATGCTCGTCGAGCCGCGCCCGCCACAGCAGGTCGACGCGATTGCCGGGCTGCAAGACCGGCTGCTGTTTGCGCGAACGGCCGCCGCGCACGAGGCCGAGATGGCGGCCATGCACGCGCGTCATCACCTCGAGGATGGCGCTGGTTTCGCCATGCTTGCGGGTGCCCAGAATGATTCCCTCGTCGCGCCATTCCATGACGAGAGCTTGTCACCGGTTGGATGGCGAAATCAAGATGAGCGACTATCCGCCGCAAACCAAAACGGCCCGTAGCGTATCGCTACGGGCCGTTCGGAGATACTGGCTTCGATTAGAACGAGCGCTGGAAGCGGAGAATGCCGCCGACGCTGTTTTCCTTGTCGGCTTTGGTGAAATTCGTGACGGAATCTTCACCAAGATGCAAGTAGTCGACTTCGGCTGTGATCTTGAGACCCTTGACGATTTCATAGGCGATGTTCGCTGCAAGGCCGAAGTTCTTGCCTTCGTCATAGGAGAGCTGGGTGTTGAACGAGATCTTCTCGTTGATAGTGTAGGTGCCACCCCCCCAGACCGCCCAGTTGCCGCTCCACTGCTTGTAGAAGCCACGACCGTGGGCGTCGATCGCGTTGCCTGCGTCATCCGTGAGGTTGTCGTCGGTGCCGTAGCCGCCCATGATGAACAGAGACAGGTTGTCCATGGGCTTGACGTCCAGGCGAACCTTGCCGGCCACTTCTTCATAGTTGCTGTCATAAGCGACGACGCCGGTGATGGCGCCCCAACCCTGCGTGTATTTCACGCCCCCGACGACATGCGGAACGTAGCTGTCGATCGTACCAACGACGCCAGAGCCTTCTTCGAGCGAGACCACGGCCGAGAAGCCAGTGCCGGCGTCGAAATAGTACTGGACGACATTCGTGTCGAAGGCACCATACGGAACCAGCGTATCCTGGATGACGCTACCGGCATAGCCGATGAACGTGTCGAAGGCCGATTCGTCCTTACCGACGCGCAGACCACCGAGTTGGATCCAGGCGAATTTTAGCGACAGGCTCCTGTTATGGGCTTCGTTGGCGAAGATGTAGTCGTTTTCATTACCGAAGTTGAAGCGGGTCTCGGTGTAGGTCTTCAAGGTGCCGAGCTCGGTTTCCTGGCCGGTCCAGGTCTTAAGCGTGAAGCGGGCGTTCTTGCGGTAGGTGTCATTCGCGCTGCCATCATCATGGTCGCCGGTGACCGCACCGTCGAACGAGCCGACATCACCCACGCCGATATCGTAACGGACATAGCCGCCGATGCGCAGGCAGGTTTCGGTGCCGGGGATGTAGAAGTAGCCAGCGCCGTAAACGTCGCAGATCTTGACGTATTCGGCGGGTTCCGGCTCGGCAACGACGACGGCGTCAGCGGCGCGCGCGCCGGATACTGCGATCAGCGCCGCAGCGGAGCCGAGAAGCAGGCTCTTGATGTTCATTTTCTGACCTCTCCAGTCAAAGTTAAAAATGGTTTCGAATTTTGTGGCTGAACAGCAGCATTCCCCGCCTCACCCCACATCGAAAAAGGCTCGCACCGCTCCCCCTTTTCGGCGGCGAACATACCCAACCGCGCTTGATCCTCAATGACTATTCCGAAAATAATTATGGTTTTTGCAACAGAATAAATTCGTGTTGCGCAAATATCACGTTCGTTTAATCCACCAAGCTGAAATGACACAAATGGCACATTGTCACGTAAGTTAGAAGAGTACTTGTACGTTAGCCGTCCAATTGCAGCCCAACGTTTATCTACCCATCTAGAAAATTCGAAGGGTAGAAGGAAATTAAGCCAGCTTCATACGTGCTTCGTGCTGAGCAGCAACGGCAACATCCGCCACCAAATCCTGTTTAAGCAACTCAATTGGAATACGGCCGCCGAGCACGGCAGCGGGGCGGATCAGCCAGTGCCATGCGCGCCGCGGATTCGGCATTGCAGACAACACTTCCCGGATGCCGGATGCCGGCCTGCCGTCGACGAACTGCGCCAGCGGAAACACATGTTTGCGGCCGCCGGTGCGCAAGGCGACGACCCTACTGCTCCGCTGCCAACGATGCAGGGTCGACCGGGATATACCGAAATTGTCTTCCAGGAATGTCGGTCCGGCGACGCGACCTGCCCAGTCTTCGACCCGCATCGAATCGACGTCGTCTCGTCCGGCAGGCCGGCTTGAGACGTGTATGCTCCGGCCTTCAAACCCCGATGAGGCAGACGCCTCGGTGGCTTGGCCGCCGGCTTCCGCTGCCAGTATCCTCACGAACTGCAATACCCTGTCAGGCAGCCTTTCCTGCATGGTGTCGATGGCCCGAAGTTCGCTCGGTTGAAGTAGGGCGATTGCAGCGGCGATGGCTCCGGCGATCCTGCCCGCCGAACCAATCGCATCGTCATCGATGATTTGATCTCGCCGCGCCAGCACCCGCTCGATCTCAACAGCGACGGCATTTGCAACTCGGTCTGACGGATGGGGTCGATGCGATTCCAAGTCCTCATCATGTCCTAGATCTGGCTGCTTGCCCGTCACTTCCGTGTTGCTCGGAAGCGGGTCTTTCGCACAGCCTATACGGAGCATGTATGACGGAGGGACGACGAACGAGAACCGTCCAAGCGGCGACGTAAGGACCGGTCTGACCGCCGCTTGTATCAGAGCCGCGCGTCTTGACCTTAGCCGATCTCTAATGCGGAAACTCCAGCCCCATCTCGCGGTAGCGCTCGGGATCGTCGCCCCAGTTCTCGCGCACCTTGACGAACAGGAAGAGGTGCACCTTCTGCTCGAGGATGCCTGCGATCTCCATACGCGCGGCCTGGCCGATGGCGCGGATCGTCTCGCCCTTATGGCCGAGCACGATCTTCTTCTGGCTGTCGCGCTCGACATAGATTGTCTGGTCGATGCGCACCGACCCGTCCTTCCTCTCTTCCCATTTCTCTGTCTCGATGTGGGAGGAATAAGGCAGTTCCTGATGCAGCCTGAGGTAGAGCTTTTCGCGGGTGATCTCGGCTGCGAGCTGGCGCATCGGAAGGTCGGAGATCTGGTCTTCAGGGTAGTACCAGGGTCCGGCCGGTAGGGTCTCGGCGAGATAGTCGAGCAGGTCCTTGCAGCCGGACCCCGTCAGCGCCGAAACCATGAAGGTGCGCTTGAACGGCACCCTTTCGTTGGCTGCCGCCGACAATGCAAGCAACGTCTCGTGCTTGACCCGATCGACCTTGTTGAGGATCAACACCATCGGCTGCCGGACATCCTTCAGCCGCTCGAGGATGGCATCGGCATCGCCCCGGATGCCGCGCTCGGCATCGATCAAGAGCAGCACGATATCGGCGTCCTTGGCACCGCCCCAGGCTGTGGTCACCATCGCGGTGTCCAGCCGGCGCTTCGGCTTGAATATGCCCGGCGTGTCGACGAAGACGATCTGCGCGTTGTTGTGGGTGGCGATGCCGCGCACGATGGCGCGCGTGGTCTGCACCTTGTGCGTCACGATCGACACCTTGGCGCCGACCAGTTGGTTGACCAGCGTCGATTTCCCCGCATTAGGCGCGCCGATCAGCGCGACGAAGCCGGAGCGGGTAGCGGGCGCTTCTGTTGCGGGAGCTTCGGTGGCGGTCATGCGGCACTCCCTTGATCGAGCCAGACGCCTTCCCGCTGCAGAAGTGCCGCGGCTGCAGCCTGCTCCGCTTCGCGCTTGGAGCGCCCGCTACCGGTCGCCGGCGGATAGGCGCCGACCTTCACACTGACGGTGAACAGCGGATCGTGGTCCGGTCCCTCGCGGCTGTCGATTATGTAAACCGGCACTGCGCTTGCCGCCTGATGCGCCCATTCCTGGAGTTCGGTTTTCGCATCGCGACGGGCGGCGTCAATGGCTTGCGAGCGCGGCTGCCAGTATCTGTGGATAAAGGCACGGGCCGCTTCCAACCCGCCGTCGAGATAGAGCACGGCGATCAGCGATTCCAATGCATCGGCGCGCAGATTGACGCGCTTGCGCCCATCGAGGCCGCGTACGTCCGAACCGGCGCGAATGAGTTCCGGCAGGCCGATCTCATCGGCGATTTCCGCCAGGGCCTCGGCGTTGACCAGGGCGTTCAGTCTGAGCGACAGCTCACCCTCGGCAGCGTCGGGAAATGCCGCCAGCAGCATATCGGCAACGACAAGGCCGAGAACGCGGTCGCCCAGGAATTCGAAACGTTCGTAGTCGACGCCGGCATGACTGCCGCGAGCGCTGGCATGGGTCAGCGCCCGCTGCAGGCGCTGGTGGTCGCCAAAACTGTGGCCGGTGCGCTCCTTGAGCGCCTCGGCGAGCGCATCGGCGGTCAGCCGTTTCGTCGCCGCCATGGTCCTAATTGACGAAATGGAACAGGCGCGAGGCGCGCATCTGCGACGGCCATTTCCAGATTTCGAGCGGGCTGGCGCTGCCGCCGATCGAGAAGAAAATGAGGTTGGCGCGGCCGACCAAATTCTCGTCCGGCACGAAGCCGACGGTGAAGCGGCTGTCCGACGAGTTGTCGCGATTGTCGCCCATCATGAAATAGTGACCGGGCGGCACCTTGAACTCTTTGGTATTGTCGCCGATCGAAGCCTGCGTCAGGTCGAGCGTGTCGTAGCTGACGCCGTTCGGCAGCGTCTCGCGATAGACATCGACCGGCCCGTTCTCCTCGGTGATGTCGCGGTTGTCGATCTGCCCGACTTTGACGCGCGGCACGCCCACGTCGTTGATGAAGAGCTGGCCATCCTTGACCTGGATCTTGTCGCCCGGCAGGCCGACGACGCGCTTGATATAATCGACAGAAGGATCCGGCGGAAACTTGAACACCACCACGTCGCCGCGCTTCGGCTCGGAGCCCCAGATGCGGCCCGAAAAGATGTTCGGCCCGAACGGCAGCGAATAGCGGGAAAAGCCGTAGGACCACTTGGTGACGAAGAGATAGTCGCCTTCGAGCAAAGTCGGCCGCATCGACCCGGACGGGATCGAGAACGGCTGGAACAGGAGCGTGCGGATGACCAGCGCAAGCAGCAGGGCCTGGACGATGACGCTGACGGTTTCGCCAAGTCCACCGGATTTCTTCTGGGTTTTTTCAGCCACGCTCATGTCGTCCTCGATTGTGCGTTGGATGGTATAGAGTCTCGGCGCGCGCTGGGCAACGTCATGCCGGTGGTCAGATGCAATCAATGTGGCGCTTCTTCGACCGGCAACGCTTCAATGATCACAAAGGCTTGAGCGAGCGGAAAATCATCGGTTATGGTGAGGTGGATCACGGCTCGGTGCCTTTCAGGCAGGATTTCGTCCAGCCGCGCTGCCGCCCCGTTGGTGAGCGCCATGGTCGGCTTGCCGCTGGCCAGGTTGACGACCCCCATGTCACGCCAGAACACACCCTGCGCAAGACCGGTGCCCAACGCCTTGGCGCAGGCCTCCTTGGCGGCGAAACGCTTGGCGTAGGAGGCCGCACGCGCCGCGCGGTTTTCGGAGCGCGCCTGTTCGATCTCGGTGTAGATGCGTTGGATGAAGCGCTGACCGTGACGTTCCAACGACTTCTCGATGCGTCTGATGTCGATGAGATCGCTGCCGATACCGATAATCATTCGGCGGGAACTTCCGGCCCGGTTTTTTCAGCCTTTGCCGCTCTTTCGGCCAGACGCTTGCGGCGCTGCTCCTGGAAAGTGACCATGCCCCAGCGGGTGATGCCGTAAAACAGCAGCCCGAAAACCAGGCCGAGCGGTATTGCGCCAACCGTCATCGGCTTCAGTACCGGTCCCCACAATTGCGCGAAGGAAAGATTGTGCAGCATGTCGCCGAGATGGGCAGGCGGTCCGTGTGCCGGCAGGTGTTCATGCAGGATCAGCTTGCCGACCTCCCAGGAGGCGGCCCATAGCAGCGGAAAGGTAAGGGGGTTGCCGAAGACCGTGCCGAGTGCTGCGGCAACCAGATTGCCGGCGATCAGCCAGCACAGGATGGCGGCAATGATGAAGTGGAAGCCAAGCGGGAAAAACGACGCGAATACGCCCGCCGCAACACCGGCGGCCACGGCATGCGGCGTGGCTCTAAGCCGCAGGATGCGCTTGGAAAAATACCGCAGCGAGCGCGAGAACGAGCGGCGCGGCCACAAATAAGTACGCACCCGCTCTAAGAAACCATCAGGCTTGCGCCGTCGAAAAAGCACTCTGTTCCTGTTCCTAGTTCCGTCAATAACTTCACGCCGGCTTCTCCAGCCGGGCGCGACAGCCCCATGCTGCGCTCTACGGTCGCCGAAAAGCAACTACGACTTTGATATAGCGATGCGCTGGCCGAAGAACAACGAGGCCGAGGGCATCCGCTCGGTGGCCGGTCGCGCCAGCCTTGGGTATCGCCGTTCTGAACAGGGCATGATCGCGGCGAATTTAAGGAGCGCCACTTAGGATCGATATTCGCTGACCTCGACGAGGTTGCCGTCCGGATCGCGGAAATAGACCGACATCATCGCGCCACGAGCGCCGGCACGCTCGACCGGGCCGACCTCTATCACCACGCCATTGGCGGCGAGGTTGGCACATATCTCGGCGAGCGGCCGGGCGGCAATCAAGCAGAAATCCCCGGAGCCCGGCGTCGGCGCCTTGGCCTTCGGCTCGAAGGTGTGCCCGACCTCATGCACATTGATCTTTTGCGTTCCAAACAGCAGCGCCGTCGGCCGGTCCGGCTCGTCGAGGCGCTTGAAGCCAAGCACGCGCTGATAGAAGGCGCAGGTGTCTTCAACGGAGCGAACCGTCAGCACGAAATGGTCGATACCAGCAATCACGGCAGCGCCTCTTGACTTGTTTTATGCATTTCTTTGTCCCAAAACCGCTGCACATGCTCGGTTCAAGCCCGCGGATAAGCTTTGGGCGACATGCATTAGATATTGCGGCTGCCCGGCTTGATCGCCGGTATGGCGGCGAGTTCGGGCGGCAGCCTGTCGGCCGGATATGCCGGAACCTCGTATTCGGCGAGCGCGATCAGCGGCACGCCGACATCGCTCTTACCGGCCGAGCGGTCAATGATGCACGCAGCGGCAACGACATCGGCACCAAGTGCGCGCAGACAGTCGATGGTCTCGCGGATCGACAGGCCGGTGGTGACGATGTCCTCGACAATGACGACGCGCGATCCCTTGGCGATCTCGAAGCGGCGCAGCCTGAATTCGCCCCCTTCCCGCTCGACCCAGATCGCCGGCACACCAAGATGGCGCGAGGTCTCATAGGCCGGGATCAGCCCGCCGATCGCCGGGCCGACGACGTAGTCGATCCTGCCGGGCACGCCAGCGCGGATCTTTTCGGCGAGCGCCTTGCACAAGCGCTCGGTCTTGTCGGCATGCATGAAAACGCGCGCCTTCTGCAGGAAGACCGGGCTGCGCAGGCCGGACGTCAGGATGAAATGCCCTTCAAGAACGGCGCCGGCCTCGCGGAAAATGCCCAGCACTTCGTCGGTGTTCATCTTCTGCCTCTTCCAACAAAGTTGGTGGTCTAGCCGTTGACGCGTCGCGCGTCGCTGACGCTCGAATTGTCCTTTAGCTGCGACAGCAGCCGGTTCAAGTGCTTGAGGTCCCACACTTCGAGATCGATCAGCATTTCGGTGAAATCGGGCGCGGTGCGCACCATCGACAAAGTGTGGATGTTGGCATCGTTGGATGCGACGACTTGCGCAATGTCGGCTAGCGAACCCGGCGCGTTGATGGCGGTGACCGAGACGCGCGCCGGGAACCGCTCCTTGGTGCGCTCGTCAATATCCCAGCGCACGTCGATCCAGCGCTCGGGCTGGTCGTCAAAGGCCTGCAACGCCGGCGACTGGATCGGATAGATGGTGATACCGGTTCCCGGCTGCACGATGCCGACGATGCGATCGCCTGGCACTGCCCCTTCCGGCGCGAAGCGCACCGGCAAATCGCCGCGCACACCGCGGATCGGCACCGCATCGTCGCGCGGCTGGTTTTTATCCTTGCGCGCGGCGCGGCCCGGAATCTGGAACAGCATGCCGGCGGCATTGCGGATCTTCGACCAGCCCTCCTCGCGCTGCTTGGGCGCGACCAGCGTGACGCGCTCGTCCTTGTAGTCGGGAAACACCGCCTTCATGACATCGGTGGAGGCAACTTCGCCTCGGCCGACCGCGGCCAGCACATCCTCGATGTCCTTGCGCGCGAGGCGGTGCAGCACCGGCTTCAGGCTTTCCTTGGTGAAGGTCTTGCCGGACCGTTCGAAGGCGCGCTCCAGAATGCGGATACCGAGACCTGAATATTGCTTCCGAATAGCGTTCTTGGTGGCGCGGCGGATGGCCGACCGCGCCTTGCCGGTAACCACCACCGATTCCCATGCCGCAGGCGGCACCTGCGCCTTCGAGCGGATGATCTCAACCTCGTCGCCGTTCTTCAGCTCCGTCATCAGCGGCATGATGCGGCCATTGACCTTGGCGCCGACGCAAGTGTCGCCGACATCGGTGTGGACGGCATAGGCAAAGTCGATCGGCGTGGCGCCGCGCGGCAGCGCGATCAGCATGCCCTTCGGCGTAAAGCAGAACACCTGGTCCTGGAACAGTTCCAGCTTGGTGTTTTCGAGGAAGTCCTCGGGGTTGTCGCCTTCGGCAAGCTGCTCGATGGTGCGCCGCAGCCAGGCATAGGCATTGGTTTCCTTCGAGATCGCATGGGCGGCACCATTCATCTTGCCGCCGGTATCCTTATAGATCGAATGAGCGGCGACGCCGTATTCGGCGATCTTGTTCATCTGGTAGGTGCGGATCTGCAATTCGACGCGCTGGCGCGACGGGCCGACGATGGTGGTGTGGATCGAGCGGTAGTCGTTCTGCTTCGGCGTGGAGATGTAGTCCTTGAAGCGGCCGGGCACCATCGACCAGGTGGTGTGGATGGCGCCGAGCGCCCGGTAGCAGTCCTCGACGGTATCGACGACGACGCGAAAGCCGAAGATGTCGGACAGCTGCTCGAAGGACAACGCCTTGGCTTCCATCTTGCGAAACACCGACCACGGCTTCTTCTGCCGGCTCTTGACCTCGGCCTTGATCGCATATTTGTCGAACAGCGTGGAGAGCGCCTTCTCGATCTCGGACAGCACACCCTTGTTGCGCTCGAAGATTTCGGCGAGCCGTGCGGTGACGGCGCGGTAGGCTTCCGGATTGATGAAGCGGAAGGCGATCTCCTCGAGCTCCTCGCGCATGCCTTGCATGCCCATGCGCCCGGCCAGCGGCGCATAGATATCCATCGTTTCCTCGGCGATGCGCAGGCGCTTGGCTTCCGGCACATGGTCGAGCGTGCGCATGTTGTGCAGGCGGTCGGCGAGCTTGACGAGCAGCACGCGAACGTCTTCCGAGATCGCCAGCAACAGCTTGCGTAGGTTCTCCGCCTGCTCGGCCTTTTTGGAGACGAGGTCGAGCTTCTTCAGCTTGGTCAAGCCTTCGACCAGCTTGCCCATTTCCGGGCCGAACAATTCGTCGATCTCGGCCCTGGTCGCCGTGGTGTCCTCGATCGTGTCATGCAGCAAGGCAACGGCGATCGTCGCCTCGTCCATATGCATTTCGGTGAGGATGGCGGCGACTTCGAGCGGATGCGAGAAATAGGGATCGCCGGAAGCGCGCTTCTGGTGGCCATGCTTCTGCATGGCGTAGACATAGGCCTTGTTGAGCAGCGCCTCGTTGACGTCAGGCTTGTAGCGCTGGACGCGCTCGACAAGCTCATACTGACGCATCATGGGCGGGATCTCGCAATGCTGAAATGAATCATGCGCCGCACTGGCGTACGGCGCATGTCATAAATAGCCACGAAACTGCCGACGCGAAAGTGTCGGCAGTTGTCGCTAAGATCAATAATCGTCGCTTTTTTCCGGCGGCACCAAACCTTCGATGCCGGCCAACAGGTCTTCTTCGGTCATGCGATCGAAGGTGACGTTGTCCTCGGCGTCGTCGGCATGGGTGGCCGCAACGGCGCTGCCGGTCTGGTCGGCAATCGCCTCGCCGTCGGCTTCCGGCTCATCGACCTCGACATGCTTCTGCAGCGAATGGATGAGATCTTCCTTGAGGTCGTCCGGCGACAGCGTCTCTTCGGCGATTTCGCGGAGCGCAACGACCGGGTTCTTGTCGTTGTCGCGCGGTACGGTGATCTGCGCGCCCTGGCTGATCTGACGGGCGCGGTGGCCGGCCAGGAGCACCAGCTCGAAGCGGTTGTCGACCTTGTCGATGCAATCTTCAACGGTTACGCGGGCCATGAGTTGCCCCTTTCATGCCTGGATTTAATGGAAAACAGGCGCGGTCCATAACCCGAACGCCGCCAAAATACAAGCTTTTATGGCGGTGCGCAGCTCCGACGCGGGCCGCCTGCGACGACACAGCGCCGATCACAATTGCTTGCAGTGCGGCATGGCGCCTTGGATTGCCGTAAAACTGGCGTTATCTCGAACAATGAAGGCCAACAGGTCTATTATCAGACCGGTATCAGACTGGCCGGTAGTCGCGACGCATTTAGACGACCGCTTATTTCGAAAAAGGACATTTTTCCATGTTCGATCCTCGTGAAAAAATCGCTCTCTTTATCGACGGTGCAAATCTCTACGCCACCTCGCGCGCGCTGGGCTTTGACATCGACTACCGCAAACTTTTGTCGAGCTTCCAGAAACGCGGCTATCTGCTGCGCGCCTATTACTACACCGCGCTGGTCGAGGATCAGGAATACTCCTCGATACGTCCGCTGATCGACTGGCTCGATTATAACGGCTTCAAGGTGGTGACCAAGCCGGCCAAGGAATTCACCGACTCGACCGGCCGGCGCAAGATCAAGGGCAATATGGATATCGAGCTGACCGTCGATGCGCTGGAGCTTGCCGACGTCGTCGACCATTATGTCATCTTCTCAGGCGACGGCGATTTCCGTACGCTGGTCGAGGCGCTGCAGCGGCGCGGGCGCAAGGTGTCGATCGTCTCGACGATGGCGTCGCAGCCGCCGATGATCTCCGACGATCTGCGCCGCCAGGCCGACCATTTCATTGACCTGATGACACTCAAGAACGAAGTCGGCCGCGATCCGTCGGAGCGGCCGGTGCGTCGGCCCGAACCGGCCGAAGTCGACGAGGAAGACTATTGACGGTCGTTGCCTTGACCGCGCCCCCGGTCGTCTCGCCCGAACCCGATCGCGATTGCCCGCTCTGCCCGCGGCTGCACGACTTCATCGCCGGGTGGCGGCGGCGCGAGCCGTCCTGGTTCAACGCGCCAGTGCCGACCTTTTTGCCGCCGGAAGGCGAGGATGCGGTGCGCTTGCTGATCGTCGGCCTGGCGCCTGGCCTGCGCGGGGCGAACCGGACGGGGCGCCCCTTCACCGGCGATTTTGCCGGCGACCTGCTCTACAACACGCTGATCGCGCACGGCTTTGCGCGCGGCGAATTCAAAGCGCGACCAGATGACGGGCTGGAGCTTGTCGGTACGGCGATTACCAATGCGGTGCGGTGCGTGCCGCCGGATAACAAGCCGGTTGGCGCCGAGATAGCGACCTGCCGGACGTTCCTGGTGCCGACGATCGCGCGGTTTCCAAATCTGCGCGCTGTGCTGGCACTGGGCTCGATCGCGCACCAGTCGACCGTGCGGGCGCTCGGCCAGCGCGTCGCCGCCTATCCGTTCCGGCATGGTGGGCAGCAGCAGGCCAATGGCATCACGCTGTTTTCCAGCTATCATTGCTCGCGCTACAACACCAATACCGGCGTGTTGACGGAAGCGATGTTCGTCAACGTCTTCAGTCAGATAGAAGCTTTTCTGAAGACATAGAGTCGGACGACGCCCGCCAGGGCACGAGCCCTAGATTCGAGCAATCGCAAACAACCAGGCCAGGAGATCCAGCAACCACAGAAACAGTGCAAGCTGCAGCGCGACGCGCAGGCGTTGGATGATCCGCCAATTGCTGGCCATGTCGGATTTGATGCGCAGCAAGCGCTCGGTGCATCCCGTCCACGGTTGCGGGAGGGTGCTGATCGACGAAGTCGTGGAGCAGCTTCTTGGGATCGAAACGGAACGTATAGTTATAATACGGCCACACCATAATCGCGACCAGCAGCCCGATCAGAAAGAGCAATGTCAGCGCCATCCAGTCCCAAGGCCCTACGCCATCCAGGAGCGCCCTGCCTCCAAGGAGAGAACTCGCGAACGCAGTTGCGAAAATCAGATTGCCAGCGCGCGTACTGAGACTTTCAACCACACCCCGCTGGTGTTGGAGGCCACGCACCGCCTCCGCGTAGACAAATGCCAGGCGGGGGTCGCCGCCGTCCGTCGCTGCAGGCGGGGCGTTGCTGTCATTGGTCGATGAAGGGCGCTTTGGCATCAAATGTACTTAGCACAGCGCCACCTGCGATATGAATTGGCGAAGGCTTCGTCGTCATCGCGCCACTGAGGGTGCTTTCGGGCGGACAGGAATAGTGTCAATCCGACGCCGTCGCTTCAGGCTCTGCGGCAAACAACGCGGCCAGCGTCGCCGGCCCGCCTTGGAGAACATTCAGGTCGACGTCGCCGCTGATGCCGTCGACGCGGCCCCGGTTGTGGTACTGCCAGTAAATCCAGGCGTCATGGCCTGGCCGCAGCGCCAGCGAACGCAGCCAGCGCCGGCGGCCGGCTACCTGCCCGGCATAGGCTTGGGCGGCCTCGTCGGTCACATAGAGGATCGCCGTCTTGCCGAACGCTGCTTCGACCGGGCCGAGGAAGGCTGAGAGTTCGGCGCTCAGCTGTTCGGGAGTTGGCCGCTGCGGGCAATTGCCGCCGAACTCGATGTCTACCACCGGCGGCAGCAAAGGCTGATCGCGCGGCACCACCGAGATAAAGTTGCGTGCCTGATCGGCACCCGGCCTGCAGAAGGTGAAAAAGTGATAGGCGCCGACGGCAAGGCCGGCGGCGCGGGCCGCACGCAAATTGCCCGCGAAGGCATCGTCGACATGGTCGCCGCCTTCAGTTGCCTTGATAACGGCGAAGGCGACATCGTCGGCGGCAACACGCCGCCAGTCGATCTGCCGCTGATGGTGGGAAACGTCGATGCCCCTGATCGGATATTTGCCGCGATCCGGAGAAAACGTCTGAAAGTAGGTATAGCCGCCGGCCAGGATGAGGCCCGCCATGAGCAGACCGGCAGCACCCCACAAGACGATCCGGTTTTTCAACAGAGACCTATCCCTATTGGTCCGCCCTGCCCGCCGCTATGGCTCCGGGCGTTCGTCGCTCGAAAAGCCAAATCATTGGCTTTCCTCCGCTTCGGACCGCCCCTCACCCTCGCTCTTTCAGCAGCCGGCCCTTCTCGCGCGACCAGTCGCGCTGCTTTTCGGTCTCGCGCTTGTCGTGCAATTTCTTGCCACGGCCAACGGCGAGCAGCAGCTTGGCACGGCCCTGGTCGTTGAAGTAGATCTTCAGCGGCACCAGCGTCATGCCTTCGCGGTCGACGCTCTGCGACAGCTTGGCCATCTCGCGCTTGTTGAGCAGGAGTTTGCGGCGGCGGCGTGGCTCGTGGTTGAAGCGGTTGGCCTGCAGGTATTCCGGCAGATAGGAGTTGATCAGCCAGATCTCGCCGCCCTCGACCGAGGCGTAGCTGTCCTGGATGTTGGCCTGGCCCTGGCGCAGCGACTTCACTTCGGTACCGGTCAGCACCAGGCCGGCCTCGATCGTGTCGAGCACCTCATAGGAAAACCGCGCCTTGCGGTTTTCCGCAACGGTCTTGTTGTTGGGATCGGCTTTTCTGACTTGATTCATGATGCGGAGAGGTGGCGCCTCATCCCTAGTTTATCAAGCCGGCGTGCTTCATCGCCGCGTCGATCTTCTCGGCGGTCGACGGCTCGACCGTCATTAGCGGCGAGCGCAGCACGTTTTCGACCTTGCCCAGCTTCGACAGCGCATATTTCGCGCCGGAAACGCCGGGCTCCATGAAAATCGCCTTATGCAGCGGTAACAGACGGTCCTGCAGGTCGAGCGCCTTGGCGCTGTCGCCGGAAAGCGTTGCCTCCTGGAATTCGGCGCAGAGCCTGGGCGCGACATTTGCTGTCACCGAGATGCAACCGACACCGCCATGCGCGTTGAAGCCGAGTGCCGAGGCGTCTTCGCCGGAGAGCTGGATGAAATCCTTACCGCAAGTGGCGCGCTGCTCTGAAACCCGCTCGACCTTGCCGGTGGCATCCTTGACGCCGACGATGTTCTTGAAGTCGTGTACCAATTGCCCCATCGTCTCCGGGCTCATGTCGACCACCGAGCGCGGTGGAATGTTGTAGATGATGATCGGCAGGCTGGTCGCCTTGGCGACGGCGGCGAAATGCGCATAGAGGCCGCGCTGCGTCGGCCTGTTGTAATAGGGCGTGACGACAAGGGCCGCGTCGGCGCCCGCCTTCTCGGCATACTGAACCAGGCCGACCGCCTCTTCGGTGTTGTTGGAGCCGGCGCCGGCGACGACCGGAACCCGGCCCTTGGCGACCTCGATGCAAACCTTGACGACTTGGCGGTGCTCGTCATGCGACAGCGTCGGCGACTCGCCGGTGGTGCCGACCGGGACCACGCCCGTCGTGCCTTCCGCGATCTGCCACGCGATGAACGCGCGAAAGGCTTTCTCGTCGAAACGGCCGCTCTTTTCGAACGGTGTAACGAGCGCGGTCAGCGAGCCTCTCAGCATGTCGTCCAACTCCTTGGGGCCTTTCGGGTTTTGTCGTGCGCGCCTTCTAGCCGAAAGCGAAGCGGCGCACCATAGTCTCGACATTGTTGCGCGGCAAGCATTGCGCCGGCAATCGCAATTCGAACGACCTCGACAAAGTTTCTTTACGGGCCCTTCACCACCGACGAATAGGCTTCGGTTCAACTGTGCCTGTTGTAACGTCGAAGAACAGGAAATGACCAGATCCATGCCGGCCAGGCGGCCTCATCTTTTCGCGCTTTTCGGCGCGATCGTCGCGTTGATACCCGGCGCGGCGATCGGCGGCAGCGTCGATATGCGGGTCACGTCGGCGATCCCGATGACGGCGCCGGACAACGATGCGCTGCCGCAGTCCCCGTCGCCTTCCGCCAGCGTTGCGATGCTGAAGAGCGGTCTCGACGCGCTGGCGGCAAACGACATCCAGCGCGCGCGCCAGATGCGCGAGGCGCTGCCGGCCAAATCGCTCGATCGGCACATCCTTGCCTGGGCGATAGCGCTCTATGGCGGCGACCAGGTGCCGAGCGGCGACATCGCCGATGCCGCGAAGATGCTGCCGAACTGGCCGGGCACGATCGCCTTGCGCAAGAACAGCGAGCGCGCGCTCTATCGCGAGAACCCCGCGCCACAGGTCGTGGTGCGGGCGTTCGACGGCAGCCAGCCGCTGACCTTCGAGGGCGTGGTGATCCTGGCCCGCTCCTATGTAGCGCTGGGCGATACGAAGGCGGCGCGCTCGGTGCTGTCGCCGTTCTGGCGCACCGAAAAGCTCGAAGCCAGGGACGAGGCGGCGGTCATCCGCGAGTTCGGCGCGCTGATCCCGGCCGCCGACCATCGCTTCCGCATGGAGCGCATGTTCTATGCCGACCGGGTCGCTTCGGCGCTGCGCGTCGCCGGTCTCGCCGGCGCCCAGCAATTGGCCGACGCCTGGGCGGCAGTCACCAAAGGCGACAAGAACGCGGCCAAGCTGCTGAAGGCGGTGCCGACAGCGCAGCGGGCGGCCGGCTATCTCTTTGCCGAAGCCGAATATCTGCGCAAGCAGCAGAAATTTTCAGACGCTGCCGCGCTGGTGCTGAAGGCGCCGGGCGACCGTGACGCGCTGGTCGATCCGGACGCCTGGTGGGTCGAGCGCCGGGTGCTGTCGCGCGCGCTGGTCGACCAGGGCGACATGAAGACCGCCTACAGAATAGTCGCCGCGCACGCCGCCGAAAGTGCCGCCAATGCCGCCGAGGCGGAATTCCACGCCGGCTGGTACGCGCTGCGCGGCCTCAACGATCCCGGCACCGCCGCGAAGCATTTTGCGCGAATCGCGGAGCTCGCCCAAGGGCCGATGTCGCTGTCGCGCGCCTATTACTGGCTCGGCCGCGCTGCTGAAGTCGGCGGGCCCGGCAATGCCAAGGATTATTTCAGCCGCGCCGCCAGCTACGGCACGACCTTTTACGGCCAACTCGCCGGCGAGCGCGTCGGCCGGCAGACCCTCAACATCGTCTACCCCCAGCCAAGTGCCGCCGACCGCCGGAATTTTGCCATCCGCGAGGCGGTCAGCGCCATCAAGCGGCTGCAGGAGGCCGGCTATGACCGCTACGCCGAAACGCTCTACCGCGACCTTGCCGGGCAGCTGAACAGCCCCGGCGAACTTGCGCTGCTGGCGGCGCTGGCGGAAAGACAAGGCAACCATTTCATGGCGCTGAAGGTCGGCAAGATCGCCGGCGCCCGCGGCATCGACGTCGGCGCGCTGTCGCATCCGCTCGGCGTCATTCCCGACACCGCCAACATCACCGGCTCGGGCAAGGCGCTGGCCTATGCGATTGCCCGGCAGGAAAGCGAGTTCAACATCGGCGCTGTCTCCAGCGCCGGCGCGCGCGGACTGCTGCAGCTGATGCCGGGCACGGCCAAGCAATTGGCGAAGAAGGCCGGCATCACATTTTCTCAGGCCCGGCTGACCACCGATGCCGGCTACAATGCAACGCTGGGCGCTGCCTTTCTCGGCGAGCAGCTCGGCCGTTTCGATGGCTCCTACGTGCTGACCTTCGCAGGCTACAATGCCGGCCCCACCCGCGCCGCCCAGTGGGTGGCGAAATACGGCGACCCGCGCGGCAAGGACGTCGACGCCATCGTCGACTGGATCGAGCGAATTCCCTATACGGAAACAAGAAGTTACGTCCAGCGCGTGATGGAGAATTACGAGGTCTACAAGATGCGCATTTCCGGCAAATACGACATTGTCGGGGATCTGGTGAACGGCCGAGGGTGACGACCGGGCTTCAAGCCAAGTCAGGCTGCGATCCTTCGCGCCCCCCTCTGTCCTGCCGGACATCTCCCCCTCTAGTGCAGGGGAATCGCATATGGCGATTTTGGGGTTGAGTTTAGGCTGAGAAAGGATTCTTTGGAGAGGCAGTTGAGCGAAGGAGCGACTGCCATTTCCTGCCTTGAGAGCTACTTTGGCGCGGTGCCTGATCCACGCGCGCCCAACGCCACGCACCGGCTTGGCGACCTGATCGTGATGATGATCGCGGCAAGCCTGTGTGGTGCCAGCAATGCGACGGAGTTCGCCCTGTTTGCGCAGGAGCGCAAGCAGGCGCTGTCGCGGCTGATCGACTATGACGCAGCTCCCAGCCACGACACCTTCTCGCGGCTGCTGCGCCTGCTCGACCCGAAGGCCTTTGGTCGCGCCTTTGCTGCCTTTGCCGCAGCTTTCGCCCGAGCCAGCCGAGAGACGCCCGAGGTGGTGTCGCTTGACGGCAAGGCTTTGCGGCGGGCCTACGAGAAGGGCTTGGCAGCCAGTCCGCCGTTGACGGTGTCGGCCTTCGCCGCCGAGACCCGACTGTGCCTGGCGGCAGTCTCGCCGAGCGCTGGTGAGAACGAAGTCGAGGCCGCGCTCAAAGTCGTCGAACTCATTGATCTTACGGGCAGATTGGTCACCGCCGACGCGCTCCACTGCCACACCCGCATGGCTGCGGCCATTACCCAAAGAGGTGGCGATTACCTGCTTGCGCTGAAGGGCAACCGTCGTCATTGGCTGCGCCGTGCCAACCTGCAACTGGCCGACGCCACCCCTTCCATTGCCGAGCGGACCGAGACCAGCCACGGCCGCAACGAGTGGCGGCAAGCCGAGATCGTGGCGGCGGCCGAGCCGCTGATGCCCGGCCACCTGGCCTTCATCCGCATCACCAGCCGACGCGATCAGGCCAGGCCGTTGATGCGCCTGTTCATGGCCTCCACGCTCATGTCGCCGCAGCGGGCGCTCGACCTCACCAGAGCTCATTGGCAGATCGAGAACGGCCTGCATTGGATGCTCGATGTCCATCTCGATGAGGATCTCAGCCGTGCCCGCAAGGATAATGCTCCCGCCAACACAGCCCTTCTCAATCGCCTCGCCAGAAACATCCTTCAGACCGCCGATGCTGCCAAAGTTCCCATCAGCCATCGCATCAAGAAATGCGCCTGGAACGACGACTATCTCATCAATGCCATCACTCATATGCGATAGCCCTGCCCTCTAGTGGGAGATTGGCAGCTTCGCTGAGGGGTACTTTTCTGCAACTTGGGATGTTATCGAAAACGGAGATGATGGCCGATCTCCCCCCTTTGAGGGTACCTTGTGGGGGAGATGGCCGGCAGGCCAGAGGGGCGCTGTCCGCCGACATCTCGAAGATTCTCAGCGCCGACGCTTCGATTTGACCGCCTCTGCCCTCGCCTGTAGCTGTCGGAAACGACCCGGACGAGGCAAGGGAATACCATGGCAAGCCAAGGCTTCTCCGACTTCTTCTACGCCGCGCCGGACGGGCTGTCCCTGCACGCCCGCATCTACGACGAAGCGAATTCCGGCCATTGGCCAGTCGTTTGCCTGCCCGGCCTGACCCGCAATTGCCGTGATTTTCACGAGCTGGCGCTTTATCTATCAGTGCAGGGGAAGCGCAAGGTCGTCGCTTTCGACTATCGCGGGCGCGGGCAGTCCGCCTACGATGCCGATATCGGCCATTACAATATCGGCATCGAAGCCGGCGATATTCTCGCCGGGCTGGCGGCGCTGAGCATCGAGGAGGCTGCCTTCATCGGCACGTCGCGCGGTGGATTGATCATCCATGTGCTCGGGGCGATGCGGCCGGCCGTGCTGAAGGCCATCGTCCTCAACGACATCGGCCCGGTGATCGAGTCGCAAGGTCTCGCCCATATCCGCTCCTACCTCGACCCCATGCCAAGGCCGAAGACGTACGCCGAGGTGGTCCGCGACCTGCGCAGCATCCATGGCCCGGATTTTCCGGCGCTGACCGATGCGGATTGGGAGCGGATGGCGTCAGCCTTCTACCGCGAGGCCAAGGAGGGATTTCTGCCCGACTTCGACCCGAAACTGGTCGACACGCTGGCGGGCCTAGACCTCACTCAGCCGCTGCCTGATCTGTGGCCGCAGTTCGACGCGCTGGCGGCGGTTCCGATGCTCGTCATACGCGGCGCCAACTCGAAGCTGCTGTCCGCGGAAACACTCGAGCAGATGCGCACGGGCCATGCCGACATCGAAACGATCACGGTCGACGGCCAGGGGCATGCACCGTTCTTGGAGTCCGGGATCCTTACGGGCAGGATCGCTGGTTTTTTCGAGCGGGCGGAGCGGCGGGGTGATGGGAAGTAAAGCTCGAGAACTGAGGAATTTAATGGGCAGTGCTGCACCGACTTTGAGCGGTGGCGGAGAGGATGGGATTCGAACCCACGAGAAGCTTTTGACCTCTACTCCCTTAGCAGGGGAGCGCCTTCGACCACTCGGCCACCTCTCCGTTGCGCCGGTGGATAAAGAAAAGCGCCGCCACAATCAACAAGCTGGTGTCACTATCGTCGAAAAATCGGGCTTCCGCCAAATTGCCACCTGTGGCTTGCGGCGATTCCGCGGCAATTCCCTGGCTGTTGAGTCGGCGCATGGTCACAGTTTGAGCGGGCCATTGCCGGAATTGGCTGGAATGCGGGGTTGCCGGGGCCCGATAGTTAATGGGAGCTTTCGGAGTGAGGCCAAATCGTGTCATTTGTGCAACAACGCTCGGCGATAGCGCCACCACAAACCTTTTGCCGGTACGATCGTGGTTGAACGACGCCGCCTCATGGGTAATGTCGGGTTTGAAGGAGCGGCGCGGTGCGCATCTTTTTCGGTAGTGGGGATGGGGCAGGGAACGCTGTCCTTCAGCAAAGAATACCCAGACCCGTTTTTTAACTTTTGACTGGAGGTCAGAAAATGAACATCAAGAGCCTGCTTCTCGGCTCCGCTGCGGCGCTGATCGCAGTATCCGGTGCGCGCGCCGCCGACGCCGTCGTCGTCGCCGAGCCGGAACCCGCTGAATACGTCAAGATCTGCGACGTCTACGGCGCTGGCTACTTCTACATCCCCGGCACCGAAACCTGCCTGCGCATCGGCGGCTATGTCCGCTACGACATCGGCATCGGCGACGTCGGTTCGTTCGACGGTGCTGAGAATTTCGATCACGAAGATGGCGATATCCAGGACACCTACTACAAGAACGCCCGCTTCAACCTGAAGACCTGGACCGCTCAGGAAACCGAACTCGGCACCTTGAAGACCTACACCGAGACCCGGTTCAATTTCGGCAACCGCAACCGTCACGTTAGCACCACAACCACCGATCCGGACGGCCCCGAGGGTCCGCTGCTGCCGGTCACGACCATCGTCAGAAATGACGCCGAAAACAAGGGCGTTTCGCTGAACTTCGCCTGGATCCAGCTCGGTGGCCTGCGCGTCGGTAAGGACGAATCGGCCTTCAACACGTTCATCGGCTACGCCGGCAGCGTCATCCAGGATACGCTGGTTCCTTACGGTGATTTCGACACCAACGTCGTCCAGTACTACTTCGATTTCGGCAACGGCTTCTCGGCCGTGGCTTCGCTCGAGCAGGGCGCGGGCCGCGTTGGGACCATCGACAGCTACGTTCCGCATGTCGTCGGCGGCCTGAAGTGGACGCAGGGCTGGGGCGCGATCACCGGCGTCATCGCCTACGACAGCAACTACGAAGAAGTGGCCGGCAAGGTTCGTTTGGACGTGAATGCAACCGACGCGCTGTCGCTGTTCATCATGGCGGGCTACGGCACTGACGATAACCTCAATGACCCGGGCAACTTTGTCCCAGCCAATGGCCGTGGTTTCTACAAGCAGTGGGGCGGCAACTGGGCGGTTTGGGGTGGCGGCACCTACAAGTTCAACGAGAAGACCTCGTTCAACGTGCAGGCTTCCGCTGACGACGACAAGAACTATGCCGTCGCGGCGAACATCGCCTACGACATCGTTCCTGGCCTGACGATCACCGCCGAAGTCGATTGGGACCACTACGGGCGGTTTAACGATCCGGCCAGCTTCACCAACGTCAACTGGACCAGTGCGGACAAGAAGGACAGCATTGGCGGCCTCCTCCGCTT
This sequence comes from Mesorhizobium sp. M0410, assembly GCF_040321435.1. Taxonomy (NCBI): domain Bacteria; kingdom Pseudomonadati; phylum Pseudomonadota; class Alphaproteobacteria; order Hyphomicrobiales; family Phyllobacteriaceae; genus Mesorhizobium; species Mesorhizobium sp. M0410. The sequence continues at coordinate 139,735 of NZ_JAMYRN010000008.1, forward strand.
CCAGCGCTCATTCTAATAAGTTCGACCTGACCAATATTGAACCCGGCGGGCAACCGCCGGGTTTTTCTTTGAGCCATTCGCCGGCTGCCACATTTCAAGGCTGCCGCGGAACTTGCGCAGGCCAAGCCGGCAGGCTAGCAAGAAGGCCCCTTTTTTAACGAGCCTTTGCCATGCGCCCTCCCCTTACACCGCTCATCGCAGCGCTTCCCTCCACGGTGCCGTTTGTCGGCCCGGAGGCGCAGGAGCGCGACCGCGGCCGCGCCTTTCGCGCCCGCATCGGGGCCAATGAGAGCAGCTTTGGCCCTTCGCCGCGCGTCGTTACCCGCATGGCCGGGATTGCCGGCGACATGTGGATGTATTGCGACCCCGATAATCACGATTTGAAGGTAGCCGTAGCCAGGCATCTCGGCGTCGGCGCCGAAAACGTCGTCGTCGGCGAAGGCATAGACGGGCTGCTCAGCCTGGTTGCGCGCATGTATGTGGCGCCCGGCGACGCGGTGGTGACCTCGCTCGGCGCCTATCCGACCTTCAACTTTCATGTTGCCGGCGTCGGCGGCCGATTGGTCGCAGTGCCCTACGAGAACGATCGGGAAAACCTCGACGGCCTGCTGGCTGCGGTCGCCAGGGAGAAGGCGCCACTGGTCTACCTGTCCAACCCGGACAATCCGATGGGCAGCTGGTGGGAAGCCGCCGAACTCGGCCGCTTCATCGAGGCCTTGCCGGAAACCACAATGCTGGTGCTCGACGAGGCCTATGGCGAATTAGGGCCAGCCTCAGCGCTGCCGCCAATCGATGTGGCGCGGCCGAACGTCATCCGCATGCGCACCTTCTCCAAGGCCTATGGGCTGGCCGGCATACGCTGCGGCTACGCGGTGGCCGAGGCCCAGGTGATTCGCGACTTCGAGAAGATCCGCAACCACTACGGCGTCAGCCGCATGGCGCAGATCGCCGGCGTCGAGGCGCTTGCCGATCAAGCCTGGCTGGAAAGCGTGGTGGCGCGGGTCGCCTCCGGCCGCCGACGCATTGCCGGAACAGCCGAGGCGAACGGGCTGAAGCCGCTGGCTTCGGCGACCAATTTCGTCACCATCGATTGCGGCCGCGACGGCGCCTTCGCGCTGAAGGTGCTGCGGGCGCTGTTGTCGCGCGACGTCTTCATCCGCAAGCCGATGGTGCCGGTGCTCGATCGCTGCATCCGGGTCAGCGTCGGCCTCGACCACGAGCTCGACATTTTTGCCGAGGAATTGCCCGGCGCACTGGCGGCAGCACGGGGGAACTGAAGAGCCTTCGCCCTATGTGGCTGACTGGCGGCAGCGTGGTTGAATTTGCACGGCGATGCGCCAGACTCGACTCAGAGGATGGAGAGCGCGATGACCGACCGCACTGTACAAGTACGCATATATGGCAAGGTGCAAGGCGTCAGCTACCGGGTCTGGGCGCGGCGCGAGGCGTCGGCGCTTGGCCTCGCCGGGTGGGTGCGCAACGAAGTTGACGGCTCGGTGACAGCCTTGATTGCAGGAACCGGGGCGGCGGTCTCGACGATGATTGAGCGACTTTGGCAAGGGCCGGCAGGGGCAGCAGTTTCGAAGGTCGATGTCGAGGACATCGAGGCACGCAACACGTCCGCGGGTTTCAGGATTATTGCCTAGCAAGGCATGATCCTGCTCATTGCTTCCATCGGACAAAATCTCCAGGGTGCAGAGAGAGCAAACCTGAAGCCATTGCCCTGCCCGAATGCTTCGGTCCTTGAATTAATTGAACGTTTGTTTTATTACGTCGTAAAAGGCGGTTTGTCATGGCGCGTACGACCGGTTCTCACGGAGAAAAGACCGAAGCTGCGGTCCGCGAGGCGGCGGTCAGCCTGATTGCGCGTCTCGGCTACGAAGCGATGTCGATGCGCCAGCTGGCGGCCGAAGTCGGCGTCCAGGCAGCGGCGCTTTACCGCTACTTCCCGACCAAGCAGGACCTTCTGTTCACGCTGATGCGCGAGCATATGGAAGGCTTGATCGAGGCGTGGCGCGCAACACGCCCTGTCGGCGCCGATCCGGCAACGCGGCTTGCCGCCTATGTCGAAAACCACATCGCTTTCCATATCGAACGCCGCCATTCCACCCATGTCTCGAACATGGAGCTGCGCAGCCTGTCGCACGAAAAACTCACGCAGATCCTGCGCATGCGCACGGCCTACGAGAAGGAGCTGCGCACCATCCTGCGCGACGGCGTCGAAGCGGGCTTATTCAGCATCGAAGACACAGGGCTCACCGCCATGGCGCTGATCCAGATGATGACCGGCGTCATCGTCTGGTTCCGGCCGGGCGAACGGCTGTCGATCGCCGAAGTCACCGCTACATATCTAGCAATGACAATGCGCCTTGTTGGAGCAAAGAACGATGGCGCGACAACGAGCTCCGGCGCCGTGCGTTCATTCGAGCGCGCAAAGGACGCTCTAGCACTTTGATTTCGCGCATGATCCCGATTTTCGGGGTCGTGCGCCGGGAGGAACGGCATGTACACGCATACGCTCAACTTCGGGCTTGACGAAGATGTCGAGGCGCTGCGCGACCTGGTGCGGCGCTTCGCCCAAGAGAAAATCGCGCCGATAGCCGCCGAGATCGACCGGTCGAACGAATTCCCGGCGCATCTGTGGGTGGAGCTCGGCGGGCTTGGCCTGCTCGGCATCACCGCCGATCCCGATTTCGGCGGCAGCGGCATGGGCTACCTCGCCCACGTCGTGGCGATGGAGGAGATTTCGCGCGCCTCCGCCTCGGTCGGCCTCTCCTACGGCGCCCATTCCAACCTCTGCGTCAACCAGATCAATCGCTGGGCGACGCAGGCGCAGAAGGAAAAATATCTGCCTTCGCTGTGCAGTGGCGAAAAGGTCGGCGCGCTGGCAATGTCGGAATCCGGCGCCGGGTCCGACGTCGTGTCGCTGCGCCTGCGCGCGGAAAGGCGCAACGACCGCTATGTGCTCAACGGCACCAAGATGTGGATCACCAACGGACCGGATGCCGAGACGCTGGTCGTGTATGCCAAGACCGATCCGGAACTCCATTCGCGCGGCATCACCGCTTTCATCGTCGAAAAGGCCTTTGCCGGTTTTTCGGTTGCGCAAAAGCTCGACAAGCTTGGCATGCGCGGCTCGAACACCGGCGAGCTGGTGTTCGAGAATGTCGAAGTCCCGTTCGACAATGTGCTGCATGAGGAAGGGCGCGGCGTCGAGGTGTTGATGTCGGGCCTCGACTACGAACGTGCCGTGCTGGCCGGCGGGCCGATCGGGCTGATGGCGGCGTGCCTCGACGTGGCGATACCTTACGTGCACGAGCGCAAGCAGTTCGGCCAGCCGATCGGCGAATTCCAGCTGGTGCAAGGCAAGCTCGCCGACATGTATGCGACGATGAACGCGGCGCGCGCCTACGTCTATGCCGTGGCCGCCGCTTGCGATCGCGGTGAGACGGCCCGCAAGGATGCTGCCGCCTGTATTCTCTTCGCCGCCGAAAAGGCGACGCTGATGGCGCTCGAGGCCATCCAGCTTTTGGGCGGCAATGGCTACATCAACGACTACCCGACCGGCCGGCTGCTGCGCGACGCCAAGCTCTACGAGATCGGCGCCGGCACCAGCGAAATCCGTCGTTGGCTGATCGGGCGGGAAATCATGGCGGAGAGCGCCTAATGGCATCCTTTTGAACTTTTGCCAGAAGCCATGCGATGTGGCATATTTCGGACTATGTGCCACAACCTAGCGAGACGAACCATGGCGGACAGAACGGGAAAGTCCGGATTTGACGAAGATCCGCAAGCACAGTTCGATGCCAGCGCTCGCAAAACGCCACTTAGGGTTCCGGCGAAACGCGAGCGTGTTAAACTTGGCGAGGGCGGGCGCTTCGTCATCCCTGCTGCGATGCGCGAGGAGATGGGCGTGAAGCCTGGCGAGGAGATGATCCTGCATGTCGAAAACGGCGAGCTGCGGGTAAGATCGTGGCTGCAGAATCTGCGGCGCGTCCAGGCCGAATTGTCGGCGCTGAAACAGCCCGGTGAAAGCGTCGTCGACGAATTTCTGAAAGAGCGGCGGGAAGAGCAGCGTCGAAGCGACAAGCGTCTCGACCGGCTTCACGCCGAAGGGACGACAGGAAAGCGGGCGAAATGAAGCCCTACGTCATGGACAGTTCGGCGGCACTCGCAATCCTGCTCAACGAGCAAGGCACCGATAGTGCTTTGGGGTTCGCGCCGGATGCACAATGCAGTTCGGTCAATGCGGCCGAAATCATTGCCAAGCTGATCGACAAGGGACGCAGCATGGAACAGGCCGCGGACGACCTCGCCAGTCTCGGCATGCCGATCGCCGTTTTCGACGAAGCGATGGGCATCGCCGCCGGGCAGCTTCGCCAACTGACGCGGCATCGCGGCCTGTCGTTGGGCGATCGGGCCTGCCTCGCGCTGGCTATTCGCGAGAACGCCATTGCCGTCACCGCTGATCGCGATTGGAGCGACCTCGATGTCGGCTGCAAGATCGAGCTGATCCGGTAGCGCCATGGCCCCCCTCAACTCGCAGATCTCGCCCGCCTCCGATATTTTCCGCGCCAATGCCGAGCGCATGCGGGCGCTGGTCGCCGATATTGCTGAGAAAGCGGCCACGGTCGAACGCGGCGGCTCGGAAGATGCGCGCGAGCGGCACGTCTCCCGCGGCAAGCTCCTGCCGCGGCAACGCCTCGCCCAATTGCTTGATACCGGCTCGCCCTTCCTCGAAATCGGCCAGTTCGCGGCATGGTCGATGTATGGCGAGGACATCCCGTCGGCCGGTCTCATCGCCGGCATCGGGCGCGTCGAAGGCACCGAAGTGATGGTCGTCGTCAACGACGCCACGGTGAAGGGCGGCACCTATTATCCGCTGACAGTGAAGAAGCATCTGCGTGCACAGGAAATCGCGCTGCAGAACAATCTGCCTTGCGTCTATCTGGTCGACAGCGGCGGCGCCAATCTGCCCAATCAGGACGAGGTGTTTCCCGACCGCGATCATTTCGGCCGCATCTTCTATAACCAGGCCAACATGTCGGCCGCCGGCATTCCGCAGATCGCCTGCGTCATGGGGTCGTGCACTGCCGGCGGCGCCTATGTGCCTGCGATGTCGGACGAGACAATCATGGTGCGCAACCAGGCAACCATCTTTCTCGGCGGCCCGCCGCTGGTGAAGGCGGCCACCGGCGAGGACGTCACCGCCGAGGACCTCGGTGGCGCCGACGTGCACACAAGGCTTTCCGGCGTTGCCGACCACTATGCGCTCGACGACGAGCATGCGCTGGCCATATGCCGGCGTATCGTCAAAAACCTGAATCGGAACAAGACTGTAAGCCTTGCCTTACAGAAATCGATTCCGCCGCTTCACGATCCACATGAACTCTACGGAATCGTGCCGACGGATCTGCGCCAGCCCTATGACGTACGCGAGGTAATCGCCCGCACCGTCGACGGCTCCGAATTCGATGAGTTCAAGCAGAATTATGGCACCACGCTGGTCACCGGTTTTGCCCATCTCAGCGGCATGCCGGTCGGCATCATCGCCAACAATGGCGTGCTGTTTTCGGAAAGCGCGCTAAAGGGCGCGCATTTCATCGAGCTGTGCTGCCAGCGCAGGATCCCGCTGATTTTCCTGCAGAACATCACCGGCTTCATGGTCGGGCGGAGATACGAGGCCGGCGGCATCGCCAAGGACGGCGCCAAGCTGGTCATGGCGGTCGCAACGGCCAAGGTGCCGAAGATGACCGTGATCATCGGCGGCTCGTTCGGCGCCGGCAATTACGGTATGTGCGGACGCGCCTATTCGCCACGCTTCCTGTGGATGTGGCCGAATGCCCGCATCTCGGTGATGGGCGGCGAGCAGGCGGCAACGGTGCTGGCCATGGTCAAGCGCGAAGGCATCGAGCGCAAGGGCGGGGAATGGAGCGCCGAGGAGGAGGCGAAATTCAAGAAGCCGATCCTTATGAAATACGAGCATGAAGGCCACCCGCTCTATTCGTCGGCAAGGCTCTGGGACGACGGCATCATCGACCCGGCCAAGACCCGCGAGGTGCTGGCGCTCAGCCTTTCGGCCGCGCTCAACGCCGAGATCGAAGAGACAAGGTTCGGCGTGTTCAGGATGTGAGATGAGCGAAATCGGCCAGAGGATTCGTATTCAAACCGGCGACATCACGAAGCTGGCGGTCGACGCCATCGTCAACGCCGCCAACACCTCTCTTCTCGGAGGCGGCGGCGTCGACGGCGCTATCCACCGCGCGGCCGGCCCCGAGCTTGTGGCAGAATGCCGGACCTTGCATGGCTGCAAGGTCGGAGACGCAAAAATCACCAAGGGCTACAGGCTACCCGCGCGCTACGTCATTCATACGGTCGGGCCGGTCTGGCAAGGTGGCAGCAAAGGAGAAGCCGAACTGCTCGCCTCCTGCTATCGCCGGTCGCTCGAAATCGCCGCCGCAAAGGACTGCCGGACGGTGGCGTTTCCAGCGATCTCGACCGGGGCCTACCGCTACCCGAAGGATCAGGCGACGCAAATTGCAGTCGGGACCGTGAGCGCCTTCATCGGCCAGAACACCGTTCCGGAAACCGTCATTTTCTGCTGCTTCGACGAGCCGACGGCCGAATTGTATCAGCGGGCCGTTGCTGCACTCGGCAAAGCGTGATCCACAGCCATGAGAAATCTGCAGACCCATTTTCAATCATCCAACTGGCCATACAGAAAAATTGCGGCTATTGCTGTTTTTCAACGTCAATGGGGCTTGGGCGAAGATGAAACAGCAACTTTTCCAGAAAACTACTGCCGCAATACTTTCGGGGTTACTTATATTAGCTGCACCAGGCACGGGCGCGGCGGGATCGCTGGCCGGAAGCGAAGGCGACAAGCGCTTTTCACCACTTCTGCCTGGCAGCGCCAAGGACGAGTGCACCAAGGCCTACAAGGCCTATGTCGCTGCAAGCGGCCATTCGGCATACGCCACGACATCTTTCGTGCGGGTCAGGGACGGTTACGTCCTGTGTGGCGCTCACTGCAATGCCTCGTCGCAAAAGGCGGCAGAGGCCATGGCGATGAAATCCTGCCAGAGCGCACGGGCGTACTACAAGGTGGCGGCCAGCGGCAACTGTCAGATCGCGGCTTCGAAGTAGACGGGCAAACGCCGATCCGGGATTGCCCGCGCCAAATCCGGGAGGCCCGATGTTCGCCAAGATCCTGATCGCCAACCGTGGCGAGATCGTCTGCCGGGTGGTCCGCACGGCACGCAGGATGGGTGTGCGCAGCGTCGCCGTCTATTCCGATGCCGACGCTCACGCCTTGCATGTCGAAATGGCCGACGAAGCGGTGCATATCGGCGCCTCTCCCGCCAGCGAAAGCTATCTGCGCGGCGACAGGATCATTGCGGCGGCCTTGGCCACAGGTGCCGAGGCCATCCATCCGGGCTACGGCTTTCTTTCGGAAAACCCCGATTTCGTCGACCAGGTGGTCGCGGCCAGGCTGATCTTCATTGGGCCGTCGGCGGCCTCGATCCGTGCCATGGGACTGAAGGACGCGGCCAAGCGGCTGATGGAAAAGGCCGGCGTGCCTGTCGTTCCGGGCTACCATGGCGAAGCGCAGGAGATCGTGTTGCTCGCCTCCAAGGCGCGCGAGATAGGCTACCCCGTACTGATCAAGGCGCGCGCCGGCGGCGGCGGCAAAGGCATGCGGCGCGTCGAGCATCCCGATGATTTTTCGGAAGCACTGTCGGGCGCGCGGCGTGAGGCGAAAGCCGCGTTCGGTGACGACCGCGTGCTGGTCGAGAAGTATGTCGACAAGCCGCGCCACATCGAGGTGCAGATATTCGGCGACAGTTTCGGCAATGTCGTGCACCTCTACGAACGTGACTGCTCGGCGCAGCGCCGCCACCAGAAGGTGATCGAGGAGACGCCTGCCCCGGGCATGACGCCGGCACTGCGCAAGGCGATGACCGAGGCGGCGGTGAAAGCCGCCAAGGCAATCCACTATTCCGGCGCCGGTACCATCGAGTTCATCGTCGATGCCTCGCAAGGTCTGAAGGCCGACCGTTTCTGGTTCATGGAAATGAACACCCGCCTGCAGGTCGAGCACCCCGTCACCGAAATGGTCACCGGCATCGACCTGGTCGAGTGGCAGTTGCGGGTAGCCTCCGGCGAAAAACTGCCGAAGACGCAGAGCGAGATCGCGCTCTCCGGCCACGCCTTCGAGGCGCGCATCTATGGCGAGGACGCGGCAAGAGGGTTTTTGCCGGCGACCGGCACGTTGCACCATCTGAAATTTCCGCAGCCAGCACCGGAAGGTGCGACCATGCGCATCGAAACCGGCGTGCGCGCCGGCGATGCGATTTCGCCGTTTTACGACCCGATGATCGCCAAGCTGATCGTCCATGGCAAGGACAGACGGGCGGCGCTCACGGCACTTGGCGAGGCGCTGTCGCAGACCGAAATCGCCGGCTCGACCGTCAACACTGGCTTTCTTGCCGCGCTGGCCGCTGATGCAGCTTTTGCGGCGGGCGATGTCGATACCGGCCTGATCTCCAGGCATCAGCAGGCGTTGACGGCGGTTGCGCCGCCGAGCGGTGAGACGATTGCCGCTGCGGCACTTGCCGCGTCCGGTGCGCGCGACTTGCCGTCCTCGGACGATCCCTGGTTGTCGCTGGCCGGCTATGCGCATTTCCACGCTGTAGTGCGGCGCATGCTGCTGAAGTTTGGCGAGCAGGAGATCGTCGCGCGCGTGTCGGTGCGGCCGGACAGACGGTTCGAGGTGGCGCTGGAAGCGCCCTATGACAGCGTCAATTCGCATGATCTCCGTACCGCCCCTCGCCTCGCCCGCTGGCCGGGCCACGTCACCGTCTTCGAGGGCGCTATCGGCTACGATTTTGCCGTGCCGGACCCGCTGGCGCGAGCCGACGAAGCCGCCGCTTCCGGCAGCCTGCGCGCGCCGATGCCGGGCCTGGTCAAATTGGTACGTGCGGCAAAAGGCGAGGCCGTGATCAAGGGCCAGCCGCTGCTGATACTGGAGGCGATGAAGATGGAGCACACCATTGCCGCGCCCCATGACGGGCTTATTGCCGAGATCGCCGCCGAAGGCGCGCAGGTCACAGACGGAACCGTGCTGGTTCGCTTTGCCGAGGAACCACAGCTGACCGCAGTTTCCTTATCCACGAAGTGACCCCGAGCGCGTCACAAAAGGCACCGCAAAGATGAAAATGGCCAGGTTCGACCCGGCCATTTTCAATTACAACGTAGTTCTATCAGGGCTGGATCGGCGCGTATTTGCCGTCATGCCACTGGTTGATGTCGTAGCTGGCGTTCTTGAGGTCGCCCTTCTCGTCGAAGGTGACCGGCCCGACAACCGTGCTGATCGGCTGGCCGTTCTTCAACGCCTCGGCGACCTTGGCCGGGTCGTCGCTGCCGGCGCGCTTGATGCCCTCGGCGAATGCCTGGATCACGGCATAGGAAAACAGCGTGAAGCCCTCCGGCACGAAGCCGCCGGCCTTGATCTTGGCGATGGCTTCCTTGGCTTCGGGCTTCGACTGCGGATCCGATGGGAAGACGAACATGGTGCCTTCGCCGGCCGGACCGGCAACCTGCCAGAATTCTGGCGAAGCGATCGAGTCCGGCATGATCAACTGGAACTTGAGGTTCTGCTCCGCCGACTGGCGCAGGATGAGGCCGGCTTCGGGGTGATAGCCGCCGAAATAGACGACGTCAGCCTTCAGCTCCTTGAGCTTGGTAACGAGCGCAGAATAGTCCTTCTCGCCGGCGTTGATGCCCTCGTAGAGGATTTCATTGAGACCGTTCTGGTTCATCGTTGCCTTGACGGCATCGGCCACGCCCTGCCCATAGGCGCTCTTGTCGTGCAGGATGACGACTTTCTTGCCGGCATATTTCTTGGCGATCCAGGGACCGATGAAAGCGCCCTGCGCATCGTCGCGCGTATAGAGGCGCATGATCGTCGGCCAGCCCGCCTTCGCCGCTGCGTCGGTCAACACGGGGTTCGAGGAAGCCGGACTCATCATCAGCGCACCGGCTTCGGCGTAGACGGCGGAGGCCGGGATGCTAGAGCCCGAGCAGGCGTGACCATCGATGAACTTGACACCATTGGCGATGATGCGGTTGGCGACCGAAACCGCCTGCTTCGGATCGCACTGATCATCCTCGATGTCGAGCTTGATCTGGCGACCGTCGACGCCGCCAGCCGCGTTGATCGCGTCGGCGGCGGCTTGCGCGCCTTGCTTGAACTGATCGCCGATGGTGGCAAGCTGCCCGGTCATCGGTCCGACCACCGAAAAGGTGATGTCGTCGGCCAAGGCGACCGGCGCGGTCATCATCAGGCCAAATATGGCTGCGCTCAAAATACTGAATTTCTTCATGGTGACATAACTCCTCCACTCTCGCGCAGCCGCCCGGCCGCGCCTCTTCCAGAGTGGCGGGAGAATTTCATCCTTCGCCGGAGCTGTCTAGACGCATCGTCGGCGCTCGATTGGGCCTGTAACATGCGGTCCCAAAGACAAAGCCGCGCCAGCCCTGGCCCGGCCGGTCGCGGCTTTTGCCGTTGAGCTTGCCGGCGCATCAGCGCCGGAACCCGCTGGCTTTCCCTGTCTGTTGCACGGCTCGGCCTGATCAGCCTGCCGTGTTCTTGGTTTTGACTTGGTCGGCCATCTTGCGCGGCCTCTTTTTTTCGGGCCAGCCGTCTGCGCGACCTTGACCCGAAGCGTCCCTGTCAGTGAACTCAGTGCCGGCGAATTCAGTGCATCGTCATCCATTCGCGGGCTTCGCGCAGCGCCCTGGCGATCTCGACTTTCGACATGGCGGCCGACAATTCAGAACGCAGTTCCGCGGCGCGGGCCGAACCCTTGATCGCGGCGATGTTGAACCATTTGTGGGCGGCGACGACATCGGTCTCGCAATCGCGGCCGGTCGCATACATCATGCCCAACTCGAAAAGAATATCGGCCTGGGCAGTTGCCCCCATGGCGCCGAAGCCGGCTTCAAGCATTTCAAAACGTGCCATTTCAAATCCCCTGTTCTGGCTCCCGAGAGCTGTCTCCGTCTGTCCCTCGGTGTCCTTGATTACCTTCGGGGGCGGCCGCTCTTTCGATGCTTTCGAGAATGCCGCGGAGGCTTGAATCCGTCGTTAAATGGCGTGCTTAATTTGAGGAAAACAAAGCTAAAACAAGAGGTAAACGCGAAAATTCGTTAAGGATACAAAGCCAGCAACTGCGCCAGTTTGCACAAAATTTGAAGAAAACTTGCGAGGCGCGGATCAAGACTCCGCTAACCACAGAAGACAAAGACGTGTGCGGCCCGTTTCATTTTTCGCCGGCGCGGCCGTTCGGGAGCGGGCAAAAGCCCGCAACCCTTCCGTCGCGGCACCGCTTTTGTTTTTCCGGGAGCTGGACTAGCTTACGTTTGCGTAAGGGCAGACGGCCGGGACGGAGCCCGATTGGACTTGCCTGAGGGAGGAAAGACATGTTTCGACACGTGAGCCTGGCCCTCGCGGCCGCAATAATGATGACCGGCGCGGCATGGGCCGATCCGATCGAAGGCAATTGGAAAACGCAAGCCGGAGCGACTGCCGCCATTTCGGGTGGCGGCGGGGCATTTTCGATTACGCTCAAATCCGGCAAATTTGCCGGCAAGAACATCGGTTCACTGAAGGTGGCCGGCGACAACAAATATGCCGGCACCATAACCGACCCCGAAACCGACAAGACCTATTCGGGCAAGGCTTCGCTTTCCGGCAGTTCGCTCAAGATGAGCGGCTGCGTGTTCGGCGGGCTGATCTGCAAGAGCCAGACCTGGCACAAGCTCTGATCGTGCCATTCCTGCCGGGGTGCGCGGGGCCAGTCGGCCCCGTTTTCATATATCGGTCTCGCAGCCGCGGCTCGCCATAGGTCACTGCTTTCAAGGCGGCCCGCCCAGAGATCATCAACCATTTTGAACCCCAGATGAACGCCGCCATCAGAGCCGGTTCAGCCTGGGCAAGGCATTGTCATGCGTGTTGAAGGAGACACCGCGCGATGCTTGCCCGCCGCTTCACCATCGTCTGCCTGCTGATGAGCCTGTTCGGCATGTTGTTCGCCGTCCTTGTCGCCGAAGCCGGCCGGCCGGCCCGCGCCTGGGACGTGGCCATTTCCTGCCGGCTCGGTTGCCCGAACCAGCTTCGCCACTGAACCCGACAGCGAGATATTGAAACCCACGCCATGACCCGCCTCACCGCCAATGTCGTCAAGATCCTTCGGCTTCTGCCGCGGACGGCACTCATCCTGACGCTTCTGGCGGCCCCGGTCCTGGCCGTGCCGACGATGCGCGCCGATGCCGGTTCGACCATCGAGGCGCCTGCGCTGAGAAAGGCCGGCGTCGGCTTTGTGCTGCTGGTCAGCTTGCGGCGAGGCTAGGCCGCCGGAAAGAAAACCGCCGACAGGGCGTTTTGAGACCGCCTTACCCCCTCCCAACTGCGCGCCCAACTCTCTATATTGGGTCATGGAAAAGCGAATCTATCCTCAAGCCATTGAATCGGTTGTCACGCCGGAGCCGTTCGGCCGACAGAGCTTCAACGATGCCAAGAAGGCGGTCGCGGCCCTGCAGGTGCTTTACGACCGCAACACCAAGTTCCTGCGCGATTCATTTGCCGCGCTCGCCGCGGGCGGCGACAACAACAAACGCTACCGGGCCTTCTATCCGGAAATCGGCGTCACCACGAGTTCGTTCACCCAAATCGACTCGAGGCAGGCCTATGGTCACATGCCGACGCCGGGGCATTTCTCAACCACCATCACCCAACCTGCTCTTTTCGAAAGCTACCTCACCGAACAGCTTCGGCTCATCATGCGCAACCACGGCGTTCCGGTCACGGTTTCAGAATCGACCACTCCCATCCCCCTGCATTTCGCCTTTCTCGAAGGCACGCATGTCGACGGTGCCGCCGCGGAACGCATCAAACGGCCGATCCGTGACCTGTTCGACGTGCCGGATCTCGACGGCACCGACGACCAGATCGCCAACGGTACCTTTGAAGTGGGATTGGGCGAGGCGCGGCCGCTGGCGCCGTTCACGGCACAACGGATCGACTATTCGCTGCATCGGATGTCGCACTATACGGCGACCAGTCCCCAGCATTTCCAGAACTTCGTGCTGTTCACCAACTACCAGTTCTACATCGACGAATTCGTCGCCCGTGCACGCGAATTGATGGCCAATGGCGGTGACGGATATGTAGAGTTCGTCGAGCCGGGCAATATCGTGACCAAAGTGGGCGACAGCGCGCCTGGTGAGGGTGCTGCGCCCCCTCGCCTGCCGCAGATGCCGGCCTATCATCTGAAGAAGCCGAATCATGGCGGCATCACCATGGTCAATATCGGCGTTGGACCTTCCAACGCCAAGACCATCACCGACCATATTGCGGTGCTCCGGCCGCATGCCTGGGTGATGCTCGGCCATTGCGCCGGCCTGCGCAACACGCAGGCGCTGGGCGATTATGTGCTGGCACACGCCTACGTTCGGGAAGACCATGTCCTCGACGACGATCTTCCGGTCTGGGTGCCGATCCCGCCGCTGGCTGAAATCCAAGTGGCGCTGCAGGAAGCGGTCGCCGAGGTCACCGGGCTTTCCGGCTACGACCTCAAGCGCATCATGCGCACCGGCACCGTCGCCACCATCGACAACCGCAACTGGGAGCTGCGCGACCAGCGCGGGCCGGTGCAGCGGCTGTCGCAGTCGCGGGCGATCGCGCTCGATATGGAATCGGCCACGATCGCCGCCAACGGCTTCCGCTTCCGGGTTCCCTATGGCACGCTGCTTTGCGTATCCGACAAGCCGCTGCATGGCGAATTGAAGCTGCCCGGCATGGCGACCGAGTTCTACAAGCGGCAAGTGGCGCAGCACCTGACCATCGGCATCAGGGCGATGGAGAAGCTGGCTGAAATGCCGATGGAGCGACTGCATTCGCGTAAGCTCAGGAGCTTTTCGGAAACGGCCTTCCAGTAAATGCCGAATCGCATGTTTCGGTCCGGGTCAGGACATTTCGTCATCTTGATTGAGCCGCACTTCTGCCGATAGACAAAGCGATGGCACGTATTCGGGATATGACGGTTGCGCTGGCATTCGTCGCAATGCTTGCGCTCTCGGCCGCGCTGGTGGCCGGGTTTTTCGGATCGCTGCATCCGGCCCTCGATTCCTTTGCTCATTTCCGCGTCCATTTTTCGGTGCTGATGGCGCTTTGCGCGCTGCCCCTGCTCGCCACCTCGTTTCGCCTGCAGGCCGCGGCCGCCTTGCTGTTTGCGGTAGCCTCCTTTGCCACCACGTCGAATGCCTTGCCGCTTTCGCGGCTATGGCAGGTGCAGGCCGCCTACGAAGCCAAACCTGGTGACGAGCCGGTCTACCGCCTGCTGCAGATGAACCTCAGGTTCAACAATCCAACGCCTGAGAAAGTGCTGTCGCTGATCGGCCGGACCCAGCCCGATGTGATCACCCTCGACGAGGTGTCCGAGATGTGGAAAGCAAAGCTTGGGCTGCTGTCCGGCGCTTATCCCTACCGGATCCTCTGCCCGTATCCCAATGGCGTGTTCGGCGTTGCGTTGCTGTCCAGACGACCGTTTGCCACAGGCACGGCGCCGCACTGCGACAGCCGCGGCGCGATGGCGATCGCCACGGTCGATTTTGGCGGAACCGACGTCGATGTCGGCGCCATCCACCTCACCTGGCCATGGCCGCACAACCAATCACGGCAGATTGGGGGGTTGTCTGACGAAATCGCCTCGCTTGGCGAGACGTCGATACTGGCGGGCGACTGCAACGCAGCGCCATGGAGCGCCGCTGTCCGGCGCGTCGCATCGCTTGGCAAGCTGACTGTAATGCCGTCGGTCGGGCCGACCTGGCTCTACAGAAAGCTGCCGGATTTCCTGCGCTTCGCCGGACTGCCGATCGACCAGGTTTTCAGCAAGGGCGCCATCCTTATCCGTTCGGCGTCGACCCTTGAGGACACCGGCTCAGACCATCTGCCGGTGCTGGTGGAGTTTTCGCTACGGTCGCTCGACGAGCACCAGACGGCGACCGCGCTTGCAGCGCTGCCTGGCGGGACGCGAAGCTGAAAATCCGCAGTCCAGTCTCGACCTGGCTTATTACTGGCCCACAAAAGCGCGGATGAGGTGCTCGACAGGGCCGCCGTCGCGATGCTCGTGCGCATCGAAGGCGATCTGCTTTGCCTCGTATTCGGCATAGATGGCATTGATCCGGCGCTTTGCCTCGCGACGTGCCTCGAAACAGTGCGGGTCATCAGCGACTGTCAGCCCTCGAACCGACTTTTCGGTGGCCCGCATCATCTGTCTGGCGATGCGGCCATGGGTCTCTTCATGGGCGCGGACGCCAGCGAAGAACCGCTTCCAGCGCTTCTGCAGCGCAGGCGATGGGGCTGAGACCAGTTTGGGATAGGTATAGAAGAGATTGAGCGTCCCGTTGGCCTGGCGCAGGCGGCAGACGCCGTTTTCCTGATGGGCGTCGAAGGTCCAATCACCGACGCTGTAGCCGGTTTGCGCGATGGCGTGGGTCATGAAGCCGTGCTTCGGCCCACTGCGATCCATGGCCTCGATCAGGGCCGCGCCGGTGGTTCCGGCAATGTTGTAAGTTCGTGTCTTGACCAGCACCTTAGTGCCGGCCAAGGCTGCAGGGGCGCACAATGCCCCGATCGCCACAACGCTCGTCAGAACTGCCAGGCGCATTTTTCCTTCCTCCCTGTCGCGGCAGAAAGGAAACACAGGCAGGCGGTTTATTCAACAATCCTACGGTTGCGCTGCTCCTCATCTTGTTTAGTCCGGAACAAACCTTGTGACTTACATGTTCTGGTAGACCGGGCCCTCGCCGCCCTGTGGCGGCACCCAATTTATATTCTGGTTCGGGTCCTTGATATCGCAAGTCTTGCAGTGCACGCAGTTCTGCGCGTTGATGACGAAGCGCACATCCTTTGCCGCAGGATCGGCGGCGGCATTGCCGTCCTTGTCGACCCATTCGTAGACGCTGGCCGGGCAGTAACGCGTCGAGGGCCCGGCATAGACGTCATGCTCGGAGCGCTTTTGCAGGTCCATGTCGGCGACGAGCAGATGGACCGGCTCGTTCTCCTCGTGGTTGGTGTTGGACAGGAACACCGACGACAGCCGGTCGAAGGTCAGCACCCCGTCCGGCTTCGGGTAGGCGATCTTCTGGTGCGCGGCGGCCGGTTCCAGCGTGGCGTAGTCGGCCTTGCCGTGCTTCATCGTGCCGAAGGGCGAGAAGCCGAACAGCGTGTTCAGCCACATGTCGAGCCCGCCAAGGCCAACACCGACAATGGTGCCGAAGCGCGACCATAGCGGCTTGACGTTGCGCACTTTCTTCAAGTCCTTGCCGATATCGGTGGCGCGCCAGGTGGCCTCATAGGAGGCCAGCTCGTCATTGGCGCGGCCGGCGGCTATCGCATCACAGACATGCTCGGCCGCCAGCATTCCGGAGAGCACGGCATTGTGCGAGCCCTTGATGCGCGGCACGTTGACGAAGCCGGCCGCGCAGCCGATCAGCGCACCGCCGGGGAAGGACAGTTTCGGCACCGACTGCCAGCCGCCTTCGGTGATGGCGCGGGCACCATAGCCCAGCCGCTTGGCACCCTCGAAGGTGCCGCGGATCGCCGGATGGGTCTTGAAGCGCTGAAACTCGTCAAAGGGCGACAGATAGGGGTTCTTGTAGTTCAGGTGAACGACGAAGCCGACTGCCACCTGGTTGTCCTCGAGATGGTAGAGGAAGGAGCCGCCGCCGGTCTTCATATCGAGCGGCCAGCCGAAGGAATGCTGGACAAGGCCCGGCCGGTGGTTTTCCGGTTTGATCTGCCAGAGTTCCTTGAGGCCGATGCCGTATTTTCCGGGCTCACGACCGTCGGAAAGGTGGTGTTTGGCGATCAGTTGCTTGGCCAGCGAGCCGCGCGCGCCCTCGCCGATCAAGACATATTTGCCCATCAGCGCCATGCCCGGCGCAAAGCCCGGACCGTGCGTGCCGTCCTTCTCGACGCCCATGTCGCCGGTGACGACGCCGGTGACCGCACCGGCCTCGTTGTAGAGCAGGCCGACCGCGGCAAAGCCCGGATAGATCTCGACGCCCAGCGCCTCGGCCTTGGTCGCCAGCCAGCGGCAGACATTGCCGAGCGAGACGATATAGTTGCCGTGATTGTTCATCAGCGGCGGCATCAGGATATTGGGCAGACGGAACGAACCGGCGGGGCCGAGAACCAGGAAATGGTCGTCGGTGACCGGTGTCCTGAAGGGATGACCCTCCTCTTCGCGCCAGCCGGGCAGCAGCCGGTCGATGCCGATCGGATCGACGACGGCGCCGGACAGGATGTGCGCGCCGACTTCGCCGCCCTTTTCCAGCACGACGACGGAAAGCTCGGGATTGACCTGCTTGAGACGGATCGCGGCGGCGAGGCCGGCCGGGCCGGCGCCGACGATGACCACGTCGAATTCCATGCTTTCGCGTTCGATATCGCTCATCGATCCCTCACTGGCTCGCTATTCCCGGCATCTTGCTGGCTCACGCGCTGCATAGCGCATCAAATAGCGACGGGAAACCGGCGCGGACGTGACAATACCGATTTCGTCAAAAAGTCGCGTCCTGCCGCACAAATTCGCGGTGACGAGCATCAATCTTCAATCCTATTCGGTTTGCACAGATATGTCGCACTGATGTTTTTAATTGTTCGACGGCTTGCTTATCGGCCATACTTCCCGCCATGCGCATATTCGGGCCGGCTGGCTTTTCATCGACGCGCTTTTTTTTCACGCCCGGCCGGTTTTGCCGTGCGGCGCTCTTGGCGCTTCTGCCACTGACGGCCCTCGATGCCCGTGCCGAGCAGCAACTGGTCTGGGCGACCGGCGCCTATTCCTTTTCCGACGAGCGCGGCGGTTTCCGCATCACCGGGGCTTCCGGCATCGGCACGAAGGAGGATCCGCTGGTCATCACCGAAGAGCTGAATTCAGCGACGCCGGTAACGCTGGCCATTCGCACAACAAGGCCGATCCAGCCGTTCGGCAAGGCGGGAGACTTCGCCAATGGTCTGATGTATATGCGCATCGACGTGCTCAACAATAGCGGCCAAGCCTGGGTCGAGTTCCAGTTCGAACTCCAGGAGATCCTCGACCAGCCGAGCGTGTTCGGCGACGGCCTGTCGTTCGACCAGCGCAACAAAACGCCCGAAAATATCTGGTCGAGCAGCTACGCCGATTTCGACCGCAATTTCGAACCGTATGACCGCCTGCTGTTCAAGAACGGCAAGATCGACCCGCTGAAGACCGCCAGCTTCTATTTCCTGATCACCGACTACACGCCGCGCTGGACGTTCTATCTGGTGCAGGATCCGCGCATACCGTCGAGCTGAACTTGCAAATTCAAGCTTCGCGGCCGAATGTGAAACCATGACTGCCGCCCCCCACAATAGCCGAGCCGATCTCGCCGAGCTGCTGGCCTTCTACGCCAGCGCCGGCGTCGACGAGGCACTTGAAGAACAGCCGGTAAACAGGTTTGCAGAAGCCAGGCCACCGGAGCGGGTGCCCGCGGCGGCCGCTGTGCCGCTCAGTGAAAATGCGACGCCACAACGCTCGACGAGCGTATCGCGCGCCGAAATGGGCGAGAGACCGAGTACAGCACCGGCAGTGCGAGCGTCCCCGGCCATGTCAACGGTGCCCGACGAGGCGCAAGCGGCATTGGCGCGGCAACTGGCGAGATCGGCGGCAAGCCTCGACGAGCTTCGCCAGCACATGGCGGCATTCGACGGCTGCAATCTCAAATTCACCGCCAAGAACCTTGTGTTCGCCGACGGCAATCCAACTGCCGAGGTGATGCTGGTCGGCGAAGCGCCGGGTCGCGATGAAGACATAGAGGGCTTGCCGTTCGTTGGCCGCTCCGGCCGGCTGCTCGACCGCATGCTGGCCGCGATCGGTCTTGACCGGACGTCCGTCTACATCGCCAATGTCATTCCCTGGCGGCCGCCGGGCAACCGCACGCCGACCCCGCACGAGACCGAGATCTGCCGGCCGTTCATCGAGCGGCAGATCGAGTTGGTCAATCCGAAGGTGCTGGTCAATCTCGGCGGCCCGTCGGCAAAGACCCTGCTCAACACCTCCGAAGGCATATTGCGGCTGCGCGGCAACTGGCGCGTCCACACGACCCCGTCCGGCGTCGCCATTCCTGCCATGCCGACCCTGCATCCGGCCTATTTGCTGAGAACGCCGGCGCACAAGAAGCTGGCGTGGCGGGATTTCCTCGAAGTGAAGGCGAAGTTGCGGGCGCTCGGGTAATGGTGCAGAGCGCGTCTTCAGTTCTCCCCTTGCGAGAAAGGAAGGGCGGCATCATGACTTCGCAGGTAATTGAAATGCGCCCACTGCCGGCCTAGTCATCTCGTTATGACAGCAGCCCAGATTTCCGCCGGCAGTCTCATTCGCGAATGGCGTACACGCCGGCGCATGAGCCAGCTCGACCTCGCTATGGAGGCCGAGATCTCGCAGCGGCATCTGAGTTTCGTTGAAAGCGGCCGCGCCGCACCCTCGCGTGACATGGTGCTGCATCTGGCGGAGCAGCTTTCGATCCCGCTCAGGCAGCGCAACCAGCTGCTGCTGGCTGCCGGCTTTGCCCCGAGCTTCGGCGAACGACCACTTGACGATGCCTCGATGGCACCGGCGATGGCGGCGGTCGAGACCGTGCTCAAGGCGCACGAGCCGTTCCCGGCGCTTGCCGTCGACCGGCATTGGAACCTGGTGTCGGCGAACGCCGCCATCGGCCCGTTCCTCGCCAATGTCGCCGATGCCTCCCTGCTGAAGCCACCGGTCAACGTTTTGCGCCTCAGCCTGCATCCCGGCGGCATCGCGCCATGTATCGTCAACCTAGCGGAATGGCGGACACATCTTCTGGAGCGGCTGAAGCGGCAGAACGACGCTACCGCCGATCCGGCTCTTGTCGAGCTCGAGCGCGAGCTTCGGGCCTATCCGTCCGGCCTTAGAGGCAGCCGGCCGGCGCCGGTCGAACCGAACGCGATTGCCCATCCGCTCAAGCTTGCCCATGGCGACGCGGTGCTGTCGTTCATCAGCACCATCACCGTGTTCGGCACGCCGCTCGACGTGACGCTGTCGGAGCTGGCGATCGAATCTTTTTTCCCCGCCGACGAACAGACGCGGGCGGTGCTGGTGCGGCTGGCGACAGAGCGGACTGACGCTGCGAAGCCGTGATCACCCTTCCGGCGCGACGGCCTTGCGGGTGCGGGTGCGTTCGAGACCAAGCTGGCGCTCGCGCCAGATGATGAAAATCCCCGCCGCAACCACGATCATGCCGCCGACCAGCATATTGATCGTGGCGACGTCGCCAAAGACCAGATAGCCGACGACGACGCCGAGGATCATCGAAGTGTATTCGAAGGGTGCCACGACGGAAGCCTCGGCATGGCGATAGGCCGAGGTCATCAGGATCTGGCCAAGCCCGCCGCAAAAACCCGCGGCAATCAGAAGCCCCGCCTGCGCTGGCGTCAGCGCCTGCCAGCCGAATGGCAGCGAAAGCAGCGCCATGAGGCTCGCGGTAACCGAAAACCACAGCACGATGGTCGCCGTCCGCTCGCTCTGGACGAGGTTGCGAACCAGGAGCATGGCGATGGCGGAGATCGCCGCGGCTATGAGGGCGGCAATGACGCCGAGCACCTCCTGATCGCCGAGGGCAGCGCCCGAACTGAGCAGCGTCAGTTCCGGCCACG
Organism: Mesorhizobium sp. M0410; assembly: GCF_040321435.1. NCBI lineage: Bacteria > Pseudomonadati > Pseudomonadota > Alphaproteobacteria > Hyphomicrobiales > Phyllobacteriaceae > Mesorhizobium > Mesorhizobium sp. M0410. Next base: position 160,499 of record NZ_JAMYRN010000008.1, read on the forward strand.
AGATGATCAGCACCCCGACCAGGCCGACGGCAACCGCACTCCAGCGATAGATGCGGATGGCTTCGCCGAGGAAGATCGAACTGAACACCACGACCAGCAGCGGCTGCGCGTAGTTCAGCGTGATCGCCTCCGGCAGCGGCAGCCGCGTCAGCGCGAAGAAGCCGAGCCCCATGGCACAGACACCGACGACGCCACGCGCAATATGGTTGAGCGGGCGCTTTGTCGAAAAGGCGGTTCCGAGTTTTCCCTGGAAGGCGAGGAAGGCGATGATCGGAAAAATGGCAAAGAAGGAGCGGAAGAAGACGATCTGGCCCGCCGGCACGGTGCCCGCCGCCTTGATGCAGGACGACATGCCGACGAAGACCGCCACCGATACGATCTTGAGCAAGATCCCGGTCAGTGTGCTGTGCTCGCCGGCAAGATCGCCGGCTGCAAGCACTGGCAAATCCGGTCTGGCTGTCACGCCCTTTTTGCTTCCTCGATCGCCCAGATGCGCGCCGGCGTTGCCGGCATGTCGATATGCCTGATGCCGTAGGCGCGGTAGAACGCGTCGGTCACCGCATTGAGCGCGGCAGGCGTCGATACGATCGTATCCGCCCCGGCGCCTTTGATGAAGGCCCGATCGTCGCGACGCAACACAGAGGCGCTCATCCCGAATTTCGGCGTGACGATGGTCATGGAAGCCTCGCGATGATGCTCGGGAAATGATCGCCGGAAATAGACGTCGCTGCAGTTTTGTCGAGGGAGTGTTTCGTGTAAAGAGCGCAGACTTCAAATTATTTGGACCAGCGGACCCGCCCGCCGCTCCCGGATCGACAGGAAAAATCAAGGAATGCGCACGGATACCGGCCAGGTCTTCAAACTCGAAGACTATCGCCCTAGTGATTATCTGATTCCGGAAACCAGCCTGACTTTCCGCCTTTCGCCTGAAGCAACGCATGTCACCGCCGTGCTGACGGTCGAACGTCGCGACGAGATTGCCGTGTCGGTGCCACTGGTGCTGGATGGCGACGGGCTGACGCTCCGCAGTATCGCCATCGACGGCCAGGAACCGAGGCCTGCGGATTTTCTCGTCACGCCCGATCAACTGACAATCATCAGCCCCCCTGCCACAAGGCGCTTCCAGCTGAGAATTGAAACCGTGTTGGCGCCGGCGCAGAACGAAGCGCTGATGGGCCTCTATCGCTCCAGCGACGTCTATTGCACGCAATGCGAGGCCGAAGGCTTTCGCCGCATCACTTATTTCCTCGACCGTCCCGACATCCTGTCGGTCTATACGGTGCGTATCGAAGCTGAGCGCAAGGAGGCGCCGCTGCTTTTGTCCAACGGCAACCCGGCCGGCAGCGGCGAGCTTGCCGGCGGCTGGCACTATGCGGTCTGGCACGACCCCTTCCCCAAGCCGTCCTATTTGTTTGCGCTGGTGGCCGGCGACCTCGGCAAGATCTCGGACAGTTTCGTCACCCTGTCTGGCCGCAAGGTCGAGCTCGGAATCTATGTCGAACCGGGTAAAGAGAGGCTCGCCGGCTACGCCATGGACGCTTTGAAACGGTCGATGAAATGGGACGAGGAGGCATTCGGCCGCGAATACGACCTCGATGTCTTCAACATCGTCGCCGTGTCCGACTTCAATATGGGCGCGATGGAGAACAAGGGCCTCAACATCTTCAACGACAAATATGTGCTGGCCGACCAGGAAACCGCGACCGACGCCGATTTCGCCAATATCGAAGCCATCATTGCGCATGAGTATTTCCACAATTGGACAGGTAACAGAATCACTTGCCGTGACTGGTTCCAGCTTTGCCTGAAGGAAGGCCTGACCGTTTTCCGCGACCACGAATTCTCGGCAGATCAGCGCTCGCGCGCCGTCAAGCGCATCGCCGAGGTGCGTACACTGCGCGCCCATCAGTTTCCCGAGGACCAGGGGCCGCTGGCGCATCCGGTGCGGCCGCGCCGCTATCGCGAGATCAACAATTTCTATACGGCGACGGTCTATGAAAAGGGCTCGGAAGTCGTGCGCATGATCCACACTATCCTCGGCGCAGAGACGTTCCGCGCCGGCATGGACCTCTACTTCGAACGTCACGACGGCCAGGCGGCGACGATCGAAGACTTCATCAAGGTGTTCGAAGACGTTTCCGGTCGCGACCTGTCGCAGTTTTCGCTCTGGTATCATCAGGCCGGTACGCCGAACCTGACCGTCAGTTCAGCGTATAATCCTGCGGCGCAGGAATTCACGCTCGAAATCGAGCAGTCGGTGCCGCCAACGCCGTCGGAAAGCCGCAAACGGCTGATGCACATTCCGCTTGCCTTCGGCCTGGTCGGCGCCGGCGGAGAGGCGACAGCCTATAGCGGCGTGGAGGGGGCGAATGTCGAGGACGGCGTCATCCATATCCGCAAACGCCGCCATGTCGTCAGGTTTTCCGGGATTGCCGAGCGGCCGGCCATGTCGCTCAACCGCGGCTTTTCGGCGCCAGTGACGCTTTCGGTCGAGCAGCGGCCCGACGACCAGTTTTTTCTGGCTGGCCACGACAGCGACGCCTTCTCGCGCTGGCAGGCATTCAACACGCTTTTGACCGATGCGCTGATTGCAGCTTTCCGCCAGATCCTGGACCACAGGCAACCCGAGTTCAGCTCCCGGCTGACCGGGCTTGCCGGCAAAATAGCCGGCGACGACGCGCTCGAACCCGCCTATCGGGCACTGACGCTGGCGCTGCCCGGCGAGGCCGATATCGCCCGCGACATCGGCAAGAACATCGACCCCGATGCCATTTTCGCGGCGCGCGGGGCGCTGGCAGTTGCGATCGCCGAGGCCAACCGCGAGATATTCCCCAACTTCTATGATCGGCTCGCCGACAATGGTCCGTTCAGCCCGGACGCGGCCAGTGCCGGGCGGCGGGCGCTGCGCAATGTCCTGCTGGACTATCTCTCCTTGCTGCCGGCAGGTGCGGAACTCGCTGCCCGGCACTTCCAATCGGCGACCAACATGACGGATCGTGCCGCGGCGTTGACCGTGCTTGCGCACCGTCACCACGGCTCACCTGAGGCAACCAAGGCACTGGCCGATTTCGAGGCGAAATATGCAACCGATCCGCTGGTCATGGACAAATGGTTCCAGATCCAGGCCAGCGTGCCCGGTCCGCAAACCGTCGACGCGGTGCGCGCCTTGACCAGCCACCCAGCGTTCTCGATGGTCAACCCGAACCGGGTACGCTCGCTCATCGGTACGTTTTCCAGCGCCAACCAGACCGGCTTTCATCGCGCCGACGGCGAGGGCTACCGGCTTTTCGTCGAAACGGTGCTGCAGGTCGAAAAACGCAACCCGCAGGTGGCCGCCAGGCTGGCGACGGCGCTCAGATCGTGGCGCTCGCTCGAACCCGTGCGGCAGGCCAAGGCAAGGGAGGCGTTGCTTTCAATCGCCAATACCGAGAAGCTGTCGGCCGATTTGCGAGACATCGTCGAGCGCACCCTGGCGTAAGCGACCTCCCCTTCTCCCCTTGTCGTGGGAGAAGGGAAGACCATCCGAAAACCCATTATTTTAGTCGATTTTTAATCTTTTTTCGCCGCACCTCTGGACAAGGCGAATCCCCTTTGATTCTTTAGTGACGATTCGGAAGTGCGGCGTTGCCGGATCGTCAAGCGGGACAGAAGATCGGGGAGTGCCATTTATGGCGAAGGCGGACGCGTGGGGCGCGCCCGGTGGGACGGCGTTTGAGCGTCGCGAGGCGCGAAACGACGGTCTCGCGGGCAATACGCGGCTCATCGCCGAACCTGCCTACCGACGGCTGCTGGCAGCCGAACCGCTGTTGCGGCGATCGATACCGGCCCTCATTATCATGTTTCTGTTGATCATCGCAGTACTGCGCTTTCTGTCACTGATGAACGAGCGCGACGAGATCGAGCGCGGCGCCAAGGCGATCCTTGCGCTGGCCGCCGGCCAACTGGCCAGTTCGATCGCCGACGCGACCATGGTTTCCACGCCAGGTGCGATCCAGGACCTGCTGGAGAGCACCGGTCGTCAGGGCGCGATGGGCCGAAGCCACGTACTGGCGATCACCGACAGCGCCTTCAAGATCATTGCCGTATCGCCGCAGTCGATGCACTGGGAGGGCCGATCGCTCGATGGCGTCGTGCAGGGCGGGCAGCCGCTGTTCATGTTCGGCGATCGCGCCGGAGTGATGGAGGTCAGCATCGGCGGACAGGACTGGTACGCAGCAGTGAGCCTGGCGAATGGCCGAAAGGGTGCCGCGGCAGCGTTCGTGCCGCAGGAGGCAGTTTTTGACGCCTGGCGCAAGACGGTCTCACTCAATGTCACGCTGTTCGTGCTGACGGCCGGCGTGCTGATCGTCATCCTTTATGCCTATTTCGGCCAGGCGGCGCGTGCCCAGGCCGCCGACCGCATCTATCTCGAAGCCCACCAACGCATCGACATGGCGTTGGTACGCGGCCGCTGCGGCCTGTGGGATTGGGACATGGTGCGCGGCAAGATGTACTGGTCGCGCTCGATGTACGACATGCTGGGCTACGAGCCTTGCGACACGATGCTGTCGTTCGGCGAAGTCGACGAAATCATTCATCCCGAGGACGGCGATTTGTTCGAACTCGCCAACAGGATCGTCGCACGCGAGATCGACTATATCGACCAGGTGTTCCGGATGCGCCATGCCGACGGGCAATGGGTTTGGATGCGCGCAAGAGCGCAGGTTATCGACCCGGAAGCGCCGGAGATCCAGCTGATCGGCATCGCCGTCGACGTCACCGAGCAGCGGCACCTGGCGCTGCGCTCCGAAGCGGCGGACCTGCGCCTGAGGACGGCCATCGAAAACATCAACGAATCCTTCGTGCTGTGGGATTCGTCCGAGCGCCTGATCATGTGCAATTCCAAATACCAGCAGGACAACGGCCTGTCGGATCGCGACGTGATGCCGGGCGCTCCGCGCGCCGTTCTGGAGGAACGCATGCTGGCCTTTGCCTCGGAGCGGCGGCTTGCCAATACCAATGGACCGCAGGGGGGCGTGACCTTCGAGCGCCAGCTTGCCGACGGCCGCTGGCTGCAAGTGAACGAGTTGCGGACAAGGGACGGCGGCACCGTCTCCGTCGGCTCCGACATCACCCAGATCAAGCTGCACCAGGAGAAGCTGGTCGACAGCGAGCGCCGGCTGATGGCGACAATCCACGACCTCAGCCTTGCCCGCCGCGCGGAAGAAGAACGGGCTCGTGAGCTCGTCGAGCTCAATCGCAAATACATGAAGGAAACCGAGCGGGCCGAAGCGGCAAACCGGGCCAAATCCGAATTCCTGGCCAACATGTCGCACGAGTTGCGCACCCCGCTCAACGCGATCATCGGCTTCTCGGAACTGATGGAACGGCGGCTGTTCGGGCCGCTGGGGTCGCCGCGCTACGAAGAGTATGCCACCGACATCAACGGCAGCGGCAAATATCTTCTCGGCGTGATCAACGACATCCTCGACATGTCGAAGATCGAGGCCGGCCAGTTCGCCTTGGATCAGGAAGAAATCGATCTCTGCCCGCTCATCAGGGAGACGGTTCGCGTCGTCTCGCTGCAGGCGGCGGAAAAGTCGATCACCGTCGAAACCCGCATCGCCGATTCGCTGACGCTGTTCGCCGACCGCAGGGCGATCAAGCAGATCCTCATCAACCTTCTGTCCAATGCGGTGAAGTTCACCGGGCTAGGCGGCCACATCTCGGTCAGAGCCCGCAGCATTTCCAGCGCGCTGATCCTGACGATCGAGGACAATGGCTGCGGCATCCCGAAAGCGGCGCTGAGCAAGCTCGGACGGCCATTCGAACAGGTGCAAAACCAGTTCTCCAAGAGCCATGCCGGCTCTGGGCTCGGCCTCGCCATCTCGCGCTCGCTGGCCGAGCTTCAGGGTGGCGCCTTGAAGATCCGTTCGACCGAAAGCATCGGCACGATCGTCTCGGTACGCATCCCGATGAAGAAAGTCGCGCAGGCGGTCAGGGCGGCTGCCTGAACGACCAAATAAGTCTCCGGCGGCTCGCGCCGCCGGAGCGGTTGTCAATTCTCACTGCATGCCGTCAGCGCCATCATTACCCTCGCCGTCCCATTGGCGGTGGCGGCCGGGACCCTTCGGCAGTTCGTTCTTCTCGATCTTGCCGTCATTGTCACGGTCGAGCATGGCGAACACCTTCTTCTGGCGGCTGGTGATATCGTCGGCGGTCAGGGTCCCGTCCCCCTTGGTGTCGTAGCGGGCGATGATGCGCCTGGCCATCTGCTCGAAGCGCGCCTTCTCCAGCGCGTCGGCGAGCTGTGCCACGGTCAGCTTGCCGCCATTGTCAGCGACCATCTTCTTCAGCCGCGCGTTCATGGCGTCGGAGAACTGGTCGAAGGTGATGGTGCCGTCATTGTCCTTCATGACTTTGCCCAGGCGCATCATCATGCCGCCGCGCGGCCCGGCGCCGGAGTGCTCGTCTGCATAGGCTGCGGTGCCGACGGCGCCGGCCAGGGCTGCGAAAACGAGTGCAAGTCTGGTTGTCTTTCTCATGGTCTTCTCCTGTTGCATCGTCACCCCCGATGCTAGAGCGGCGGACCTTCAATCCCCCGCTCTATCTCTTTGATTGAACATCGGAACCTCCCAGAAAAGGTCGCAATTTTGGGTCCGATGCTCTCGCCCGTACGCTGGTTGCCGTCACGGTTGTTTCGCACGAACCAGAAGGTCGAAATCCTTTCTGACCTTCTGCGATGTCTCCTTGAGATGCCCTTCAAGCACACCGAAATCAGGCAGGTCGGTGACCGCAAGAAGCAGATCGGAAAGCCCTGGCGGAACGTCGTCGCGTTCGAACGCGCCGGTGAGGCAAAGCCGTATCATCTGAGTCAGCGCCAGATAGAGCGAATAGGCATCCACCAGTTCCTGCCTGACCTGGGCGCTGGCGAAATCCGGCGCCAGGCGCGACAGGACCTCAGCCGTGCCGGTGGCCCTGCGGCCGGCTTCGATCTTTCCCGTGATCAGCGCAACCTGGGCAATGAATTCGAGATCTATGAGGCCGCCCGGGATCAGCTTGATGTCCCAGGGATCGCGCGGCGGCTTCTCCTTGTCGACCATGGCGCGCATCTCGGATGCCTCGGCCATCACCTTGGCTGGATCGCGCGGCAGAGCGAGTACTGCGGCAACTTCCTCCTCAACCTCGCGGCAGAGCTCGGCATCGCCACCGATCGTGCGGGCTCGCGCCAGCGCCATATGCTCCCACGTCCAGGCGTCCTGGCGCTGGTACTTCTTGAATGCATCGACGTGCGTCGCCACCGGCCCCTTGTTGCCAGACGGTCGCAGGCGAAGGTCGAGCTCGTAGAGCACGCCCTCGGCGGTCGGCGCGGCAACGGCGGCGATCAGCCGCTGCGTCAGCCGGCTGTAGTAATGCGACGGGGCAAGCGGCTTGTGGCCGTCGGACTCCTCGGCATCGGCGTCGTGATCGTAGAGCAGGATGAGGTCGACGTCGGAACCCGCCGTCAGTTCGCGGCTGCCGAGCTTACCCATGCCGAGCAGTGCGACCCTGCCGCCGGCAATATAGCCATGACGCAACGCGAATTCCGCTGTCACCGCCTGCAACGCCGCCTCGATGGTCAGGTCGGCGAGATCGGAAAAAGCGCGGCCGGCGCGCGGCGGATCGATCGACCCGGCAAGCAGCCTGACGCCGATCAGGAATTTTTGCTCCGAAGCAAAGATGCGCAGCCGGTCGAGCACGTCCTCGTAAGCCCTGTCGCCTTCGAGGAAGGCAGCGAGGCGCGCCGACAGATAGGCGCGGTTGGGCAGTTCGCTCAGCAGCGCCGGATCGAGCAGGCCATCGAAGACATGCGGCCGGCGCGTGATGATGGCGGCTAGCCGCGGTGCTGCGCCCATGATCGTCGCCATCAGCTTCAGCAACGCCGGATTCGACTGCAGCAGCGAAAACAGCTGGATGCCGGCAGGCAGGCCGGCAAGGAATTCGTCGAAGCGGATCACCGCCTCGTCCGCTCGCCGCGTCTGGCCGAAGGCTTGCAGCAGCGCCGGCGTCAGTTCGGTCAGCCGCTCGCGCGCCTCCGCCGACCGGGTGACGCGGTAGCGGCCGAAGTGCCAGCCGCGGATAACCCGGCAGATGTCGCTCGGCCGCTGGAAGCCGAGCCGCCGCAGGGTCTGCAAGGTATCGGGATCGTCGACGTCGCCGGTAAAGACCAGATTGCCGATGCCGGCCGAAAGCTCCGGCGCGGTCTCGAACAGCGCTGCATAGTGGCGCTCGACCTGATGCAGCGCCGCGCGGAACGTTTCGGCAAAGCCTGCCGCATCGGCAAAGCCCAGCATGCGGGCGACGCGTTCCAGCCCCTCTTCGTCCTCCGGCAGAATATGCGTCTGCTGGTCGGCAACCATCTGGATGGCATGTTCGACGCGGCGCAGGAACCAGTATTGCCTGGTGAGTGCATCGCGCGCGTCGGCGGTGATCCAGCCGCGCGCGGCGAGTTCGCCGAGCATCGGCACGGTCTCGCGGCCGCGCAGTTCGGGAAAGCGGCCGCCGGCGATAAGCTGCTGGGTCTGGACGAAGAACTCGATCTCGCGGATGCCGCCGCGGCCGAGCTTGACGTTGTGGCCCTTGACCGCGACCTCGCCATGGCCCTTGTGGGCGTGGATCTGGCGCTTGATCGAATGGACGTCGGCAATCGCCGCATAGTCCATGTATTTGCGCCAGATATAGGGCTGCAGTTCCTTCAGGAACGCGGCGCCGGCGGCAACATCGCCGGCCACCGGGCGAGCCTTGATCATGGCGGCGCGCTCCCAGTTCTGGCCGCGCGCCTCATAGTAGCGCAGCGCTGCCTCGACCGGGATCGCCAGCGGCGTCGAGCCGGGGTCGGGACGAAGCCTGAGATCGGTGCGGAAGACGTAACCGTGCTCGGTGCGGTCCTGGAGGATACGGACCAGCCGGCGGGTCAGGCGCGAAAACAGCTCTGTGGCATCGAGCGGATCGACGACGGCAGGCGCATCGGGGTCGAAGAAGACGACGAGGTCGATGTCGGAGGAGAAGTTCAGCTCATGCGCGCCGAGCTTGCCCATGCCGAGCAGAATCCAGCCCGAGCGTCGCGCCGGATTTTTGGGATCCGGCAATCGGAGCTTGCCCTGCTCATGCGCGTCGCGGAGCAGGAAATCGACGGCCGCACGCGTGCAGGCATCGGCAAGGTCGCTCAGTCGCCGCACTGTCAACGAGGTCTCGGCCTCGCCCGCGAGATCGGCCAAGGCGATCAGGAAATGGGCCTCCGCCTTGCATTGGCGCAGCTCCATCATCAGGCTGCTTTCGGAGACGGCCTCTGCGCGTGCTGCCTTGTCGACCGCGGCGCCGATCGATGACAGCCGCGCCTCGACCCTCCCGTCGAAAAGCGCATCGAGTATCCGCGGCCGGCGGCGCGCGGTATCGCGCAGGAACGGCGACAGGTCGAACACGGCGGCGAGGAAATCCTGGACGAGCCCCTTGCCGGCGAGAAATTTCGCCAGTCGCGGCAGTTCCTTTTGCCGCGCGGCGTCGGCGATCTCCGACAGTTCCTGCCTGGCGAGGCTTGCATCCAGCGGAACGAGCCTTACCGCCGGCTTCAACAGCCAGTCCGTCTCCAGGCGTCGCACTGCCATCCTCGCAACCATCAGCGATCCTCCCGCCCGGGAAAACTCATGACGACCGACAATCCGGGATTGCCGGGCAGAAGCTCAAGCCGTCCATTGTGGAATGTCATGATCGCCTTGGCGAGACTCAAGCCAAGGCCGGAACCCGGCTGCGAGCGGCTCTTTTCCAACCGCACGAAACGCTCGGTCACCCTGGCGCGGTCGACATCGTCGGGAATGCCTTGGCCGTTGTCGGAGACGGCGAGCCTGATCTCGCTACCGACACGCTCCAGCGTCACGCGAACCGTAGGCCTGGAGGTCGAGTCGGTCGAATATTTGATCGCGTTGTCGACGATGTTGGACAGCGCTTGGCCGATCAGCTCGCGATTGCCGTCGACGACGAAAGAACCTTGCACCGAAGTTTCGAGCGTCACGCCCGCCTCCTCCGCTACCGGCTCGTAGAGTTCGACGACATCGTGCACGGCAGCGGCCAGATCGACCCTGGTGGTGCTTTCCGAGGAATAGCCGGCCTCCAGCCGCGAGATCATCAGGATAGCGTTGAAGGTCTTTATCAGCTGATCGGATTCGGCGATCGTTCCTTCCAGCGCCTGCCGGTAGTCACTGGTGTTGTGCTTGCCGGAAAGCGTCGCCTCGGCGCGATTGCGCAGCCTGGTCAGCGGCGTCTTCAGGTCGTGGGCGATGTTGTCGGAGACCTGCTTCAGGCCCTCGTTCAGCGTGGCGATCCGGGCCAGCATGGAATTGAGGTTTTCCGACAGCCGGTCGAACTCGTCACCGGCGCCGGTGACCGGCAGCCGGCCGGAAAGATCGCCGCCCATGATGCGGCGGCTCGCCTCCGACACGCTGTCGATGCGCTTCAGCGCCGCGCGCCCGACGAAGAACCAGATCAGCAGCCCGCCGACGCCCATCATGCCGAGCGCCAGCATCAAGGCGCGGCGAATGACGGCGCGGAAGCGCTCCGGCTCGCCGAGGTCGCGGCCGACCAGCATGATCATCTGGTTGGGCAGGCGCAGCACCAGGGCAACGGCGTTGTGGCCTTTCTCGCCTTCGGTCTGGACTTCGCTCTGGGCGGGCTCGTTCGGGTCGGAGACCGGGTTGCGTTGCCGCTCGAGCTCGCCCTCACCGAAGCGGCGGTAGGAGAACGGTTCGGTGGTCCAGCCCTCGGCCTCGATCACGCCCGGCTCCAGGCTCTGCACGTTGCCGGTCAGGATCTGGCCGTTGGCATCGGCGATCAGATAGAGATTGGCGCCGGGCTGGCGGGAGCGCTGCTCGACGACGCGGACCAGCAGCGGCAGGCCGCCGCGCTGATAGGCGCGGGCAAGGCCGAGCACCTCGTCGTTGATCGTCTCCTGCGTCTGGGCGGTCAGCATGCGCACCGAGAGCGAGGTCATGTACAAGACCAGCAACACCGCACACAGCGCAAAAAGCAGAAGATAAAGCGCCGAAAGCCGCGCTGCCGTCGTCTTCATGATGGCCGGCACGGAAAGAGCCATGGGGTTCTAGCCGCTTTTCAGCATGTAGCCGGCGCCGCGAACCGTGTGCAGGATCGGCTTGTCGAAGCCCTTCTCGATCTTGCCCCGCAGCCGCGAGATATGAACGTCGATGACGTTGGTCTGCGGATCGAAATGGTAGTCCCAGACGTTCTCGAGCAGCATGGTGCGCGTCACCACCTGGCCGGCATGGCGCATCAGATATTCGAGCAGGCGGAACTCGCGCGGCTGCAGCGTTATCTCGCGCCCGGCGCGGCGCACCGAATGCGACAGCCGGTCGAGTTCGAGATCACCGACCCGGTAGACGGTTTCGGCTTCCCTGGCGCTGGCGCGGCGGTTCAGCACCTCGACGCGGGCGAGCAGTTCGGAAAAGGCGTAGGGTTTGGTCAGGTAGTCGTCACCGCCGGCGCGCAGACCGGTGACCCGGTCGTCGACTTCGCCGAGCGCCGACAAGATGAGCACGGGCGTCGTATTGCCTCGGGACCTGAGCCCGGCAATGACGGACAGGCCGTCGCGGCGCGGCATCATGCGGTCAACGACCATGACGTCATAGTCGCCGGAATCGGCGAGCGCGAAGCCGGTTTCGCCGTCGCCGGCGACATGGGCGGTATGGCCGGCCTCGGCGAACGCCTTCTGCAGGTAGTCGGCTGCCTCGCGATCGTCTTCTATGACGAGAATCTTCATAGAACCGTTATACGCGATTTCGCTGGAAGATTGAGTGGCCGGCATACGCATCGTGGCCTTCTCCATGGCGTATCGCGAACAAAGTGATTCAGGGATACGCGGTAAGTCTTTGTTTTAGCATGTCGTAGCCTAAAACCGCTTCACGCTTTGAGCGACATGTTCGAGCGGCAGCGGGCGATGGGAAGCCCGCTGCCGCTGGGGCGGAACACGATGACTGACTAACGTATTCAGGCCCCGTGCTTTCCCGTGCGGCGGCTCGGGGGTGTTGAAAACCGCCGCACCGGAAAAGTCAGCCCTTGGCGACAGGCAGTGCGACGAAGCGGTTGCTGTCGTCGCGGGTGATCTGCATCAACACCGCCTTGCGGCCGGACTTCACCGCGTCGGCCATCGCCTTGTCGACGTCGGCGGTGCCGCTCACTTCCGTCGAATTGACGGAGGTGATGACGTCGCCGGGCTGGATGCCGCGATCGGCGGCATCGCTGTCGGGGTCGACGTCGGTCACCACAAGTCCCTTGCCATTTTCGGACTTGGTAACGGTCAGGCCGAGATCGGCGAGCGTGTCGGTCTTCGGTGCCGGAGCAGGCTGCTGGTCGGCCGAGGCCTGCTTGTCGCTCGACGGCAGCTTGCCAAGGTCGACCTTGACCGCCTCGCTCTTGCCGTTGCGCCACAACGTGACATCGACCGATTTGCCGGGCGGGTAAGCGCCAATCAGGCGGGCGAGTTCCTTCGGCGAAGCAACGTCCTTGCCGTCCACCTGGGTGATCACGTCACCGGCCGTGATGCCGGCCTTCTTGCCGGGACCGTTGTCCTGCGCGCTGGCAACGAGCGCGCCCTTGCCGGACCCAAGGCCAAGCGACTCGGCGATTTCGGGCGTGACCGGCTGGATTTCGACGCCGAGCCAGCCGCGCTGGACGGTACCGTTCCTCATCAGGTCCTGCACGACCTGCTTGGCGGTCGAAGCGGGAATGTCGAAGGCAATGCCGACGCTGCCGCCCGACGGCGAGAAGATCGCGGTGTTGATGCCGACAACCTGGCCGTTGAGGTTGAAGGTCGGGCCGCCCGAATTGCCGCGGTTCACCGAGGCGTCGATCTGGATGAAGTCGTCATAGGGACCGGCGCCGATATCGCGGCCGCGGGCCGAAACGATGCCTGCGGTAACCGTGCCGCCGAGGCCGAACGGATTGCCGACAGCCACCACCCAGTCGCCGACGCGAACCTTGGAATCATCGGCGAAGTCGACATAGGTGAACCTGTTGCCATCATCGACCTTGAGCACGGCAAGATCGGTGCGCGGATCCGTGCCGATCAGCTTGGCGTCAAGCTCCTTGCCGTCATTGGTCACCACGGTGAAGGCGGTGCCCTCCTCGACGACATGGTTGTTGGTGACGAGATAGCCGTCATCGGAGATGAAGAAGCCGGACCCTTGCGCCACCGGCCGCGGCTGGTCGTTGTTGCGGTCACGATGTCCAAAACGGCGCATTCCGTTCGGGCCCTGATCGCCAAAGCCGCGGAATTCGCGGAAGAAACGCCGCAGCTGCGGGTTATCGGGAAGATTGCCTAAGCCGTCTTCGTCGTCCATCTGGTCGGAACCGTCATCGGCCGTCGGCTGGATCTTGGCCTTGACGCGCACGCTGACAACCGCCGGCGAAACGCGCTCGACCACATCGGCGAAGCTTGGGACCTGCGGTGCCTCGACACGCACGGCGTCGGCCAGCACCGGGGCTGTCCCGGTGGCAACGGCGCCGAAGCCGATCGCGCCGGCAATGGCCAGGGATGCGGCTGCGGCCAGCAGGCGTTTGCGAGTGCGAAGAGATGAATTGGGGGCAACATTCATGGTTCTCGTATCCTCTTTTCAAGGGACGCCCCTTGGTTGGCATCCTCGACAAAGGAAATAGAGAGCCGCACATTACGGCGCCATTTCCGGTACATGAAACTTTCGTAATGTATCGATCAATCGCGGCGGAGTATCGCGTCCAACGCCGCCTGCTCGTCCGCGGTCAGGGCACTGGTCGCCGTCGAGCGGCGCGAGCGGGCGGCCAGCAGGATGCACGTCCCGCCAACGAGCAGCAGAAGAACTGGCGTCCCCCAGAGCAAGACATTGCGCAGATTGAAGCGTGGCTTCAGCAGCACGAACTCGCCGTAGCGCGAAACGACATAGTCCATCACCTGCTGATCGGTATCGCCGGCGACCAGGCGCTGGCGCACAAGGATGCGCAGGTCACGGGCAAGATCGGCATCGGACTCGTCGATCGACTGGTTCTGGCAGACCATGCAGCGCAGGCCTTCCGACAAAGCGCGCGCCCTCGCCTCGAGTGCCGGGTCGGCGAGCACCTCGTCGGGCTTGACCGCCTGCGCGGCGCCGGCGAACAACAGCGCCAGCAGCAGGACCAGCGAGGCCAGCGTGCTCCTTCTCATTGCGGGCTCGCCGATGGCATGGCGCCTGCAGGCTTGCGGCGCGACGGTGCGCCGACGCGCAGGCGGCGGTCGAGCAGCGACATCGCCGCGCCCGCCATCATCACCAGTCCGCCGCCCCAGATCAGCGTCACCAGCGGCTTCCACCACAGACGAACGACCACCGAGCCATCGCTGCCCTCGTCGCCAAGCGAAAGATAGAGCTGGCTGAAGCCGATCGTCCTGATGCCGGATTCGGTCGTGGTCATCTGGCGCACCGGATATGAGCGCTTGGCCGAGGTGATCTCGCCTGCGACGCTGCCGTCGGCGCCAAGCAGGGCGAAGCGGCCGCGATCCTCACTGTAGTTAGGCCCCTGGGCCGGGTAGAGCCCCTCGAAGCGCAGCTTGTGACCGGACAGTTCGACGGTCTCGCCGGCATGCATCGACAGGATTTTTTCGGTGCCGAAGCAAAGCGTGCCGACAATGCCGAGCGTCGTCAGCCCGAGACCGAGATGCGCAAGCGCTGTACCGAAGACCGAGCGCGGCAGGCCGGCGAAGCGCCTGAGCATGGTGGCGAGCGCGACGGTGCCGAAGCCGGATTTGACGGCGAGATCGGTGAGCGCACCGCAGATTAGCCAGAAGGCAAGGCCGACCCCGAGCGCTGCGAACACCGATGCGCCATCGATGAACAAGGCCGTCACCAGTACGGCGAGCAGCGCCGCGGCGAAAGCCGCCATCAGGCGCTGGGCGACCGCGAAAATGTCGCCGCGCTTCCAGGCGAGCAGCGGCCCGAACGGCACGACGACCAAGAGCGGCACCATCAGCGGGCCGAATGTCAGGTCGAAGAACGGCGCGCCGACGGAAATCTTGTCGGCAGACAGGGCTTCGACGACGAGCGGATAGAGCGTGCCGACCAGCACGGTGGCGGTGGCGGTGGTCAGGAACAGATTGTTCAGGACCAGCGCGCCTTCGCGCGAGATCGGGTGAAACAGGCCGCCGGCCGTCAGCCGGGAGGCGCGCAAGGCAAACAGCGCCAGCGAGCCGCCGATGAACAGCGTCAGGATGCAGAGGATGAAAACGCCACGCGTCGGATCGGTGGCGAATGCGTGCACCGAGGTCAGCACGCCGGAACGCACCAGGAAGGTGCCGAGCAGCGACAGTGAGAAGGTCAGGATCGCCAGAAGCAGCGTCCAGATCTTCAGCGCCGAGCGCTTTTCCATGACGATGGCCGAATGCAGCAGCGCCGTGCCCGCCAGCCACGGCATGAACGATGCGTTCTCGACCGGATCCCAGAACCAGAAGCCGCCCCAGCCGAGCTCGTAATAGGCCCAATAGGAGCCCATGGCGATGCCGCCGGTCAGGAACATCCAGGCAACCAATGTCCACGGCCTTACCCAGCGCGCCCACGAAGCGTCGATGCGGCCCTCGATGAGGGCAGCGACAGAGAAGGAAAAGCAGATCGAGAAACCGACATAGCCGAGATAGAGCAGCGGCGGATGGATGGCGAGGCC
Source organism: Mesorhizobium sp. M0410 (assembly GCF_040321435.1). Taxonomy (NCBI): domain Bacteria; kingdom Pseudomonadati; phylum Pseudomonadota; class Alphaproteobacteria; order Hyphomicrobiales; family Phyllobacteriaceae; genus Mesorhizobium; species Mesorhizobium sp. M0410. The sequence goes on from NZ_JAMYRN010000008.1 coordinate 176,186, forward strand.
GAGGTCCTGCAGGATCGGGTTGAGATCGCGGCCCTCGATGGGCGCCGGATTGAGCCTGACGAACGGGTTCGACGTCGTCAGGATGAACAGGAAGAACGTGGCGCCGATCGCTCCCTGCACGGCAAGCACATTGGCCCGGAGCGTCGCCGGAAGATTGCCGCCGAAAACGGCGACAAGCGCGCCGAAGAAGGTCAGGATCAGCACCCAGAGCAGCATCGAACCTTCGTGATTGCCCCAGGTTCCGGTGATCTTGTAGATCAGCGGCTGCAGCGAATGCGAGTTCTCCCAGACGCTCTCAACCGAAAAATCGGACCCTGCATAGGCGGTCGCCAGCGCTACGAAGGACAGCGCCGTCAAGGCAAAGCCGGTCAGCGCGGCGGGTGCGCCGACGGCCATCATCTTGTGGTTGCCGGTGCGCGCGCCGAACACCGGCACCACCGTCTGCACCAGGGCCAGCGCAAACGCCAGGACCAGGGCGAAATGTCCGGTTTCAACCATTGTCGCCGCACCCGCTAGATCTTGCCGCAGGTTCTTGCCGCAAAACCGTGGAACACTTTTGCGGAACCTGCTCAGTCACTCTTGCTCTCCTGCCACACGCCCTTGGCCTTGAGGCCGTCGGCCACTTCCTTGGGCATATAGGTCTCGTCATGCTTGGCGAGCACGCTGTCGGCGACAAAGATGCCGTCAGGGCCAAACGAGCCTTCGGTGATCACGCCCTGCCCTTCCCGGAAAAGGTCGGGAAGAATGCCGGTATAGGTAACCTTGACGTCCTTCTGGTTGTCGGTCACCGAAAAGGCGACGGTGGCGCCTTGGCTACGCTCGACCGTGCCTTTTTCGACGAGGCCGCCGAGCCTGATGCGCTGGCCCGGCTGAAGGCTGGCGGTGGCCAGATCGGCCGGCATGTAGAAATAGGAGGCCTTCTGGCCAAGCGCATAGAAGGTCAGCCCGGTGGCAACACCGAGAAACCCCAGCCCCGCGGCGATCACCGACAGTCGTTTCTGCTTGCGCGTCATCGTCTACTCCGTCGCCGTCACGCCGAGCGAGGCGGCAAAGGCGGTGAATTTCCTGGCCTGGTCGCTATCGGCGCCAAAGACGGCAATACCGCGATTGAGCGCGTCACGTGCCTGATCTGTCTTGCCCAGCACGACATAAGAACGAACGAGCTGCATCCACCCTTCCTCGTCGCGCGGATTTTGCCGAAGCATTTCGTCGAGGCCGGCAACCATAGTGCTGATCATGGCTTGTCGGTCCTGCGGCGACATCGAGGAGGCAGCATCGATATCCTCGGCGCTCGATCCTTTCGCGGGCGCTCCGGAAGCGACGTTGCGGGCGGCGGATCAGCCAGCGCCTGCTCGACGGCGCCGCGCCACGGCGAGCCCTGCGGCAAGGCGGCAAGCATCTTTTGCCAGGCCGCCGTGGCTTCAGCTATGCGGCCCTCCTGTGCCATGCCCATCGCGAGATAGAACGCGGCCTTCGGATTGGCCGGATCGAGCTTCAACGCCGCCTCGAACGCCGCCTGCGCTTCGGCTGAGACAATGCCGCCGGCCGCATTGGCGATCGCCTCGCCAAGACCCGCCTGACGGGCGGCGCTGTCGCCGTCGAGGCGGATGGCGTTGCGATAGGCGGTCACCGCATCGGCGTATCGCTGCATGCGCAGATAGACCGGCGCCAGAACGTCCCAGCCACGGCCATCGGATGGGTTGGCCGCCAGGTGCGCCTCGGCGCGGGCTATCAGCTCGTCGACCGAGCTGTCGGCGGGGTTCTTGGCCAGGCGTTCGCTGAGTGGCTGCGATGGCAGGTCGGGTGAGCCGAGATGGCCATAGAGGCCCCAGCTGACCAGTGGAACCGCCAGCACGGCAGCCGTCGCCACCAGTCTTGTCGACCGCGACGGCTGCGTCGCCGTCTCGCCGGCTTGGCCGGCATTGCTCAGGCGAAGGATGCGGCGGGCGATTTCGGCGCGAGCCTCTTCGGCCTCCATCGGCTGGATCAGGCCACGCGCCATATCGCGGTCAAGCTCGGCCAGCTGGTCGCGATAGACTTCGAGGTCGTGATCGCCGGCAGCGGACGCGTTCTTCGATCCACCGGCCAACGGCAGCAGCACCGCCAGGCTTGCGCCCAGCGTCAGGATTGCGGCTATGACCCAGAACAGCATGGCTCTTCCAATAGAACGAGACCCCTGCCCTGCCAACACAAGCGTGCTGCGACGCTTTGGCGGGGCCGAACGCGACGTGCTTTGGTGCCGATCGGGATCGGCGCACCAACGGCCGGACCAGCTACGTCAGCGGCGTCCAGCTGCCGTCGGCATTGCGGCAGGCGGTTCCGCGCGCGGTGGCGCCGGCGGTGCCGGTAAACACCGTATGGGTGTATTGCCGGCAGTCCTGCGATCCGACGCGATAGGGCTGGGCGGCAACCACTTCGCCGCGATGGGCCGAACTGTCGCTCTTCCAAGCCACTTTCTGGCCGCTCGCCGTGTATTCAAGCGCCTTGTATTCCGCCTCGAGCGCGCTGCGTTTCTCGGTCTCGCTCAGGCTGGCGCCGATAGAGCCGCCGACGAGGCCGCCGCCCATGGCGGAGATGATCGTCGTCGCCACCTTGGCGCCGCTGGGGGGCGTGGCGGCCGGCGTTGCCGTAACGGCCGGGCCCTTGCTGAGCGTCGTGCAGCCGGAGATGGCGAGCAAGGCGGAAACGAGCGCGACGCGAATCTTCATGCCAATACCGGCTTTCTTGAGCTGGACCGCCGCGCTGTCATCAGGCTGGCGCGGCCATAATGTCGATGTTTGTCGGAAATTTGGCCGCAGCCGGCCACCTGGAAAAGCATTACTGAAGGCTCCGCAATCGAACCATCGCCTTCAATCCACCCATGACGGATCGTTCCAGCGCCAGAGAGCCTCCATACTCGTTGACAAGGTCGGCGACAATGGCAAGTCCGAGCCCGCTGCCCGGTTTTGTCTCGTCGAGACGCCGGCCGCGCTGCAATACCTCGCGCGCCTTGTCGTCGGGAATGCCGGGGCCGTCATCCTCGATGGCTATCTCGAATAGATTGGCCGCGCCCTCCTTGCTGGCGCCACCCTTGCTGGAGATTGGCTTCACGGAAACGGCGACCGCGCTCCTTGCCCATTTCATCGCATTGTCGAGCAGATTGCCGAGCAACTCCTCCAGGTCCTCGCGTTCGCCGGCAAAGACGATGTCGGTGGCCGGCAATGACAGCGACAGCGCCGTCTGCGGGTTGAGCTTCTGCAGCACCCGCACCATGCGCTGGACCAGCGGTATCACCGGCGTTCGGTAGACGACGCTGTCGCGCTGCGCGGCGACGCGGGCACGTTGCAGATAATGGTCCACTTGCTTCTGCATGGAAGCAGCCTGCTCGGCGATCAGCTGCCCCTTGGCGCCACCCAGCGCCCGCGCCTCGTTGAGCAGCACGGCAAGCGGCGTCTTCAGCGAGTGCGCCAGGTTGCCGACCTGCGTGCGCGACCGCTCGACGATACGCCTGTTGTTCTCGATCAGCGCATTGGTCTCGTTGGCGAGCGGCTCGATCTCGGCCGGGAAACGGCCGTCGAGGCGCTGCGCGGTTCCTTCGCGTACCATCGCAAGGGCATTCCTGACCCGGCGCAGCGGCTGCAGGCCGAGCAGGATCGCAATCGCGTTGATGGCGATCATGCCGACGCCGAACAGCGACAGATAGGTCAACAGGCGCCGCTGGAAGGTAGCGATTTCCTGCTCGAGCTCGGTCTGGTTGCCCATGACACGGAAGCGCGCGGCGCGATTTTTCGCATCGAGGACGAACTCGCTCTCGAACACCTCCAACTGCTCGCCTTCGATGCCGTCCGCTGAATAGCTGCGCTGGAAGCTGGCATTGAAGGGCACCTCGGCAACGCTTGGCGACGGGATCGCCTTGGTCATCGACGACGAATGGAGATCGCCGTGCACGCCTTCCGAGGCGGGCTCGACCGACCAGTACCAGCCGGAATTCGGCTCCGAGAACCTCAAATCGCCGAGGTCGGGGGCGCCCGTCAACTGGCCGCCTTCGGAAACGCCCACCGAGCCGATCAGGTTGAACAGATGCGCCGAAAGCAGGCTGTCGAAACCGCGCTCGCTGGCCTGGCGATAGAGCGTGGTGATCAAGGTGAAGATGACCACCAGAGTGAGGATCGCCCAGACCGTGGAAAAGGCGATGACGCGAAACGCCAGCGAACGCGGCCACGACCGCAGCGACGGCGTGTTCGAGACGGCGGGTCTTGTAGGAAGCGGTTCCGCGTTACGCCTCCGGCTTACGCATGCGGTAGCCCATGCCGCGAACGGTTTCGATCATGTCGATGCCCATCTTCTTGCGAAGCCGCCCGACAAAGACCTCGATCGTGTTGGAATCGCGGTCGAAATCCTGGTCGTAGAGATGCTCGACCAGTTCGGTCCGGGACACCACCTCGCCCATATGGTGCATGAGGTAAGCAAGCAAGCGGAATTCGTGCGAGGTCAGCTTCAGCGGTACGCCGTCGACGTCGGCTTTGGAGGCCTTGGTGTCGAGACGCAGCGGCCCGCAGGTCAGCTCGGACGAGGCATGCCCGGCAGCGCGCCGGATCAGAGCGCGCACCCTGGCCAGAATTTCCTCGATGTGGAAGGGTTTGGTGACGTAGTCGTCGGCGCCGGCGTCGATGCCGGCAACCTTGTCGCTCCAGCGGTCGCGTGCCGTCAGGATCAGCACCGGCATCTTGCGGCCGCCGCGCCGCCAGCGCTCGACCACGCTGATGCCGTCCATCTGCGGCAGGCCGATATCGAGCACCACGGCATCATAGGGCTCGGTGTCGCCGAGAAAGTGCCCTTCCTCGCCATCGAAAGCGCGGTCGACGACATAGCCGGCATCGACCAGCGCGTCGCCGATCTGCCGGTTGAGATCCTTGTCATCTTCGACGACGAGTACGCGCATGCAGAAGGCCTGTTGAAGCTGTTCAGATATAGGCCGATTCCGGCAGACTGGGAAACGGCACGGTTCAGTTCAGCGGAACGACGATCTCCGAGCGACGGGGACGCTGCCCGTCCTTGCCCGGAACGAGCACGACGATGACGCAGACCGGCTGGCCGCCGCGTGTCGACTGCGAGGCCTTGGCCAAAGTGCCGCCATTCTGCTCCGCCACCTGCTGGCCGATCGCGTAGCAGTCGGACGCGGCGAGGAGGACCGACTGGGGCTGCTCGAGGGTGCCAGCGGGGATCGCCATCGCTTGCGACGCAAGCAGGCCGGCGGCTGAGAGCGCTAGTGCCGCGGTCCGGAAGTGGGAGCGAAGGGTTTTCATGGCCAGCGTTCTAACGCGCCGGTGCTGAACGTGATATGAACGGTGAACGCTCGAATGCATGCCCGCCACACCCCTGAAGCGCGAGATTACCGGACTGCCATTTCGCCGCCCATCCCGCGAAATCGCCAAAGTTTAACCTAGCCCTCCGATCCTCCGCCGACAACCGCGCATCGTTTGGCGGTGAAAAGGCAATCGCTTTAGGTTTGCCCCAACTCGAGAATTGATCCGGCAACCGAAGGCAGATTCAGCCGAACCGACCGGAAATAAAAAAACCCGCTCTGCGACGGGTCATTGGCGCCAATCAGCACCATAGCCAAATTAATAGCATAGCTGCCGGCACAAAGCAAGAACAAAATAGCCCGATTTTACGGAAAGTGCCCGACGGTCAGCCGTCTTCCTCGATCACCGCGCGGAAGCGCAGCAGCCCATGATGGGCCGAAAGGTCCTCGTCGTAGCGGGCTTCGGCGAATTCGGGCTTGAGATGGGCGCGACGATGTTCGCCAAGCGAGAGCGCCGCATCTCGCAGGCGGGCGCTGAGCAGGTCCATGATGTCGGTGGTTTCCTTGCTGGCCTCGGACTTTGACCAGATATGCAGCGTCAGCAACTGCTCGGCGTTGTTCTCCGTCCCCGTTGCCCAGTCGTAGACGCTGGTGCGGCCGACGGTCATGTGGGGAAATGCAACATTTTCCGGCGCACGGTCGAACAATCGTGCGTCGCCCAGTGCCGCCGACAAATCGGGATCGTCGTTCACTGCCTCGAATATGGCTTTCTGCAATTCGAGGGCCGGCGCGGTCATTGTCTTTGCCCTCGCCCGTCGCGTCGACCTCCCGGCTGCGTAGCTGCGTTGCATGACGGCATCCCGGCAAAAGCGCGAATCAGCGCGTCTCATACGGATTATGAACCTTCATGACCTCGGGAATAAGCCCTGCTCCTGGAATGCGCGACGCCGCAGCCCTCCGCGTCACGGACCCGTGACCGGCTGAACGGTCGCGACGTCAAGCGGCGAGCGAAGGCGAACCGGAAGCCCTGAGAAAGCGTCTTGTGGACGGATCGCGACGGATCTAGCGAAAATCAGCCGCAGTCAGCACATATATGCTCCTGCGGGTGCGGGCATAGGCATTCCTGGCGACATCGTGGATCGAGTTGGAAGCCGTGTCGAAGGCTGCCAGGTAGGTAGCTTCTGAGGCCGCCGTTCCCGGCTGCATCTTGGAGATGGCATCGGTTGCGACAGAGAAGGAAATCTGGAACATGCCGTCATGGCCGACGAAGCGAATGCGTTTGCTTGCCTCGTCGTAGCTGCGGCTGGGATTGGGAAATGTCAGGCTCATGATTTTGCCTCCGTCGATGCGGATACGGCCTTCTTGACTGTCCGCGACGCCCGCTTCTTCTTTGGTGCGACCGGATTCAGAGCTTCCGCCGCGCGGTCCGCCTCTTCCTTGGCCAGTCGCAATTCCCTCAGCCTTGCCGTTTTGATGACCCTGGCCTTGGCCTCCGAGACGTATTCGGCAGTTGCTTTGTTCCGCTCCGCCGTTTTCTTCTGATTTTCCATGAAGCGAGCCTGAGCTTTTTCCATGATGTTCTGATTGCCTTCGGCCATCGGTAAAATCTCCCTTGCAGCGAAAGTCGTGAATGTGAACTTCACCGTAAAATAGGTGTTCAAAGACAGAAATTCAATTTCAATAATATTCGGCAAGGCCCGAACACCGGGGGATGGCCAGGCAAGATAATAAATTCAATATTTGATGTGCCCTATGAATATTTTTTGGCACTCCTATCAATCGAGTGCCAAGGCGCCTATAGAGAGGGGCGGCCGCCTAAGCTGGCCCCAGAAAGAGTCCCCATGAAATTCCGGCCACTTCACGATCGCGTCGTCATTCGGCGCGCCGAAAGCGACACCAAATCCAAGGGCGGCATCATCATCCCCGACAATGCCAAGGAAAAACCGCAGGAAGGCGAAGTGATCGCCGTGGGGCCGGGCGCGCGGGACGAAGGCGGCGCGCTGATCCCGCTCGACGTCAAGACCGGCGACCTCATCCTGTTCGGCAAATGGTCCGGCACCGAGGTCAAGATAGACGGCGAGGACCTTCTGATCATGAAGGAAGCCGACATCATGGGCATCGTCGACAAAAGCGAGATGGGCACCGTCGACAAGACCGTGGCTGCCAAGAAGGCCGCCTGATTGGAAGGCCGCGCGCCCTCCCGGACGCGCAAGGACGCTCCGAGCTTTGATTCAGGCGCTGCAAGCGCCGTGCCACGACAACCGAACTGGAAAAAATCATGTCTGCCAAGGAAATCAAATTCTCCACCGACGCGCGTGACCGCATGCTGCGCGGCGTCGAAATTCTCAACAACGCCGTCAAGGTGACGCTCGGCCCCAAGGGCCGCAACGTTATCATCGATAAGGCCTACGGCGCGCCGCGCATCACCAAGGACGGGGTGACGGTGGCCAAGGAAATCGAGCTTTCCGACAAGTTCGAAAACATGGGCGCACAGATGGTGCGCGAAGTGGCCTCGAAAACCAACGACCTCGCCGGCGACGGCACCACCACCGCCACGGTGCTTGCCGCTTCCATCCTGCGCGAGGGCGCCAAATTCGTTGCCGCCGGCATGAACCCGATGGACCTCAAGCGCGGCATCGACTTTGCCGTCAGCGCCGTCGTCCAGGAAATCCAGGCGCGCGCCAAGAAGGTCAAGTCCTCAGGCGAGATCGCGCAGGTCGGCACCATTGCCGCCAATGGCGACACCAGCGTCGGTGCCATGATCGCCAAGGCGATGGACAAGGTCGGCAATGACGGCGTCATCACTGTCGAGGAGGCCAAGACCGCCGAAACCGAACTCGACGTCGTCGAAGGCATGCAGTTCGACCGCGGCTATCTTTCGCCCTATTTCGTCACCAATGCCGAAAAGATGCGCGCCGAGCTGGAAGACCCTTACGTCCTCATCCACGAAAAGAAGCTCGGCAATCTGCAGGCGCTGTTGCCCATCCTCGAAGCCGTGGTGCAAAGCGGCAGGCCGCTGTTGATCATCTCCGAGGACGTCGAGGGCGAAGCGCTAGCGACGCTGGTCGTCAACAAGCTGCGCGGCGGCCTCAAGGTCGCGGCCGTCAAGGCGCCTGGCTTCGGTGACCGCCGCAAGGCCATGCTGGAAGACATCGCCGTGCTCACCGCCGGACAGATGATTTCCGAGGATCTCGGCATCAAGCTGGAGAACATCACCATAGACATGCTCGGCCGCGCCAAGCGCGTGCTGATCGAGAAGGACACCACCACGATCATCGACGGCGCCGGCGAGAAGACCACCATCCAGGCGCGCGTCCAGCAGATCAAGGGGCAGATCGAGGAAACCACGTCCGACTATGACAAGGAGAAGCTGCAGGAACGTCTCGCCAAGCTGGCGGGCGGCGTTGCCGTCATCCGCGTCGGCGGCGCCACCGAATCCGAGGTCAAGGAAAAGAAGGACCGCATCGACGATGCGCTGAACGCCACGCGCGCGGCCGTTGAAGAAGGCATCGTTCCGGGCGGCGGTGTCGCGTTGCTGCGCGCCAAGGCTGTGCTGAACGGGATGACCGGAGCCAATGCCGATGTGACAGCGGGCATTGCGATCGTGTCGAGAGCGCTCGAAGCGCCGATCCGGCAGATCGCCGAGAATTCCGGCGTCGAAGGTTCGATCGTCGTCGGCAAGCTCGCCGACAGCAAGGATCACAATCAGGGCTTCGATGCCCAGAACGAGGTCTATGTCGACATGATCAAGGCCGGCATCGTCGACCCGGCGAAGGTGGTACGGACGGCGCTGCAGGACGCGGGCTCCATTGCGGCGCTTCTGATCACGGCGGAAGCCATGATCACCGACGTTCCGGCGAAGGAAGCCGCTGCTTCGCCCGGCGGCATGGGCTATTGACCAGCCACTGCCGGAAACAAGCCTGAAAGACAGCCGCCGGGGTATCTTCCCCGGCGCGCACCATCGGCAAGGAGATCGATCAATGATCGCACTCGTCCCGAAGCCAAATGCAGCGGCGAAAATCGAAGTGGCCGAGGAAAGCCGCTTCGATCGCGTTCGCAGGCTTGCCGACAAGCACAGGAAAGCCAACGCCGGCACGTTAGGCCGCGACCCGAAAAAGATCGCGGACAAGCGTCCCATGTGACGCTGCCAATCCTCGGCACCCACGCAAGCGCGGAACCTTCATCGCCCTTGTAGGCAGCACCAAAATGGACGAATAGTCTTGAAAGGCGCGCCGCCGTGAAATTGCCGGCATGCGGTTTCTCAGTTGGCGGCGTCGCCGCAGCCGGATCCTGGAATGGCCAGTCCTTTGGAACCACGCAAGAGAAGAGGTCCGATCGCCGCAAGGCTGCTGGCGGTGGATGCGTGGATCGATTCCTCTGTCTACGAATTCGGCTTCAGGGCGCGCCAGTTCTGGGAAGCGGCCACCATCTTCTCGCGGCGTTTCCGCGTCGGCGGCTGGCGCCGCGGCCTGATCGAACTGTTGAGTGAAGGCTTTACGCTCGGTGCCGGCGGCATCGTCGTCCTTTTGGCGCTGGCCTTGCCGGCCTTCCAGATAACCGCCGGCGACTGGCGCACGCAAGGCGACTTCGCCGTCACCTTCCTCGACCGCTACGGCAACGAGATCGGCCAGCGCGGCATCATCCAGCGCGATTCGGTGCCGGTCGACGAGATGCCCGACCATGTCATCAAGGCGGTGCTGGCCACCGAGGACCGCCGTTTCTTCGACCATTACGGCATCGATGTGCTCGGCCTGTCGCGGGCGATATTCGAGAATGTGCGGGCCAATTCCGTCGTCCAGGGCGGCTCGAGCATCACCCAGCAGCTGGCCAAGAACCTGTTCCTGACCAATGAACGGACCTTCGAGCGCAAGATCAAGGAAGCCTTCCTGTCGCTGTGGCTCGAAGCCAATCTGTCGAAGAAGGAAATCCTGCAGCTTTACCTCGACCGCGCCTATATGGGCGGCGGCACTTTCGGCATCGAGGCGGCAGCGGATTTCTATTTCGGCAAGAGCGTCAAGGACCTGAACCTTGCCGAGGCGGCGATGCTGGCCGGCTTGTTCAAGGCGCCGACCAAATACGCGCCGCACATAAACCTGCCCGCCGCCCGGGCGCGGGCCAATGTGGTACTGTCCAATCTGGTCGATTCCGGCTTCATGACCGAAGGCCAGGTGCTGCAGGCAAGATTACACCCGGCCGAAATCGTCGACCGCGGCGAGCAGAAGAGCCCCGATTATTACCTCGACTGGGCCTTCGACGAGGTCAAGAAGATCGCCGCCAAAGGCGGCCCGCACTCGCTTGTCGCCCACACCACCTTCGACGCCAACATCCAGAAGGCGGCCGAAGAATCGATGGAGTTCCACCTCCGCCAGTTCGGCAAGGAATACAACGTCACCGAGGGCGCCATCGTCGTCATCGAGACCAACGGCGCCGTCCGGGCGATCGTCGGCGGCCGCGACTACGGCGCCAGCCAGTTCAACCGCGCCACCAAGGCACTTCGCCAGACCGGCTCCTCGTTCAAGCCCTATGTCTATGCCACGGCGATGGAGCATGGCTTCACGCCGGATTCGGTGGTGTCCGGCGGACCCATCTCCTGGGGCAGCTGGTCGCCCCACAATTACAATGGCGGGTCGGCCGGCAAGGTGACGCTGATCACGGCGATGGCCAAATCGATCAACACCGTGCCGGTGCGGCTGGCCAAGGATTATCTCGGCATCAAGCCGATCAAGGCGATGGCCGAGGCGATGGGCGTCGAGTCGCCGCTGGAATCGCACAAGACCATGGTGCTCGGCACGTCGGGCATGACTGTGATGGACCAGGCGACGGGCTACAGCGTGTTCGCCCAGAACGGCTTTGCCGGAACCCGGCACGGCATAAGCCAACTCTTCAACCGTACCGGCGAGGTGGTCTACGACTTCGCCAAGGACGCGCCGCCGCCGCACCGGGTGCTGTCGGAGCAGGCGCTCAAATACATGAACACCATGCTGGCCGCCGTTCCGGTGATCGGTACGGCCCGGCGCGCGGCCCTTCCAAACATCGTTGTCGCCGGCAAGACCGGCACGACGCAATCCTACCGCGATGCCTGGTTCGTCGGTTTTACCGGCAACTACACAGCCGCCGTCTGGCTCGGTAACGACGACTTCACCGCGACCAACAAGATGACCGGCGGCACGCTCCCGGCAATGGTGTGGCAGCGGCTGATGCTCTATGCGCACCAGAATATAGACCTGAAACCGATCCCCGGTATCGATCACCCCTTCGTCGATGCCGAAATTGCCGCCAAGGCCGAGGAAGCGGAAAAGAAGAACGCCGAACAGGCAGCAGCCGACGCCGACGCCGAGCGTCCGCCGGTGCTGTCCAGCCGGACCACCCGGACCCTGAAAGAACTGACCAGGCTTTTCCAGGCGGCACCCGTGCTCGACGCGCCCGCTGCACCGGAGACCCTGTCGGCGCTGTGACGGCCAATTCCGCGGGGCCGCTTGCCATAAGCCCCTGCGCCGAGATATCCCGGGCCGCAATCTTTCTGTCCCCGGCCTTCGGTTCTCTCGGCTCCTCATGCTCAAGAACGCCTTCCTGACGCTGCTTTCGCTTGCCATCGCCATCGGTGGCGGTGGCGCCAGCGTCTGGTACGCGCTGAAGCTGCAGGATGGCGTCGGCGCCATCAGGATCGGCCAATGGACCGCCTTCCCGGATATCGGCACGCCGACGGCGGATCCCTATTCCAAGGCCCGCGTGGCTCGCGAAGGCGTGCTGGCGCTTGGACAGGCGGAAGGACTGTCCTTCATAGCCGAACGCGATTCCGGCGGCGAACAGCTCAAGCGGCAATGCGCCTACAAGATTGCGGGCGGTTTTCCCACCGCCCGGTTCTGGACGCTTTATGCCGCCGACCAGTCGCTTGGGGTGGTCGAGACCGGCACGCCGAGGCCGGCTGCGCTGCAGTCCTATCAAGTGCTGCGCCAGGCCGACAATTCGGTGGTCATTTCCGTCGGCAGCCGCCCTGCGCCCGGCAACTGGCTGCTGACCAGCGGCGCCGGCAAGATGTATTTGGTGCTCACGTTCTACGACACACCGATCGCCAGCAGCACCGGTCTGTCGGACGTCACGCTACCACAAATCCAGAAGGTCGGCTGCAATGCGTAGCCTGCTGCATGCCGTGCTGCTCGGCCTGCTCGGCGCCGGCATCGTGCACATCGTCGTGCTGCTGCTCGTCCCCGAGTTCTCCGAACGCGACGCCTGGTCGCGATTGGCCATGGCCTCGGATCTCTACAAGATGACCAGGCTCGACGCGGAAGCCGGCGGCGCGCCGGTGGTGAAATCGGTCGATCCGCTGTTTTATGCGGCGGCTTGCCGCTTCGACCTTGCCGAGGGGATGGTGCGGGTCAAGGCGCCGGGCAAGGTGCCGTTCTGGTCGATATCGGTCTACGACCGCGGCGGCCATAACATCTACTCGTTCAACGACCACAGTGCGACCGCAGGCGTGCTGGACACCGTTGTGCTGACGCCGGCCCAGATGATCGAAGTCCGCAAGGACCTTCCCGAGGAACTGCAAGGAGCCATCTTCGTCGAGGCGCCGATAGAGGAAGGCGTGTTCGTCATCCGTTCGTTCGTGCCCGACGACAGTTGGAAGCCGATCGTCTCGCGGTTTCTCGAACAGAGTTCCTGCGAACTGCAGGATTTTTAGGCCGGTTCCGATGCTCAGTGGTGCGGTACCGGCAATGTTCCCGACGGTCCCGGCTTGTCGGGGCCGGTCGGCCGCGTTTCGCCCGTCAGCGGCCGCTGCTCGTAGCGCACCCCGGGAAATATGATCACTGCCGCCGGCGCGGCTTGTTGTGCTCGATTGGTTGCCGCCGTTCGCGGCACGAAATACAGTACCATGCCCATGGTTCGCGTATTCCTCTCGGTTGCCCCGGAGCACAACGCAACGCCTCCATAGTCGATTAAGAAGGCAGTAGGTTAACGGAGCGCTAACGGATCGCCGCTAAATTGATCTTTGTTCTTGGGAAACGCGAAACCGGTACAGCCCGGCAGAGCGCCCTCCAGATCGTGTCGAGTGTCGGGCGTATCCTTCGTGTCAGCTTCGGATTTCAGGCAAATCGCAGCAGGAGCTGAATCGGGAAAGGCCGAAAGGCTGTTTCGCGCCGCGGTATCGGCATTCTGTTCGCTCACCCGCCCTTCGCGCCGGGAGATCGCGCAGCTCGAAGACCTGACGCTGCCGCTTTTCGAGAATGTCTCGGTCGAATCGCGCCGCTACGTCGCAGCGGCCCTTTCCGAATGCGAATATGCACCCGCCGCGCTGGTGCGGCGGCTTTGCCAGGAGCGGGTCGACATCGCCGCTCCGCTACTCATCCGCTCGCGTGCCCTCAGCGACATCGACCTGATCGCGCTGATCGGGCGTCACGGCCTGCCGCATGCCCGTGCCATTGCCCGCCGCAAGGATCTCAACCAAACCATCGCCGATCTCATCAAAGTGCTTGAAAGGCCGACGCTGGTGCGGTCGCAGCAGCAGCCGGAAGCAACTGCCATTGCCCCGTCCGAAAACGCGGAAATGGTCGCGAGCGACGCAAACAGACAAGAGACGGCCGACGCCGCCGAAACCGTACGCCGCCGGTTGCGATCCATGATGCGCTCCGAGCGCGGCACCGCCATCAGACCGTTCGTCGAGCCACAAACCTACGTCAAGCTGCGCGAAACCGCGCTGACCGGCAATGCGGCATTCTTTCAGACAGCGCTCGCCGATGCGCTCGAAGTCGATTTTTCAACGGCGCGGACGCTCACCGCGAGCCAAAATTACACACCGCTACTTTTCGCCTTGCGCGCGCTCGACCTCAGCGAAGACAAGGCGTTCCTGATCACGGCTGCCATCTATCCGACCGAGTTTCCGCACCCGCAGGCGATCCGCATCTTCCTCGACCGCTACCGCCTGCTGCACCGCGACGCTGCGTTGGACAGGCTCCGCGGCTGGAAGGCCGACACCGTGTCGAAAATCGTTCGCAAGCCCGGGCGCGTCGCGGCAAATGCCGACCTGCGCAAGCCGAACAGCGCCGATGTAACCGCCACCCCAAAGGCGCTTCGCATCTGAAGGCTTGCCGTTACGACGCCTTGACCGAGATAAGCTCCTCGACGGGAACGACGCCCGCCTCGATCTCGATCACCCAGATATCCGGATCGAATTTCTTCTCGCGCTCCAGCTGCGCGTCGAAAATGGCGGCATCGTCGCCTTCGCCAAGCAGACTGAAAAAACGGTCGTCCGGCCTGGCCGAATCGTAGCTCGTCTGCGGCGCCGGCCCGAACAGCGCCATCTCTCCTAGCCGGCCACGCGCCAACACGAAAACTGCGCCGGCTTCCGTGGCGCCGCGCTTGACCACGGCGGCAAAGCCGCCGGCGCTAAAAACCCGGCGCAACAGGGCCGACACCCACAGATCGGTGGTTACCCGCATGGCGGGACCCTGTACGATTTCGGGTTTGTGGTGTCGAGATTCTCACTTATTCGCGAGCAACGGTTGGCCATCAAAGCAAGTCCCGGAATGCGACGATTTACCAACAAAGTCTAACAAAACTTGTTGGCCTCTGTGAAAAATGCTATAGTGCCCGGTATGAAAGCCCAGCCCATGCGCACTCTTACTGTGTCGCTTACCCCCAAGCAGGCCGCCCGTCTACAAGACGCCGTGAACAGCGGAGACTATGCTTCCAACAGTGAAATCGTCAGGGAAGCACTACGTCTATGGGAGCAGCGCGAGGAATTCCGCACTCTTGAACTGGAACGCCTCAAAAGGGCCTATGACGAAGGGATGGCAAGTGGCGAAGGTCAACACGTAAATCGTACGGCTTTCTTACGCGCTCTGAAGGCCGAACGCGCAGTCCGTGGCTGAATACCGGCTCACCCCGCGAGCTTCTCAGGATTTGCGAGATATTTGGCATCACATTGCCGTCGATAACGAGAAGACGGCTGACAAGCTGATCGGACGCATTTTCGACAGGCTGGAATTGGCTTGCGAGCACGCCAAAATGGGCGCAGCTCGACCGGAATTGAGCGCCACCGCCCGCATTCTGGTCGAGGGGCGCTACATCGTGATTTACGAGCCCATGCCCTACGGCGTGTTAGCCGTGGCGATAGTCCATGGAATGCGTGACCCGGAGCAATGGCTTAAATAGGCCGGGAGACTAGGTTTCGGCCCTCAGTTGGTCAGGCCGATCTCGCGCATCTTGACGTAGACGATCTCGTCTGGCTCGCCGGTCTCCGGCAAGCCGAACAGCGCCTGGAATTCCTTGATCGCGGCCTTGGTGCGCGCGCCTACGACGCCATCCAATTGCATGTCCTCATTGCCGAACGCTTTCAGTCCGGCCTGGATCTTGACGATGCGGGGATCAGGCGTTTGCGCTGCTGCATTTGCTGGTGCGGATACCGGAATGGCGGCCGGAGCAGCGGCCGTTTCGACCGGCCGCGGCACGGGATGCGGAACCACGGCCGCGGTCTTTGGCGTGGCGCCCAGTTGATCCAGCAGGACGCCGTCGATCTCGCCGGAGGCATTCAATCCGACTTTCTGCTGATAGGCCTGGATGGCCTTGCGCGTATTCGGTCCGGGAATACCGTCGATGGTGCCGGAATAGAAATCGAGATCCTTCAAGATGCCCTGGACCTGCTCGACGACCGGGTCGCTCTTGATCGGCGCAGCGGCCGGACGCACGATATTGATGGTGGTTTCGGGCTCATCGCTATCCGCCCGCGGAAAGCGTTCGATGCTTCTGGTAGCGAAAAACGCTCCGGCATGCGGAAAGGGCTGGTACCAAAGCGCGTTCGCCGAGACGTAGAACAGCGTCACCAGGAACGCGGTGGAGCCGCCGACCACAACAGGATTGCGCGAGATCAGGCTGCCCAGCGCCATCGCTCCGTGCTCGAAGGCATTGCCGCGGCGTTTGACCGCCTTAGGCTGTTTTGCGGAGCGACCCATTGCTCTCCCCTTTGCCACCGTCCGCCTTGGCTTTGACCGCGGACATCGGCACCACGCCGGTCTTCTCCGCCGAGCGGCGCGTCGGGCCGCTCACGGGAAGGCTGATCGTCACCGTGGTGCCCTCGCCCGGCATGCTTTCGATCGACATTGTGCCCTCGTGCAGCGCCACCAGCCCCTTCACCAGCGAAAGCCCGAGCCCTGTGCCTTCGAAACGGCGGGTATAGTCGTTCTGGATCTGCATGAACGGCTTGCCGAGATTGGCGAAATCTTCCTCGGCGATGCCGATGCCGGTGTCCCGGACCCAGAAATGCAGCCGCGAGCCGATGCGCTTGGCGCCGATGACGACATTGCCGCCTTCAGGCGTGAACTTGATCGCGTTAGAGACGAGATTGATCAGGATCTGCTGCACGGCGCGACGGTCGGCATTTATTTCGCCTGCGTCCGGCGCGATCTGGGCCTGCAGATCGATGGCCTTTGCCTCGGCTTGCAGGCGCATCATCGACTGGCACATCTCGACCGCTTCGCGGAAGCGGAACGGTTCCGGTTCGGTCGCGTAGGCGCCCGATTCGATCCGCGATACGTCGAGTATCGAGGTGACGACGGCAAGCAAGTGCTGGCCCGAATCCCTGACCAAGCCGACATATTCCTTCTGGCGCGGATCCTTGAAGCTGCCGAACATCTCGTGCAGCAGCATGTCGGAAAAGCCAATGATGGCATTGAGCGGGGTGCGCAACTCATGGCTGACGACGGCAAGGAAGCGTCCTTTCGCCACCTCGGCCGAAGCAGCCGCCTCGTTGGCAGCGGCAAGCTCCTGGCGCAGTCCGGCCAGTTCATCGTTCTCGCGCAGAAGAAGCGTGAAGACAGTCTCCTGCCCAGGCGCGCACATCATCTCGAGCGAAAACGGCTGGTAGTTGTCGGCCGTCACGCCGCTGCTCTGCGGCAGCCGGACGCGAAGATCGAGCCGGCGCGACAGGGCGCCCTCGCGCATATCGGCCAGCGCACTGAGATATGGGACGCGGTCGGACAGATGGATGCGATCGAAAAGTCCGGTGCCGAAAAGCAGCTCCGGTGGCAGCCTCAGCATCGTGCGTGCCTTAGCCGAGGCGTCCAGAACCTCGCCATGCGCAGCGATTCGCAGCACGACGGCGTCGATCAGGTCTTCGAGCCGGTCGCTGCGGGCCGGATCGAGCTGAGCGCTGGCGGTGGCACGAAGTGAAGCGACACGCGGAATGAGCGTGAGCGCCCAGGCCAACGGCACCAGCCAGTGCCATGCGGCGATTTCGGTCTGGCCGAGCGGCAAGACGGAACCGGCTAAAGGCTGCAGCAAGACTGCGACAAGGGCCGAGATGGCGCCCCAGATCACGGCACGCCGCGACTGGCCGATCCACCAGGCTTCAAACGGCAGCGCCACCGCGAGCAAGGCAACCGGCGAGGCCACACCGCCGGCGGCAGCGATAAGGGCACCCAGGGCAACACTGCCGACGACCAAGGCTAGTTGGCCGGCCAGGGTCATCTTGCCCGATGCAGCCACCAGCAGGGCGGCGAACCAGCAAAGGCCGAACGCCGCAAAGATCGCAGCCACAGTCACGGCCGCGCCCATGCCCGACGTGACCAGCGTCACCGCTGCACCCGCGCTGAAGAACGGAGCCGCCAGCATGACGCCAATGAACCGGCTCTCACGGCGGCGGTCGTCCTGGCCGAGGACGGACGGATGAACCATCCGTTCGCAACCGGCGGCTATCGCGCCCGGCAACTCGGCGTATCTGGCCTTGATCGCACTCAACTCAACGCACCCGGTCGTGAACGGCCCTGCTTTGCAGGCGGCTTTTGTCGATCCGAAACTCGCATCCAGCGTTTAAGGAATGGATAAGGCTGCGCCGATCGTCCCCCGGCAGGCTGCAAATATCGGGATACCGGCGGGGAAAAACCGGGGCACTTGCCGCCATAGTAAACGGAGCGTTATCCGGACCACCCGCGCCTAAGCTTGCGGCCAATCGCACCAAACTGTCACCAATGCAAAAAATAACGAGTAAAAACAGCGCGTTGTATGGTAATCATTTGCTGAATGAAATATGAACCATTCGAGGCAAATGAACTTCAAAACGCTTTGTTTCGAATCTGCCTAAAATTTGAGGAAAACTGTTGCTTTCGGGACAAGCCGTCCTTTGCGCCTCCGTGCCAGTATCGCGGTACAAGGGTCGTGCGGTTCGGAGGCATGACCGTCATAAAGGACAGACAGATGGGCTTTCTGATAAGAGCTGCTTTCTGGTTTTCGCTGGTGCTTCTGGCGCTGCCGCTGGGTGTCGGCGCCGATGATGCGGGCCGCGAAAGCGTTGGGCCGCTCCAGGCTCTGTTTGCGGCGCGCGAAGCCGTCGGCGATATCGCCGGCATCTGCGAGCGCAAGCCGGACGTGTGCGAGACCGGCAAATCGGCAATGCACACAATTACCGCAAGGGCAAAGGAGACCGCCAAGATCGCGGCCGCCATGCTGGACGACAAAACCCCTGAACCAGATACGGTGACGACCACCGGCAGCGTGCCCGAGGAAATCGTCTTGCCTGCGAAAGTCGATCTGCCGGCGAAACTGCACTTGCCGGCGAAGAACTGAGACGGTTTCGGCCGAATTCGTCGCCAGACCGCAAGGCTCCCCGCTCTCGGCGCCTGCGGCGTTTCTCCTCTTTTTCCGTGACGTGGCAGCGCCGGATGACTATATCCGGGGTGATGACTACGACGATCCAGACCATCCGCGACGACTTTTCCCTGCTCGACGAGTGGGAAGACCGCTATCGCTATGTGATTGAACTGGGTGAAGCGCTGCCGCCGTTTCCCGACGAGCAACGCACACAAGCCAACAAGGTGCCCGGCTGCGTCAGCCAGGTCTGGTTGACCACCGAACAGGGCGGGGGTGCCGACCCCGTTATCACCTTCAAGGGCGATTCCGACGCCCATATCGTGCGCGGTCTGGTCGCCATCATGCTGGCGCTGTTTTCGGGACGGCCGGCCAGCGAAATACAGAGGACCGACGCAGAGGCAACATTGAAGGCGCTCGGACTTGACGAGCACCTGTCGCCGCAGCGCGCCAATGGCCTTCGCTCGATGGTCAAGCGCATCAAACGTGACGCCGAAGCAGCGTTGAAGCAGACCGCCTGACCGGACGGCAGTTGCCGGCAGCATGGCGGGTTCGACCTTTGACCCCATAATACAAAACGGCGCCCGCAGGCGCCGTTTGAGTGTCAAACCCGAAGAGCCGGTTATCAGCGTCCCTTGCGCTTGCGGCCGAGACCCATCTTCTTGGCGAGCTGCGAACGGGCGGCCGCATAATTGGGCGCAACCATCGGATAGCTCGGGTCCAGGTTCCACTTTTCGCGATACTGGTCGGGCGTGAGATCATAGTGGGTCATCAAGTGACGCTTGAGCGACTTGAACTTCTTGCCGTCTTCGAGACAGATGATGTAGTCGTCATGCACCGAACGCTTCGGATTTACCGCCGGCTTCTGCTTGTCGGCAGGCGGCTGCTCGGCGGCCCCGCCGACGCGCCCCAAAGCGGCATGGACATCGGCAATGAGGTTCGGCAATTCGCCGACCGGCACGGGATTGTTGCTGACATAGGCGGCCACCACGTCGGCGGTAAGCTCGATCAGCGCGTCACTGTTTCTGGAAGGTGTTTCGGTAATATCCATGGCATTCAGGCCCCAACGAGAATTGTTTCTGTTTGCGCCCGTTTCGATAGTTGGGCATCGCGCGAACTTGTGCAGGAAAAAGCCTCCGCGATTCGCGTCGCGGCACCTTAATGGGCCTTGGCGTCAAGTAAGTCAATTCGCTTCTTGCGCTCTATTCAGCGATGCAAGTCAAATCTTTCATATTCAGCTTCACTCTTTCGTGCAGAGTGTAAACTTGCCGTTTTTTCTGGTCAGACCAGCATCGACTGACGCGGCGGCAAGCAGCCATTACACAGACTGCAGCAGGTAAATAGACCTCAATGCTTGATCCAGCCGGCAGCATTACAGCCTGGCCAATCGGCGGATTCAGTAAAATCATAGGTTGCGAAACATTACTGTTGCTCGTGAGCCGTCGGCCGGGAGCGGCGTGCCGCGTCACTGAAACGGGGTGATGTATTTTCCGTAGACCCAGCCGGTGACGAACTGGCCGTTCTGTGCCGGATCATGCCAGACTTGGCACCAGTGATTGCGGATCTTCTGTTTCTGCTGCCAGTACGAATGGTTGGCGAGATTCAGCAGATTTATCCCACCGGTGCATTTGCCGGTCATCTGCAGAACCGTCCCGTTGGGATAGGCGGCCTGCTTCTGCGAAGTTCCCGAAGGATATTTGCGCACATTGAGTGTGTCGCCGAACGGCACATTGGCCACTTGCCAAGCCGCAAAGGCAGTTGCATGAGAATGACCGGCATTGGCCAGGGTCGTCGCAGCGACGGCGAGGGCCGCGACAGTCCGAGAAAAAATGTTCATTGTCCTCTCCTCCAGCCCGTCCCCTCGAGCCACCACGACAATAGATCATAGCCGCTGAACCCGCGCTGATCGGCGTGTTCATTCGCTATTCAAGTAACTTCCACAGCGAGACGCAATGACCAGAACCCCAGTGTTTCCGACCGCCACCCCACCGCAGCCGGAGAAACGGCCGATCTTCGACACGCATCACGGCATGACGCGGACGGACGACTATGCTTGGCTGAGGGCCACCAATTGGCAAGAGATGTTCAGGGATCCGTCTCTGCTCGACGGCCAAATCCGCGCCCACCTCGAAGCCGAGAATGCTTACCAGGCGGCGCTGATGGCCGATACGGCTCAGCTGCAGAAGCAGCTTTTCGCGGAAATGAAGGGGCGTATCAAGGAAGATGATTCCTCTGTGCCTATGAAGGATGGGCCCTATGCCTACGGCTCCTCCTTCAAGCTTGGCGGCCAGCAGCCGCGTTATTTCCGCACGGCGCGCGACGGCGGCGACAAGCAGATATTGCTCGACGGCGATGCCGAGGCCGAGGGTAAACCCTATTTCCGGCTGGGCGGCGTCGATCATTCGGACGACCACAGCAAGCTGCTCTGGGCCTTCGACGACAAGGGTTCCGAATTCTACACGCTGCGCGTCCGCGATCTCGCCGGCGGCAACGACCTGGCGGATAGGGTTCCGGACACCGGCGGTGGCGGTGTTTGGGATGCCGGCAATGACGGGTTTTTCTACACTCGCCTCGACCCCAACCACCGGCCTTCCAAAGTGCTGTTCCATGCGCTTGGTGACAGTCCTGAAAACGACCGGCTGATCTACGAGGAAACTGATCCCGGCTTCTTCATGGATGTCGGCGGCACGCGCTCCAACGAGTGGATCATGATCGGCATCAACGACCATGAGACCTCGGAATACCGAATCATGAGCGCCAACGATCCGTTCGCAGAGCCGAAGCTGGTTGCAGCGCGCCAGACCGGCCTGCAGTACGAGCTCGAGGAAGGCGGCGACATCTTCTTCATCCTCACCAATGCCGACGGTGCCAAGGACTTCAAGATCATGACGGCGCCGGCGCATGATCCGGTGCGCGCCAACTGGCAGGAACTGGTGCCGCACGAAGCGGGCCGGCTGATCCTTTCGGTGATCGGCTTCAAGGACCACATGGTCCGGCTCGAGCGCAAGGAAGGCCTGCCGCGCATCGTCGTACACGACCGCAAGAGCGGCGAGGAGCACCTGATCTCCTTCGACGAGGAAGCCTTCTCGCTCGGCCTGTCCGGCTCCTACGAATACGACACCGAGATCATGCGCTTTTCCTATTCGTCGATGACGACCCCGGCGCAGGTCTTCGATTACAACATGCGCACCCGCGAGCGAGTGCTGCTCAAGACCCAGGAAGTGCCGTCCGGCCACGACCCGGAGCACTACGTCACGCGCCGGCTGATGGCGCCTGCCGCCGACGGCGAACTGGTGCCGATCTCGCTCCTCCATCACCGCGACACGCCGCTCGACGGGTCGGCGCCGTGCCTGCTTTACGGCTACGGCTCCTACGGCATCACCGTGCCGGCCGCGTTCAATACCAATCTGTTTTCGCTGGTCGACCGCGGCTTTGTCTACGCGATAGCCCATGTTCGCGGCGGCAAGGACAAGGGCTATGGCTGGTACGACGACGGCAAGCGGGCGAACAAGATGAACACGTTCACCGACTTCATCGCGGTCGCTCAGCACCTCGTCGCCGAACGCTATACGCAGCATGACCGCATCGTCGCGCAAGGCGGTTCGGCCGGCGGCATGCTGATGGGGGCGGTCGCCAACATGGCGCCGCAATGTTTCGGCGCCATCATCGCCGAAGTTCCCTTCGTCGACGTGCTCTCCACCATGCTCGACGCCAGCCTGCCGCTGACGCCGCCGGAATGGCCGGAATGGGGCAATCCGATCGCTTCGGCGGAGGATTACCGGACCATCGCCGCCTATTCACCCTACGACAATGTCGCCGCACTCGACTATCCGCCGATTCTGGCGCTGGCCGGCCTGACCGACCCGCGCGTCACTTATTGGGAGCCGGCCAAATGGGTAGCGCGGTTGCGCGACCGCAAGACAGGTGAGAATCCGGTGCTGTTCAAGATCAACATGGATTCAGGCCATGCCGGCGCCTCTGGCCGGTTTTCGAGGCTGGAGGAAATCGCCTTCACCTATGCCTTTGCGCTCAAGGTGACAGGGAAGGCCGAGCTTGCCGCGTGAACACCGCGGATAGGCAGGTATTGCTTGCTGTTCCGCTACATGCCTTCATTGAGGATGGAAGTTGCGGAGAAGCCCACCAATGATCGATCTTGCCACATTGATTGCGTATGTCGCGGTTGTGCTTGGCTTTGTTTTCATCCCGGGTCCTGCCACCCTTTTGACCGTGGCGCGAGCAACCAGCTCTGGAACCAGGGTGGGCATCGCGACCGGCGCGGGGATCGCGGCCGGCGACGTGGTTCACACCTTCATGGCGATCGTCGGCATTTCGGCGATCATTGCCACGTCGGGGGCGCTTTTCAGCATAGTGAAGTACATCGGCGCAGCCTACCTCATTTATCTCGGCGTTCGCGCGATCATCGAGAAAACGCCTGCCTATCCGGCCGCCGGCGCACTTGCGATCCCCGCTGCCAAAGCATTTCGGCAGGCTGTTTTGACCGAGATTCTCAACCCCAAGACCGCGCTTTTCTTCCTTGCATTTCTTCCGCAGTTTGTGCGGCCTGAAAACGGATCGGTGATGCTTCAACTGGCGACATTGGGCGTGATCTTTGTTCTGTTGGGCCTCGTCAGCACGGTGGTTTTCGCCGTGGGTGCGGGCGGCCTCGGCGCTTTCCTGCGCCGAAACCCGACGGTGCTGAGATGGCAGGGCAAGGCTGTCGGCTGCATCTATTGCGTCTTGGGCATCCGGCTGGCGCTGCAACAGCGCTAGGGTCTCGACATGCGACGCCGCATGAGGCTTCGGATACTGGGCAGGCACAGTTGATTTTCCGCTCGCAATTGCAAAGGTCGCGCGCTACCCAATGCGCGGCCTTTTCACGGTCGCCGCCAACACTCAATCACCCAGGGATCTGCCATGTTGCTCGTCGATGTCTATCTCGACAAATCGCCCATCCAGGGCATCGGCGTCTTTGCCAAGAACCACATTCCCCGAGGCACGCTGGTCTGGAAGCTCGACCCGAAATACGACCGCCGCATCGAGGTGACGACCTACGAGCGGGAAACCGGGCCGGTGAAAACCTATCTTGACCGCTACGCCTACCCGGACCGGTGCGACCCGAACTACATCGTCTTCGAAGCCGACGATGCGCGCTACATGAACCATGCCGACGACCCGAATTGCGACGTCTCGCAGCCGGAGGAGACCTATGCCTTGCGAGACATTGCGCCTGGCGAGGAAATGACCTGCGACTACAATCACTTCTTCGAAACCGGCTTCGACTTTCTCGGCGACCGCTGACGCAACGACCGTCAGCTCGCCGGCTTCTTGCGCGCCGGATAGCCGTTGGGGTGCGGCGGCACGGCTTTCAGATAGGCGGCGATCGCCGCGCGGTCCTCCGGGGTCAGCACGGCCATGTTCCGTTGCACGTCGACCATTGCGCCGCCGACCGTATCGAAATCCGGCGTGAAGCCGGTTTCGAGATAGTTGGCGATGTCAGCTTCGGACCAGTCGGCAATGCCGCCCTCGCCCGACGTGATGTTCGGCACGATGCCGCTGCCTTCGGCGGCGGCCGCACCTGCCAGCCACTGACTCTTCCTGGTGCCGCCGGCAAGGTCCCGCGGCGTGTGGCATTCGCCGCAATGACCGGGGCCTTCGACCAGATAACGGCCTGTCAACACCGGGTCCGCTGTGCCGTCGGGAAAGGAAACGACCGGCTGGTCACTCAAATAGAGCAGCTTCCACAAGCCAAGACCGCGTCGGATATTCAAGGGAAATACCAGCGAATTGGCGGGCGCCTTGCCGGCGACCGCGGGCAAGGTCTTCAGGAATGCATAGAGATCGGCAATGTCGGCCGGCTTCATGCGCGCGTACGAAGTATAGGGAAATGCCGGATAAAGATGCTCGCCCGACGGTGATACGCCCTTCAGCATGGCGTTGGCAAAGTCCTCGACGGACCAGGCGCCGATGCCGTCCCTGGCATCCTGCGATATGTTCGGCGGCACGAAGGTGCCGAACGGCGTCTTGAGCTCGAGGCCGCCGACCAGCTGAAGGCGGGCGTCGCCTTGCGAGCCGGGCTTGGCATGACAGGACGTGCAGCCGCCGGCGTAGAAGATGCGCTTGCCCCTGGCAGCGTCGCCGGGACCAAGCTCAGCCAGCGTTGCGGCATCGAGCCTGACCGGAGCCGACAGGAACCAGCCGGCAATCGCGGCCGCGCCGCCCAGAACGAGGGCGGCGCCGGCAAGTTTCTTCAGCAAGCGCATTGCCCGCCATCAGCCTTTTTTCACCCTGTAGTTTTGATGACAGTTGCCGCAGCCGCCGCCGATGGTGTTGAACTGTGCCTTCAACGCCTCGGCGTCCGCAGGTGCTGCGGCGACCGCTGCCTTGACGTCTGCGAGGTACTTGCCTTCAGCCGTCTTGAAGCCGGCCATGTCCTGCCAGATCTTGGGAGACGCCGTGGTGTCGCCGGTGTCGCTGCCCGCCGGGAAAAGCGTGTCGACGCCGGCATGGAATTTCTCGGCATTGGCCTGCAGTGCCTGCAACGCGGTCAGCACCGAAGCTGCGTCGTAGGGCGTCTCGCCCTTGACCACTTTCGACAAGCCGGCGGCAATCTTGCCACGTTCCTTCATCAGGGCCTGCCGGTCAGCAACCGGGTCGGCAAACGCCGCCGAACCGACGAAGGCGAGCATCGAGATGGCGAGGATAAGCTTTCTCATTCACTTGGCTCCATGTTGAAGGCAATTCAGGATACGGTCCCACCCGATGACAAACGGCAAGGATGGCTTAAAAATTCCGGCGCTTCGCCTCACGCTTGCGTGAAATTTTTGCAGCTGTCGTTTCTGATGCTGAAAAAGAAAAGCCCCGGTTCTGCCGGGGCTTTTCTGGAACGGATCAGGCCTTTTCGTAGAGTTCGAGCACATAGTCCCAGTTGATGAGACTGTCGACGAAGGCTTCGAGGTATTTCGGCCGGGCGTTGCGATAATCGATGTAATAGGAATGTTCCCAAACATCGACGCCGAGGATCGGCGTCGCGCCATGGACGAGCGGGTTCTCGCCATTCGGCGTCTTCGAGATCGCCAGCTTGCCGTCCTTGACCGAAACCCAGGCCCAGCCCGAACCGAACTGTGTGGTGCCGGCGGCGATGAAGTCGGCCTTGAACTTGTCGTAGCCACCAAGATCGCTGTCGACCGCCTTTTGCAATGCGCCCGGCAGCTTGTTGCCACCGCCGCCCTTCTTCATCCATTTCCAGAAATGGATGTGATTGTAGTGCTGGGCGGCATTGTTGAAGAGGCCCGCATTCTTGCCGAAGGACTGTTTGACGGCCTCTTCGACCGACAAATCGCCCATGCCCGCCTCGGCGGCCAGCTTGTTGCCGTTGTCGACATAGGCCTTATGGTGCTTGTCGTGGTGATATTCCAGCGTTTCCTTTGACATATAAGGCTGCAAGGCCTCGTAATCATAGGGCAATGCGGGCAATTCAAAAGCCATCTGTCGTACTCCCTCGTGGAAAAATCCGGTGTCGATACCGGACTAACATAGGACTGGATTGGTCTGGAACAACTCCGGAAACGAAGCGCCGGCCGCTTTTTAGCGGGTCAGCCGGGCGAAGTCGAATGCGCCCATTCCCAATAGAGTTCGCGCGCCTTCTTGGCCACTGGTCCGGGCTGCAGATTGCGCTCCTCGATACGGGTGACCGGCACGACTTTCGAGTGGTTTCCGGTCGAGAAGATTTCGTCCGCCTCGAGAAAATCGCGGATCGACAGCGTCTTTTCGGTCGTCGTGAAGCCGTATTCGCCCAGCAGGGCCATCGTGCGCGCGCGGGTAATGCCGGACAGGAAGGTGCCGTTCGGCGCCGGCGTCAGGACATGGCCGTCCTTGACCAGAAAAATATTCGAGGTGCCGGTCTCGGCGACATTGCCCAGCATGTCGAGCACCAGCGCATTGTCGAAGCCGCGCATCTTGGCTTCGAGGATAGCCCGGCCGTTGTTGGGATAAAGGCAGCCGGCCTTGGCGTTGGTCGGCATGGTTTCGATGGTCGGGCGCCGGAACGGCGACACCGTCACCGAAAACCCCGCCGGCGAGATCATCGGCGATTCGTAGAGGCAAAGGCAGAAACGCGTCGAGGCCGGGTCGGCCGGCACGCCCATATAGCCGCCATGCTCGGCCCAATACATCGGCCTGATGTAGACTGCTGTCTTGCCGTCGAACTTCTTCAGCCCGTCCCAGGTCAGGCCGACGATCTTGTCGGTGCTCATCGTCGGCTTCAGGCCGAGCGCGATCGCCGAGGCATTGACCCGCGCTGCATGGCGATCGAGATCGGGAGCGACACCCTCGAACCAGCGGGCGCCGTCGAACACGCTGGTGCCGAGCCACATGGCGTGGCTGCGCGGCCCTAGAATGGCAACATTGCCCTCGTACCAGTCGCCGTCGACGAAGGTCCATGTCGCGGATTGCGCCGCAGTCGCCAGTGTCATTGCCAGGTTCCGTTCAATGCTTGTTGCGGCGCATTGGAAGATGCTTTGGCGGCCGCCGTCAACCGGCCTGGCTGAGATTTGTTGAGGCCAGCGGGCTGGCGAACTGCAATCAGCGCTTGCGCCTTGCCTTACGCGGCCTCAAAACTGTCGAATGCAGTTCGCGGCTTACGTTTTCGACGCCTATGGCACGCTGTTCGACGTGCATGCGGCCGTGCGCCGTCACGCCGACCAGATTGGGCCGGACGGCCAGTTGCTGTCCGATATCTGGCGCGCCAAGCAGCTGGAATATTCCTGGGTCAGGACGCTGATGGGGGCCTATGCCGATTTCTGGCAGCTCACCGAGCAGGCCCTCGACTTCGCCCTGCGCAAGGTTCCATCCGCGGATGCCGGGCTGAGGGCGAAGCTGCTCGAGGCCTATTGGCGGCTGGACTGCTATCCGGAGGTACCGGCCGTGCTCAAGGCGCTCAAGGCATCGGGGGCAAGGCTGGCGATCCTGTCAAACGGTTCGCCTGAGATGTTGGAAGCGGCGGTCAAATCCGCCGCGCTCGACCAGGTCCTGGACGACGTCTTTTCCGTCGACAGCGTCAGGCGCTTCAAGACCGATCCGTCGGTCTACGACATGGTCACCACGGGCTGGCGCCTCTATCCGGGCGCCGTCTCTTTCCAGTCATCCAACCGCTGGGACGTCGCCGGCGCCACCAAGTTCGGCTTCAGGACGGTGTGGATCAACCGCGCCAATCAGCCAGAGGAATACCGGGATTTTCCACCGGCCCTGATCCTGCCGTCCCTCGATGGTCTGATCTCCGGGGTTTGACGGCCGGACATGTTGCCTCGACGCAACAGTACGGTCCAGTCACAGCTTTGCCTTTGTTTGTCCACCCTGCGGCCAGAATTGGAACCGCCTATCGCGCCGGGCATTGCTCGGCACCTGCGCAACAGGACGCATTTATGCTTTGTTGCGATTTGAGACTTAAAAAAGGCAATCATGTTCACACCCCAATCGTCCTCTCTTCGCCTGAGCCGTCGCGGTTTCCTCAACGCGGCCGCCTTTGGCGCCGCCTCGGTCGCGGTTTCCAGTTGCACCACGCTGTCGCAGCAGCCAGTCGAGCCACCGCCGCCGACCTATGTCGAGCCGGCGCTCGGCGACTACGTGACGATGTATGGGCCGATGTCGGATGGCGGCTTCGAGCTGCCGGCCATACCTGTCGACAAGATCGACCCGCAGTTCCTGCGCCAGATCGTTGACGATCCGACCGGGCAGCAGCCCGGCACCATCGTCGTCGACACGACCAACCACTTCCTCTACCTGGTGCGCCCCGGCGGCCAGGCGATCCGCTACGGCGTCGGCCTCGGCCGCGCCGGCTTCGAATGGTCGGGCGATGCGGTGGTCCAATGGAAGCAGAAATGGCCGAAATGGACGCCACCGGAGGACATGATAGCCCGCCAGCCCGAGCTCGCAAAATACAGCGCCGATAATGGCGGCATGCCCGGCGGGCTGGACAACCCGCTTGGCGCGCGTGCGCTTTACCTGTTCCAGGGTAACCAGGACACGCTGTACCGGTTGCACGGCTCGCCGGAATGGCGGTCGATCGGCAAGTCGGTGTCGTCGGGCTGCGTGCGCCTGATGAACCAGGACATTATCGATCTCTACGATCGTGTGCCGAACAAGACCCCGGTCGTGGTGACAGCCGATGTCGGCCAGCCGGTGGTGGCAACAGCAAACCGCAGAGCCATTCCGATCGACGCCGGCGTGCCGGAAGGATCGATCCTGCTCGGTCCGATAAAATCGATCACAAATTCGATCTTCTGAGCTGGTCGAAAGCGCGGGCGGGATCTTCCTCGCTCCCGCTGGTTTTGCTGCGCGTCGGCGTGCCTGTACCGGTGCCGGCCTTTAGGTCCGATGCTTACGCCGAGCAGCGGATTTTGCCGTGCTGTGGGCAGACGCCACCAGTGACAGCTCATGACCGCATAGCCGCCGTCCGCTGTCCTCCAGATCTGGATACTGGCGCTTGATTCCAGGACAGAATTGCCAACACCGATGCCCGCCTTCGGGTCCGATGCCCCTCACCTGCCCCTGGACAGGCTCCCCAGAATACCCCGCACGATCGCTCGTCCGACCGACGAGCCGACCGAGCGCACCACGGATTTGATCGCAGCCTCCGCCACCGTCTGGCGGTTGGAGGGCCGCGGCGCGCGGCGGCCGCCGGTCGGCTGGGGATCGTCGTTGCCAAAGCCGGGAATGGTCCAGCGCGAACGGCCTGCGTCCTGTTGCTGCGCCTGTGCCTCCTGGGCGTCCTTAGCCTTTTTCTGCAGGATCTCGAAGGCCGATTCGCGATCGACGGTCTGGTCGTACTGTCCCGCGACCGGGCTCTCATTGATCAGCTTGCGGCGCTCTTCGGGCGTGATCGGGCCAAGGCGCGACGATGGCGGGCGGATCAGCGTCCGCTGCACCATGGACGGCACGCCCTTGGCTTCCAGCGTCGAGACAAGCGCCTCGCCGGTGCCGAGCTGCGTGATCACGGTTGCGCAGTCGAAATCGGGATTGGGCCTGAACGTCTCGGCCGCCGTCTTGACGGCCTTCTGTTCGCGCGGCGTATAGGCACGAAGTGCGTGCTGCACGCGGTTGCCCAACTGGGCCAGCACGGTTTCAGGGATATCCAGCGGATTTTGCGTGACAAAATAAACGCCGACGCCCTTCGAACGGATCAGCCGGACCACCTGCTCGACGCGGTCGACCAGCACCTTCGGGGCATCGTCGAACAGAAGGTGCGCCTCGTCGAAGAAGAAGACCAGCTTCGGCTTGTCCGGGTCGCCGACTTCCGGCAGTTCCTCGAACAGTTCCGACATCAGCCACAGAAGGAACGTCGCATAGAGCCGCGGATTCATCATCAGCTTGTCGGCGGCGAGCACGCTGATGGCGCCGCGTCCATCGCGCGTGGTGCGCATGATGTCGGCGATCCGCAATGCCGGCTCGCCGAAGAAATTGGCAGCGCCCTGCTGCTCCAGGACCAGCAGCGTGCGCTGGATGGCGCCGACCGAAGGTTTCGTCACATTGCCGTAGCGGGCGCCGATCTCTTCGGCGCGGTCGGCGATGTTGGCAAGCAGTGACTGCAGGTCCTTCAAGTCGAGCAGCAAAAGGCCTTCCTCGTCGGCGATGCGGAAGGCGATGTTCATGATGCCTTCCTGCGCCTCGGAAAGGTTCATCAGCCGCGACAGAAGCAGCGGCCCCATCTCCGAGATGGTGGCGCGGATCGGGTGGCCCTGCTCGCCGAACAGATCCCAGAAGATGACCGGGAATTCCTGGAATTCATAAGGATCGAGCTTGACCTGCTCGGCCCGCTTGACCAGGAAATCCTGCGCTGTGCCCATCATGGCGATACCCGACAGGTCGCCCTTGATGTCGGCGCAGAATACCGGCACGCCGGCATTGGAGAAACCCTCGGCCAAAATCTGCAGGGTCACCGTCTTGCCGGTGCCGGTCGCGCCGGTGACCAGGCCGTGACGATTGCCATACTGCAGCAAAAGCTGTTCGGGCCGCTGATAGCTGTCGTCCGGCTTGCGGCTGGCCCCTATGAAGATACTGGTATCGTCGGCCATGTGTCCGGTCTCCGCAAACCTATAGGATTGAATGCCCTGATCCCTTGAAGAAAAGGGAGCCCCGCCGCAGGTATAGTGAGGCCATTGCGCAGCGACAATGGGCACCGTCGAAAATGGCTTTTGGAGCTTGCGGAACCTGCCCATGTTTGGCAATCGGTTGACGGTCGGCATCACGGAAGGCGTGTTGCACGGCAAGTGTGCTGCATTGTGATATCGGGCCGGGGACCGTAGACTGACATAGTCGGCCGCCGCGGCCGCTAGAACGAGGAGAACCGATGGGCGCCGGTGCCTTGACCCAGGATGCCGAACTTCCAAACGTCGACCGGCAACGATGGCTGGCGCTGGCGGAGAAGGCGCTGGGCGGCGGGTCCTTCGAGGAAAAGCTCGTCTCGCATACGGACGACGCCATCCGCATCGAGCCGCTCTACGAGCGTTCGGTAACCGCCGAGCCTGTCGTGCGCGCCAACCCGGGATCACCGTGGATCGTCAGCCAGCGTATCGACGATCCGGATATAGGCCGCGCCAGTGCGCAGGCGCTGGAAGACGTCGCGCAGGGTGCTACCGGACTGTCGCTTGTCTTCGAAGGTGCGCCGAACGCCTTCGGCTACGGCTTGCCGAGGACGGCGGAGGCGCTGGAGGGCGTACTCGACGGCGTGCCGCTCAACCGCATCCAGATCCGCATCGACGCCCATCCCTGGAGCCGTGCCGTGGCCGACTGGCTGGTGGCGTTCTTGACCAAGCGCCGCTCCGACCCGGCAAAGCTCAACCTCTCCTTCGGCATCGATCCGGCGGCGATCTTTGCCGGGACCGGCAGGCTGCGCATGTCGATCGAGGCTTTACAGGCTTCGATGCCGCAATCGCTGGCGCATTTCTTTTCGATGGGTGTGCCCGGCGTGCTGCTGGAGGCCGACGGGCGGGTATTCCACAATGCCGGCGCCACCGAGGCGCAGGAGCTTGGCACCATGCTCGCCTCGGCCGTCTCCTATTTGAGGCTGTTCGAGAAGGCGCGCCAGCCGCTCGTCTACGCGGCGCCGCATATTGGTTTTGCGCTGAGCGTCGACCACGACCAATTCGTTTCGACGGCCAAGGTCAGGACGTTGCGCAGGCTGTGGGCGCGTGTCCAGGAGGCCTGCTCGATACCGCCCTCCACCGCCAGCATCCATGCCGAAACCTCCTTCCGGATGATGACGGCGGCCGACCCGGAAACCAACATCCTGCGCACCACCATCGCCGCTTTCGCGGCTGCCGTCGGCGGCGCGGATTCGATCGCCATCCTGCCGCACACGATCGCGCACGGCCTACCCGCGGGTTTTGCTCGCCGCGTTGCCCGCAACGCGCAACTGATCATGGCCAATGAAAGCCACATCGACCACGTCGCCGATCCGGTTTGCGGTTCGGGCGCCGTCGAAGCGCTGACTGCGGAGCTCTGCGCGGCGGCCTGGCAGGAGTTCCAGCAGATCGAGGCAGAAGGCGGCGTGCTGACCAGCCTTGAGCAAGGCCACATCCAGAGGCGCGTCCAGGCAGCTTCCGCCCGCCGCAACACAGCCTACCAGGCGGGCGAACGGGCGATCGTCGGCACGACGCTGCACCCGTCGAAGACCGAGCGTCCGGTCGAGACGCTGGCGGCGGAGCGGCGGCCTGCCTTCACCGAAGGCGTTGCGGTGTGCGAGCCGCTATTTCCGATCCGCATCGATCAGTCGATCGGAGCCGTGCCTTGATCCCGGATTTCAGCCAGATCGGCTGGTCGCCGCCACGGCGGGTGCCGGTCGAGGTCAAAGGCCAGCGGGTGACGCCGGAAGGCATTGCCGTCAAGCATCTCTACAACCAGGGCGATCTCAAGGGCTTGCCACATCTCGATACCTATCCAGGCCTGCCGCCCTTCGTGCGCGGCCCCTATCCGACGATGTATGTCCAGCAACCCTGGACGATCCGGCAATATGCCGGCTTCTCGACTGCCGAAGAGTCCAATGCCTTCTACCGTCGCAACCTTGCCGCCGGCCAGAAGGGCCTGTCGGTCGCCTTCGATCTCGCCACGCATCGCGGCTACGACAGCGACCATCCGCGCGTCGCCGGCGATGTCGGCATGGCCGGCGTCGCCATCGATTCCATTCTCGACATGCGCCAGTTGTTCGACGGCATCCCGCTTAACGAGATGACGGTATCGATGACGATGAACGGCGCGGTGCTGCCGATCATGGCGCTCTATATTGTGGCGGCGGAGGAACAGGGCGTCGCGCAGAAGGATCTCACTGGGACCATTCAGAACGACATCCTGAAAGAGTTCATGGTGCGCAACACCTACATCTATCCGCCAAAACCTTCGATGCGGATCGTGTCGGACATTTTTTCCTACACGTCGAAGCACATGCCGAAGTTCAATTCGATCTCGATCTCCGGCTACCACATGCAGGAGGCAGGAGCGACGGCGGATCTCGAGCTCGCCTACACGATTGCAGACGGTATCGAATATGCCCGCGCCGGCGTCGCGGCCGGCCTCGACATCGACCGTTTCGCGCCGCGCCTTTCCTTCTTCTGGGCGATCGGCATGAATTTCTTCATGGAAGTCGCCAAGCTGAGAGCAGCGCGCCTTTTGTGGGCCAGCCTGATGCTGAAGAACTTTTCGCCGAAGGGCGAGCGCTCGCTGTCGCTGCGCACCCATTGCCAGACTTCGGGCTGGTCGCTGACGGCGCAGGATCCCTACAACAACATCATCCGCACCATGATCGAGGCGATGGCGGCGACTCAAGGGCATACGCAGTCGCTGCACACCAATTCCTTCGACGAGGCAATGGCGCTGCCGACCGACCATTCGGCCCGCATCGCCCGCAACGCACAGCTCATCCTGCAGAAGGAGTCCGGCACGACGCGCATTATCGACCCGTGGGGCGGCTCCGCCTATGTCGAACGGCTGACGCATGATCTGGCGGCGCGTGCGCTTGCGCATATCGAGGAGGTCGAGAGCCTCGGCGGCATGGCCGCGGCGATCGAAAAGGGCCTACCGAAGCTGCGCATTGAAGAGGCTGCCGCGCGCACCCAGGCGCGCATCGATTCAGGCGAACAGATCGTGGTCGGTGTCAATGCTCACCGTCCCGGCACGGACATCGAAGTCGACGTGCTGAAGATCGACAATGCCGAAGTCAGGGCGCGGCAATTGTCGAAGCTGCAGCGGCTGAAAGGCACGCGTGACGTCGCCGCCGTCGAGAGCGCGCTCGATGCGCTTACCCGTGCTGCCGGGAGTAACGCAAACCTGCTGGAATTCGCCATCCGGGCCGCACGCGCCAACGCCACGGTCGGCGAGATTTCGCTGGCGCTGGAAAAGGTTTTCGGCCGCCATGTCGCCTCGGTGCAGACGATCTCCGGCGTCTATCGCAACGCGCTCGGCCACAATCCGGTGGTCGACCGGCTGCAGGACAAGATCATCGCGTTCGAGGAGAAGTCCGGCGGCAAGCCGCGCATTCTGGTCGCCAAGATGGGGCAAGACGGCCATGATCGCGGCCAGAAAGTGATCGCCACCGCCTTTGCCGACCTAGGCTTCGACGTCACCGTCGGGCCGATGTTCCAGACGCCGGACGAGATCGCCAGGCTGGCGGTCGAGCATGACGTGCACATCGTCGGCGCCTCGTCGCTGGCTGCGGGCCATTTGACGCTTATTCCCGAACTCAAGCATGCGCTGAAGAAGCTCGGCCGCGACGACATGCTGATCGTCGCCGGCGGCGTCATCCCGCCGCAGGATTACGACGCAGTCCGGCAGGCAGGCGCCACTGAAATCTTCCCGCCCGGCACGGTTATCCCGGAAGCGGCGGAGCGGCTGATGGACCGGCTGCTGCAGGCCGGCTGACGCTTTGTTATAATGTCTGTTGCAACAAGAAACACGCTGAGTTATAATCAGCGTTGCAACAGGATGCCTCACCATGAACACGACCATTCGCAAGATCGGCAATTCCGAAGGCGTGATCCTGCCGAGGGAGCTTCTCGATCGTCTGAACCTGAAGGCCGGCGACCAGCTTCAAATCGTTGAAACAGGTGACGGTCTTGCGCTGAAGCCAGTGGACGACAGCTTCGAGCGGCAAATGAAAGCTGCCCGCGAGGTCATGGACAAATACAAGGTCGCGCTTCAGAAGCTCGCCGAATGAGCTGGGAGTTTCTAACGCGGCGTGCAGTCGAAGCCATGCACGCGGAGCAGTTGCGCCGACACGGCGGAGCACAAGGCTTGAGGGATGAAAATGCCCTCGAATCGGCGCTCGCTCGCGCCGAAAACAAGGCCAACTACGGAGACCCGTCGGTTGAGGAACTCGCAGCCGCCTATGTCTTCGGCATTGCCAGAAATCATGCCTTTGTCGACGGCAACAAACGCACGGCCATTGTCGCGTCCGGCGCATTTCTGATTGTGAATGGTTATGCCCTGTCGGCCAATGACGGCATGCTTTACGAATTCGTCATGGGCGTCGCCGCCGGCGAAATCGACGAGGCCGGCGCCGCAGCGTTCTTCCGCGATCATGTCGTCAAGCTCGAAGACTAACTGTCGGAGAGCTTGACGATCTCCCATTCCTTGCCGTTGACCACGGCAACTTCGCCGACCTTCTTGCCGAACAGCGCCATCGCCATCGGCGACATATGGGAAATTGTCCCTTTGCCCGGATTGGCTTCGTCCTCGCCGACGATCTTCCAGTGCACCTTCTTGCCGTCGTCGCTTTCCAGGGTGACACCCATGCCGAAACGAACCAGGTCGCTCCCCGGTTCGGGCACCGAAAGCTCGGCGCTTTCACGCCGCGCCGTCCAATAGCGGAGATCACGCGACACCAGCGCGATGCGCTCGCGGTCGGCCCTCTTCTCGGCTCTGCCCAGTTCGTCGCGCAGAGCGGCCACCTCGGCATCGATCAGCGCCATGCCGCGTTCCGTGACCAGATTGCGGTGATGGCTGATCGGCCGCTCGCCGATGCCGGCGATGGCGTTTTCGCTGTCTTCCTCGCGGGTGAAGGCCCTGCTCATCTGACGAACTTAGGCTTGGAATGGCGACTCCACAAGCCATTGCTGATGAAGAGGCTAATGGTGAAGATCTGGGGTTCAGTACCCGAGATTAGACAGCTGCTTGGGGTGTAAAGCTGGCCATGCGAATGCCTCAACTTGGCGCACTATCGCGCTTCGAGGGCCGCAAGGCTAAGGTCCGGTTGCGCAACTAGGTAGCGGAGCCCCTTGGTTCCGACGTCGCCTTGCTCAACGATATTGAAGCCGTGCCGGCCGAGATCCGCTGCAACTTTGTCCAAATCGACGTAACCATGCCGGTGGAGCCGAAAGGTGCTCTTCTGGCGCGGCGGTTTCGCAAAATCGACGATAAGCACACGACCGCCCGGCCTCAGGACGCGGAAGGCCTCTCTGCCGAATTCCTCGCGGCCCTTCTTTGGAAGATGGTGGAACATCAGCGTGCTGAGGACGACATCAAATTCCCCATCCTTGAAAGGCAGTTCCTGAGCGGTGGCGGTCGAGAACCCGACTTGTAGCCCGGCTCGCCGGGCCTTTGCCGTCGCGCGCGCAACCATTTCGGCGGAGGCGTCGACGCCGTGCACGCGCCCCTCCGGCGCCACTTTTGTCTGGCAAGGAGCGCGGTGGTGCCGGTGCCGCACCCGACATCCAGGACCACTTCTCCCGGCTTCAGCTCCGCAAAGCTTAATATCCTTTCGCGAAAAGCACGTTCGCGACCGAAGGTCAGAAGCCACGCCAGCATATCGTACAGGGCGGCGGAATGAAGCGTGATGCCGACATGCAGCGCCTTCTCCTCGCCGGCGGCCGGTCTGCGGTCCTTTCCGGACAGCCGCCCGTGAGCGCTTTGCCATATCAATAAGCTCGCGACTACGACGAGTGCACCAGCATGAAGCAGGAGGACGGGAACTCCCAAGGAAAAGACCGCATTTGCCTGTCCCAACGAGAAAAATGCCGCGAGCACCACGGCCACTTTGACGAGCGCGACTAACGCATGCCCTCCGACTATTGTTCCGAAAAGACGTTGGTGCATTGCTTTATCTCCGGCCAGCCGGGCATCGCGCTGGGCCTTCCGCAAGAGCATAGGATACTGGACAGTGTGTCCAGTATCAGTTTTACTGGCCACATCGCACCGACGCGCCCAATACTGGACGATTTGGTGTCCTTTGGCCGGAAAAGGATGTTGCCGATGCCAGCCGGACCGATCGACCGTCGGGTCGCCAGGACCCGCAGCCGACTGCAGCAGGCGCTTTTCAGACTGACCGCCGAGAAGGGATATACGGCGATCACGGTCGAGGATATCTGCAGGGAAGCCGATGTCGGCCGCTCGACTTTCTACACACACTATCCCGACAAGGACCGCTTGAGGAAAGCAACGATCGACGACCATCTGAAGACCTTGCAGGCGCACGGTGCCGAACGCTATTCGCAGCGAAACGCCAAGGGCTTTTCCTTCAGCGGTCCGGTGTTCGAGCATGCTCTTGCCACGCGGGAGATGCACCGTGCGCTGATGGGCGGGAAAAAGCGCGAAATGCCAGAAGAGATCCGCGGCTGGATAAGCAGGCAGGTTCGCCATGAGTTGGCGAATATCCAAGGTGATCAAGGCGGGGCCAGACTTGAGATCGCCACACGCTTCATCGTTGGCGCGTTCTTTGAAGTGATGCACTGGTGGCTTGAGAGGGATACGAAGCTGTCCCCCGCGGAGATCGACCAGACATTCCTGCAACTTGCCTTCAACGGGGTAAATGCGGTGATCGCTGAGCCAACGAGGATCGAATAGGGGCCAAGCGTCAGATTTTCACCACGAGTTCGACCGGGCTAGTCTGGCACGAATCCTGCGGCGTGAGCGTTGGACGCAAGGATCTGTGCCGATGTTGAACAGACGAACGCTGCTTGCGCAGACCGCCGGCTTTGCCGTCATGGGGATTTCGCTCGGCAAAGCAGCGGCGAAAAACCTGGCCGGCATCGAGAAAGCCGCGATGCGCGGGGCGATCAACGCGACCGAGCTCGGCGTCCGGCCCGGCGCGCTTGACGACCAGAGCAAGGCTTTCGCCAAGCTGCTGCGCGACGCGCACGACCGCGACATGCCGGTGTTCCTGCCGCCGGGGATCTATATCGTTTCCAACCTGTCGCTGCCCGGCCGGGTGCGCCTGTCCGGCGTGCCGGGCGCATCGCGGATCGTCTATGGTGGCAATGGCCATCTCATTATGGCCGAACGGGCCGAGCATATCGAACTCAGCGGGCTGGTGTTCGACGGCAGCAACCGCTGGATGGGCGACTACACGCAAGGCCTGCTCGATCTGCGCCGCATCGCCCATCTGGTCGTCGACAACTGCCAGATGACCGGCAGCGGCAAGAACAGTCTGGCGCTCGAACATGCCTCGGGCCGCATCGAGCGCTCGGAGATATCCGGTGCGGCCGATGCCGGCATCTATTCGGTCGAGGCCGATGGCCTGGAAATATCAGGCAATAGCGTCTCCGACTGCGCCAATGGCGGCATTCTCGTGCACCGCTGGCAGGCAGCGGAAGACGGCACCATCGTCAGCGGCAACCGGATCGAGCGCATCCAGGCGCGCAGCGGCGGAACCGGCCAGAACGGCAACGGCATCAATGCGTTCCGCGCCGGCAATGTCATCATCTCCGGCAATATTGTCTCGGATTGCGCGTTCTCGGCGATCCGCGCCAACAGTTCCAGCAATTTGCAGATCACCGGCAACACCTGCTCGCGTTCGGGCGAGACGGCCGTGTATTCCGAATTCTCGTTCGAAGGCGCCGTCATCGGCAACAACATCGTCGATGGTGCTGCGAACGGTATTTCGATCGTCAACTTCAACGAAGGCGGCCGCATGGGCGTGTGCTCCGGCAACATCGTCCGCAATCTGTCGACCAGCGGTCCCTACCCTGCGGACGCGCCCGGCTTCGGCGTCGGCATCAGCGTCGAGGCCGACACCACCGTTTCCGGCAATGTCGTCGAGAATGCGCCGCTCTACGGCATGCAGATCGGCTGGGGACCGTTCATGCGCAATGTGGTCGCCACGGGAAACATCGTCCGCAAGGCGGGGACCGGCATCGTCGTGACCGTGGTCGAAGGTGCCGGAACGGCAATCATCTCCGACAATGTCATCGACCGAGTCCAGAACGGCGCGATCGTCGGCCAACGCTGGGCCGAGCGAGTGACCGGTGACCTCGCCGCATCAGGCAATGCCGGCTACGCGCATTTGACCGTCGAGCGCAACCACGTCAGTTGAGGGTGGCCGTCGGCCGGAGCGCGCCGACCTTGGCGCCGATCCGGCTTTCGATAGGCGGATTTGCCTGTTCGGTCAGTTTCGCTGCGAGCGCCTGGTCGGCTTGCAAAAGCTTAGCCAGCACGGCTGCGACCATCACTTCAGCGGCGCGGCCGGCGCCATCGTCGCACTTCAGCGCGATGCCAAGGCCAAGCTCCGGAACGGCTGCACAAAAAACACCTTCGGCGCCTCCCTTGACGAAAATCCGGCCCGGCGCGGCCTCCATCATCGCGACGTCGGACCTGCCCGTGCCGGCGACGAAAAACGGCTCGGCCATGCAGGCGGAAAGCAGCCGCTTCGCCGCCCGGGCGCGCACCGGCTCGAAGCCGGCACCTGTCGCCATGCGGGCAAAGCCAAGGGCAAAGCTGCGCAGCGGCACGGCATAGGTCGGAATCGAGCAGCCGTCGGTGCCGCGGTGATCGGCGTCATGGGCAGCACCGGTCACCGCCTGCATCGCTTCGCGCACCATCTCCTGCGAGGCATGGCCAGCCTCGACGTAACCACGATGGGCGATGCCGCTGTGAACGCAGGTGCATAGGAAGCCTGAGTGCTTGCCGGAACAATTATTGTGCAAGGTGTTCGGCGCACGGCCGGCGCGGGCAAGCGCCAGCGTCGCCCCGTGGCTCGACGGCCAATGCGCGCCGCATTCGAGTGCCGTCTCGTCGAGGCCGGCTTTCGCCAGCATGGCGCGTGCCAGCTCGACATGCGGCGGCTCGCCGGAATGGGAGGCGCAGGCCAGCGCCAGCTCCCGGTCACCGAAGCCGTAGGCATCGGCAGCGCCGCTCTCGACCAGCGGCAGCGCCTGGATCGCCTTGACCGCCGAACGCGGGAACACCGGCTGTGCCGTGTCGCCGATCTCCCAGACCGGCTTGCCGTCGGCGTCGAAGACGGCAACAGCGCCGCGATGGGCGCTCTCGACGAGAGCGCCGCGCAAGACCTCGACCAGAACCGGATTTGTCATGTCACCTCCCGCAAATGCGGGCGGGTTTATCTGATCCGGTCGAGAATGGAAACGTAGTTGGCGACCGCGGCACCACCCATGTTGAAGATGCCGCCGAGCTTTGCTCCCGGCACCTGGATGCCGCCCGCCTCACCGACGAGTTGCATCGCGCCCAGCACATGCATCGATACGCCGGTGGCACCGATCGGGTGGCCCTTGGCCTTCAGCCCGCCAGACGGATTGACCGGCAGCCTTCCATCTTTCGCCGTCTCGCCATCCAGGGCCAGCTTGGCGCCCTCGCCCGGCCTGGCCAGGCCCATCGCCTCATACTCGATCAGTTCGGCGATGGTGAAACAGTCATGCGTCTCGACGAAGGACAGGTCGCCGAGCGTCACGCCCGCCTGCTTCAGCGCCTGGTTCCAGGCCTGCTCGCAGCCTTCGAAGGCGAGAATGTCGCGCTTCGACATCGGCAGAAAATCCTGCACATGCTCATTGGCGCGGAAGGCGACGGCGCGGCGCATCTTCAGCGCCGTGGCCGTGTCGGCAAGGACAAGCGCGGCGGCACCGTCCGACACCAGCGAGCAGTCTGTGCGCTTCAGCGGACCGGCGACGAAGGGGTTTTTTTCGCTTTCCTGCCGGCAGAACTCGTAGCCGAAATCCTTGCGCATCTGCGCGTAGGGATTGTCGACGCCGTTCTTGTGGTTCTTGGCGGCGATCATCGCCAGCGCATCCGACTGGTCGCCGTAGCGCTGGAAATAGGCTTGGGCGATCTTGCCGAAGACGCCAGCGAAGCCTGCCGGCGTGTCACCGTCCTCCGGCAGATACGAGGCCTTGAGCAGGTTCTTGCCGATCTCGGGACCGGGCGTCGTCGTCATCTGCTCGGCGCCGACCACCAGCACGATACGGGCGGCATTGGCGTCGATGGCGCGGATGCCTTGCCTGACCGCCGCCGAGCCGGTGGCGCAGGCGTTCTCGACGCGGGTCGCCGGCTTGAAGCGCAGCCGGTCGTCGGCCTGGAGGACCAGGCTCGCGGTGAAATCCTGGGCGGAAAACCCGGCGTTGAAGTGGCCGAGCACGATCTCGTCGACGTCATCCGGACCGATGCCGGCATGATCGAGCGCCTCGACTGCCACCTTGGTGATCAGGCTCTCCAGCGTCTCGCCTTCGAGCTTGCCGAAGCGCGAATGCGCCCAGCCGACGATGCATGCTGTCATGGCAACCTCCATCCTGCGGGCCGGGCAACGTATGTCGCGGCCCGCCTCAGCATTGTTCAAGCATGAACCGTTCCGCCGGCTTCGTGAAGGGGCCAGAACCGCACAATCGCTTGATCTTGATCATCTGGTCATAGTGCCTGGCTTTTGCCAGCAAA
This sequence comes from Mesorhizobium sp. M0410, assembly GCF_040321435.1. Taxonomy (NCBI): domain Bacteria; kingdom Pseudomonadati; phylum Pseudomonadota; class Alphaproteobacteria; order Hyphomicrobiales; family Phyllobacteriaceae; genus Mesorhizobium; species Mesorhizobium sp. M0410. The sequence continues at coordinate 217,683 of NZ_JAMYRN010000008.1, forward strand.
TCAGGCTGGATTTTTGTTGATTGATGCGTCAATAAAAAATAATCTTGTCCCAACAGGCCGGAGCAGGAATGCCGAAACTCGGAATGGAGCCGTTGCGCCGCAGGGCGCTCATCGACGCAACGATCTCGGCGATCGGCGAGCGCGGTTCGCTTGATGTGACGATGTCGGAAATCGCCGGGCGCGCCGGCGTGTCCTCGGCGCTTGCCCACCATTATTTCGGCGTCAAGGACGAATTGCTGTTGGCGACGATGCGGCACATCCTCAGCGAACTCACCGCCGATACGCGCCGCGCACTTCGCGCGGCCGGCACGGCGCGCCAGCGCGTCTCGGCGGTGGTCGCGGTCAATTTCTCCGACATCCAGTTCCAGCCCGAAACGATCGCCGCCTGGCTCGCCTTCTATGTCGAGGCGCAGAAATCGGCAGCACTCCGCCGGCTGCTCAAGGTCTATGCGCGCCGGCTGCATTCCAATCTGCTCAGCGGGCTGGCCGGCATCCTGCCGAGAAGCGAGGCCGATCGGGTCGCCGAAGCGACCGCGGCGCTGATCGACGGGCTCTATATCAGGCGCGCGCTGAAGGACGGTGTTCCCGATGCCGCGACCGCGATTGCACTGGTCGAGGACTATCTCGAAACGAAGCTCAGCGGACGGCAGAAGCAGTGACATCCAAGCGACCCAACATCCTGATCGTCATGGTCGATCAGCTCAACGGAACGCTGTTTCCGGATGGGCCGGCGGACTTCCTGCACGCGCCGCATCTGAAGGCGCTCGCCGCGCGTTCGGCGCGTTTTTGCAACAATTACACGGCCTCGCCGCTCTGCGCGCCGGGCCGCGCCGCATTCATGAGCGGCCAGTTGCCGTCACGCACCGGGGTCTATGACAACGCCGCCGAATTCGCGTCTTCGATCCCGACCTTTGCCCATCATCTGCGCGCCGCAGGTTATCACACCTGCCTCTCCGGCAAGATGCATTTCGTCGGGCCGGACCAGTTGCACGGTTTCGAGGAGCGGCTGACCACCGACATCTATCCGGCCGATTTCGGCTGGACACCCGACTATCGCAAACCCGGCGAGCGCATCGACTGGTGGTATCACAATCTCGGCTCCGTCAGCGGCGCCGGTACCGCCGAGATCACCAACCAGCTGGAATATGACGACGAGGTCGCCTTCCATGCGGTGCAGAAGCTCTACGATTTTGCCCGCGTCTCCGACGATGCCGCACATCGGCCCTGGTGCTTGACGGTTTCCTTCACCCATCCGCACGATCCCTACGTCGCACGGCGGCGCTACTGGGACCTCTACCAGGATTGCCCGGCGCTCGAGCCCGAGGTCGGCTTCATTCCTTACGACAGGCAGGACCCTCATTCGCAGCGGCTCTACCGCGCCAGCGACTATGACAGGTTCGACATCACCGCTGAGCAGATACGCCGCGCACGGCGCGGCTATTTCGCCAACATCTCCTATCTCGACGACAAGGTCGGCGAATTGCTGTCGGTACTCGAGCGCACGCGAATGCTCGACGATACGATCATCCTGTTCTGCTCGGATCACGGCGACATGCTCGGCGAGCGCGGCCTGTGGTTCAAGATGTGCTTTTTCGAAGGTTCGGCGCGGGTGCCGCTGATGATCGCCGGCAAGGGCGTACACGCCGGGCTGATCGAGACGCCGGTTTCCAACCTCGACGTGACGCCGACGCTTTGCGATCTCGCCGGCATCGACATCAGCGCGATTGCGCCGTGGACCGACGGCCAGTCGCTGCTGCCGTTGCTGAACGGAAAGAAACGCTCCGCGCCGGTGCTGATGGAATATGCCGCCGAAGGCTCCAACGCGCCGATGGTGGCGATGCGCGAGGGCCGCTACAAATTCATCCATTGCGAGATCGATCCGCCGCAACTGTTTGATCTTGAATCGGATCCGCGGGAATTGACCAATCTCGCCGCCGATCCGGCCAATGCGGCTTTGGTGGCCGCTTTCACCGACAAGGTGCGGGCGCGTTGGGACATGGCGGCGTTCGATGCCGCGGTGCGTGCCAGCCAGGCACGCCGCTGGGTGGTCTACCCGGCGCTGCGCAACGGCACCCATTATCCCTGGGAATTCCAGCCGCTGCAGAAGGCATCGGAGCGCTACATGCGCAACCATATGAACCTCGACCTGCTCGAAGAGCAGAAGCGCTTTCCGCGAGGCAAATGATGGCAGACCGTCTCGTCCCCTCGCTCGACCATCTCAGGCAGGCCTATGCCGTCACCTCCAAGGCAACGCAGGTCACGCCGCTGCTGGAATCGGCGGCACTCGCCCGCGAGACCGGCGCTGCCCGCGTCTTCGTTAAGGCCGAATCGCTGCAATGGGCCGGATCGTTCAAGGTGCGCGGCGCCTACTGGCGGCTGAAGAAGCTCTCGCCTGACGAAACCAAAAAGGGCGTCGTCGCCTACTCCTCCGGCAATTTTGCGCAAGGGCTGGCGGCGGCAGGCGAAGCGCTTGGCATTCCCGTCACCATCGTCATGCCGATCGACGCGCCGGCCGCCAAGCGCGACGCCACATCGGGCTACGGCGCGCGCGTGGTGCTGACTGACCATGGCGAGCGCGCGCGTGAGGAAGTCGCCGCCGCCAAGGCGCGCGAGATCGCTGCGGGCGAAGGCCTGGCGCTGCTGCACCCGTTCGACGATCCGGAGATCGTCGCCGGCCAGGCCGGTGCCGGGCTGGAGGCACTCGACCAGCTCGCCGCCAGGCAAGCGGAGGCCGATCTCTTGTTCTGCTCAGTCGGCGGCGGCGGCCTGATCGGGGGCGTTTCGCTGGCCTTCCACTACCTATTGCCCGCCACGGAGATCATCGGCGTCGAGCCCGAAGGTTTTGACGGCATGGGCTCGTCGCTGGCGCATGGCGCCATCGAAACCATGCCGATCGGGCCGAAATCGATCTGCGACGGGCTGATGTCGCGGCGGCCGGGCGACGCGCCGTTCGCAGCGGTGAAGGCGGCCGGCGTTCGCGGCGTCACCGTCGACGATGCCTCGGTGCGGCGCGCCATGCGCATCGCCTTCGAGCGGCTGAAGCTGGTGCTCGAACCATCCGGCGCTGCTTCGCTGGCGGCGTTGCTCGGCGGTAAGGTCGACGCGACCGGCAAGACCGTTCTCGTAGTGGCAACCGGCGGCAACGTCTCGCTGGCCGATTTCATTGCGCATATGAACCACGGGCGCGCATGAACCATGCTTGAAGCGGATTTCGTCATTATCGGCTCCGGCTCGGCCGGCTCGGCCATGGCCTACCGGCTGTCGGAGGAGGGCAAGCATTCGGTCATCGTCATCGAATATGGCGGCAGCGATATTGGGCCGCTGATCCAGATGCCGTCGGCGCTGTCGATCCCGCTCAATATGAGCCTCTACGACTGGGGCTTTGCCAGCGAGCCCGAGCCGCACCTCGGTGGCCGCGTGCTGGCGACGCCGCGTGGCAAGGTCATCGGCGGCTCGTCCTCGATCAACGGCATGGTCTATGTGCGCGGCCATGCCCGCGACTTCGACCACTGGGCCGAACAGGGCGCGGCCGGCTGGGGGTTTGCCGACGTGCTCCCCTATTTCAAGCGCATGGAGGACAGCGCAGGCGGCGAGGATGGCTGGCGCGGCCATGGCGGCCCGCTGACTGTGCAGCGCGGCTCGAGGACGAACCCACTCTATGGCGCCTTCGTCGAGGCAGGCCGTCAGGCCGGCTTCGAGCTGACCGACGACTATAATGGCGCGAAGCAGGAGGGCTTTGGGCCGATGGAGCAGACCATCCGCGGCGGCCGTCGCTGGTCGGCGGCGAGCGCCTATCTGAGGCCGGCGCTGAGGCGGAAAAATGTCATCCTGGTCAAGGGTTTCGCCCGGCGGGTGATCATCGAGAATCAACGCGCCACCGGCGTCGAGATCGAAGCGCGCAAACGGATTCAGGTAGTCAGAGCGCGGCGCGAGGTGATCGTTGCCGCGTCCTCGATCAACTCGCCCAAGATCCTGATGCTGTCCGGCATCGGCCCCGGCCAGCACCTTAGGGAGAACGGCATTCCCGTGATCGCCGACCGGCCGGGCGTCGGCCGCAATCTGCAGGATCATATGGAGCTCTACATCCAGCAGGAATCGACAAAGCCGATCACGCTGAACTCGGTGCTGAATCCGTTTTCGAAGGCGATGATCGGGGCACAATGGCTGTTCTTCAAATCCGGCCTCGGCGCTACCAACCATTTCGAGGCAGCCGCCTTCGTGCGCTCGCGCGCTGGCGTCGATTATCCCGATATCCAGTATCACTTCATCCCGGCCGCGGTCCGCTATGACGGCAAAGCGGCGGCCAAGGCGCATGGTTTCCAGGCGCATGTCGGGCCGATGCGGTCGAAGTCGCGCGGTTCGGTCACGCTGCGCTCGCCCGATCCCAAATCGAAGCCGGTGATCCGCTTCAACTACATGTCGCATCCGGACGACTGGAAGGAGTTCCGCCACTGCATCCGGCTGACCCGCGAGATCTTCGGGCAAGCGGCCTTCGATCCGTACCGCGGCAAGGAACTGTCGCCGGGCTCGCATGTGCAGTCCGACGACGACCTCAACGCCTTCATTCGCGACCACGCCGAAAGCGCCTACCACCCTTGCGGCACCTGCAAGATGGGCCGTGCCGATGATGCGATGAGCGTGGTCGATCCGGAATGCCGCGTCATTGGCGTTGAAGGGCTGCGGGTCGCCGATTCCTCGATCTTCCCGCGCGTCACCAACGGCAATCTCAACGCGCCGTCGATCATGACTGGCGAGAAGGCCGCCGACCACATTCTCGGGCGCACGCCGCTGCCACCTTCCAACCAGGAACCATGGATCAATCCGCGCTGGCAGGTGTCGGACAGATAGGCCATGATCCGGCGGACGCATATTCCGCATGCCGCGGCAAGACGATTTGGAGAACAGTCATGCGCGCCCAGCCAACGGCATCGCATTATGTCAACGGCCGCTATATCGAGGACGAGCGCGGCGCAGCGCTGCCGGTTATCTATCCGGCAACCGGCGAGACCATCGCCATGCTGCGCTCGGCGACGCCGAACGTGCTGGAGCTCGCGATCGAGGCGGCGCGTGCGGCACAACCGGCCTGGGCGCGGCTGAAGCCCGTCGAACGCGGCCGCATCCTGCGCCGTGCCGCCGACATTCTGCGCGCGCGCAATGCCGATCTGGCGCGCATCGAGACGCTGGATACCGGCAAGCCTATCCAGGAGACGCTGGTTGCTGACGCCCCGTCGGCGGCCGACTGCCTGGAATATTTCGGCGGCGCCGTTGCCGCCTTTAATGGCGAGGCCGTCGATCTCGGCGGGCCCTTTGCCTATACCAAGCGCGAGGCGCTCGGCGTCTGCGTCGGCATCGGCGCCTGGAACTACCCGATCCAGATCGCCGGCTGGAAATCCGCACCGGCTCTCGCCATGGGCAATGCGATGGTGTTCAAGCCGTCGGAGAACACGCCTCTTTCAGCGCTGGCGCTCGCCGAAATCTACACCGAGGCCGGCCTGCCGGACGGGCTGTTCAATGTCGTGCAAGGTTTGGGCGATGTCGGCGCCGGCCTTGTCGGCCATGACGTCGTCGCCAAGGTCTCGGTGACCGGCTCGGTGCCGACCGGCCGCAAGGTGCTGTCGCTCGCCGGCTCGAAGATGAAGCACGCGACGATGGAGCTCGGCGGCAAGTCGCCGCTGATCGTCTTCGAAGACGCCAACCTCGAAAATGCCATCGGCGGCGCGATGCTCGGCAATTTCTATTCGACCGGCCAGATCTGCTCCAACGGCACGCGGGTCTTCGTGCAGAGCGGCATCCATGACCGTTTCGTCGAGAGGCTGACCGAACGGACGAAGAAAATCCGCATCGGCGATCCGCTCGATCCGGACACGCAGATGGGGCCGCTGGTCTCGAAGGCGCAGCACGACAAGGTGGTCTCTTACATCGAGGCCGGCAAGCAGGATGGCGCGGTGCTCGCCTGCGGCGGCAATGTGCCTTCGCTGCAGGGTTTCCAGGGTGGCTTCTTCGTCGAGCCGACGGTGTTCACCGAGGTCACCGACACGATGCGCATAGCGCGCGAGGAGATTTTCGGGCCGGTGATGAGCGTGCTGAAGTTCGACAGCGAGGACGAGGTGATCGAGCGCGCCAACGATACCGAATTCGGCCTCGCCGCCGGCGTGTTCACCCGCGACCTGGCGCGCGCCCATCGTGTCATCGCCGAACTGCAGGCCGGCACCTGCTGGATCAACGCCTACAATCTGACGCCGGTCGAAATCCCCTTCGGTGGCTTCAAGCAGTCCGGCATCGGCCGCGAGAACTCACTCGCGGCGCTAGCACTCTATTCGCAGCTGAAGTCGGTCTATGTCGAGACCGGGGATGTCGCCAGCCCGTACTGATCCTTGCGGGCCGTGCCGTCGAGATACTGGGTCAGCGCGCAGACGAGATGATAGAAGATGCTGGCCGGCACCTCGTTTGCCAGCGAGCGGCCGCGTTCGTCGATGCGGTCGATCCACAGGCCGAGCGGTGCCGGATTGATGTGCCAGCGGAACAGCCGGCCGACCCGCGCCTCGATTTCCGGCTTCAGGTCGGGCCCCCCCGAACCGTCCAGCGCGATCGCCGCCTTGATCGCTTCGGCCTGCGGCCAGCTGCGCGAGACGCGGTCGAGCGGCAGTCCTTGCCGCGAGACGGCGCCGTAGGCGAGGCCCGTGGCGCGGTTCAGGCCATTGGCGATCGCCGACGCGTAGAGCTTCCTGGCGAGGCCGGTCAAGTCGCTCTGGCGGCTGCGGCCGGCGAAGTCGACCAGCAGCGAGGCCCATTCGAAATGATGGCCCGGTTCGGTCCAGGTGCCCTTCTCGCCAGGGGCCGGCCGCCATTCATGGTCGAAATACTCGCCAAGGGTCCAGCTTTCCGGGTCGAAGAAATGGCTGCGGAACAGATCGACGATGCGCGCGGCGCGGCGGAGATGAGCGCGCTCGCCGGTCGCCTGATGCCAGGCCAGGAACGCCTCGAGCAGATGCATGTGCGGGTTGGAGCGGCGCTCGCCCTCGCCGCTCGAGGTCTCGCGGAAGCCGGTCAGGCGTTCGTCCTCGAGATGCGCGTCGATGAACGCAAAGGTTTCCTCGCCAAGCCGCAACGCATCGGGATTGCCGCACATATGGGCATGCGCCAGCGCCAGGAGCACGCAGGAATGATCGTAAGCATCCTCGGCGCCGTCGGCGACGGTGCCGTCGATGTTGAGGGTGCGTACCCAGCCGCCATTGTCGGTACGTCCGTGCCTGGCCATGAATTCGAGGCCGTGGCTGATCAGCCGATCGGCCGGGCCGTTCCAGCCGCGCGCCTTGGCGACGGCGAAGGCGTAGATCTGCCTGGCCTGCGTGCGCATGCGTTTGGGTTTCATCAGCGGGGCGGCATCGAAGCCGAGCGCTTCGTGGAAACCGCCATGGCGCTCATCGACGCCGACCGTCGACCACAACGGCACCGTCTCCTCGAACAGCCAATGGTGCACGCGGCGCTGCCAGGCGCCGCTTTCGATGACGCGATCGTCGGCGGGCGTGAACCTGGTCTCAAGGCGACCGCTCTTTTCGAGCTGCTCGACGATTTTTTTGACATTCTGGCTGTGGCTGACCGGCGCGACGAAAGTGGCGTCGGCGGTCGACACGATGGCGACGTCCTTCAGGCCAATGGCCGACAGCAGGCGACCATCGCTGCGGATATAGGAGTTCTCGCAATCGATGGCGACGACATCGCCGACGATGACATTGCCCTGCCTGTCGGAGGGGCCGACGTCGAGCAGCGATTGCCAGGAGCCGAGATCGTTCCAGCGAAAGCCCGCCGGCACCATGGCGATGCCGCTGGCGCGCTCCATGATCGCATAGTCGATCGATGTCGATGGGATGGCGGCATAGAGCTCCAGAGGCATGTAGAGGCCCGAAAGGTCTGATGTCGCCGCCTGAAAGGCAGCCTCGGTGGCGCTCCAGATATCGGGCTGGAAAGCCATGAATGCGTCGCGCATGGCGCTGGCGCGAAACAGGAAGATGCCGGTGTTCCAATAGAAGTTACCGGCCTCGAGATAGCTCTGCGCCGTGGCGAGATCGGGTTTTTCGACGAAACGCGAGACGTCGCAGATGCCGTCCCGCTCGCCGGCCACCTCGATGTAGCCATAGCCGGTCTCGGGTTGCGCGGGCTTGATGCCGAAAACCACCAGCCTGCCGTCGCGCGCCGCCGCGGTGCCGGCTTCGACGCTCTGCCAGAATTGCTGCGCCGTCGCGATCTCGTGGTCGGAGGGCACCACCAGCACCAGGCTGTCGCCGAATTCCGACAAGGTGCGCAGGCTTGCCAAGGCAACGGCCGCGGCAGTGTTGCGGCCGGTCGGCTCGAACAGCGGGCCGCCGCCGGAAAGCTCGAGACCGGCAATATCGGCATGAACGCGGTCGGCGTGCCTTTCCGAGGCAATCAGGAAGACCGGCGTTTCGCCCTCCGGCCGTGCGGTCAGCCGCCGCAGCGTCTTGGCCAGCATCGAGCCGTCGCCGGAGAAATCATGGAACTGCTTGGGATTATCCTCGCGCGACAGCGGCCACAGCCGCGAGCCGACGCCGCCACTCATCACAAAACTGACGATCCGTTCGGTCATGAAGACGAGCCCCGCTCAAAAGGTCTGGTTGTAGGCGCCGACTTCGGGGCTGCGGCGCAGCACCGCATCGACGGCTTCGAACATCTGCCGGCGCCGCTCGGATGATACCGGGCTCTCCACCACCACCACAAGCTCCGGCTTGTTCGATGATGCCCGCACCAGCCCCCAGGTACCATCCTCCGCCACGACCCTGACGCCGTTGACGGTGATCAGTTCGGCGATCTTCTGGCCGGCGAAGACCGCGCCGTCGTTCTTCATCTTGCGAAAATCGCTTACGACGCGCTCGACGACGCCGTATTTGAGCTCGTCGGCGCAGTGTGGCGACATGGTCGGCGTGCCGAAGGTCAGCGGCAGATCGCGGTAGAGATCGGCCATGCTGCTTTGCGGGCTGCGATCCAGCATCTGGCATATGGCGATGGCCGTTACCAGGCCATCGTCATAGCCGCGGCCGATCGGCGGATTGAAGAAGAAATGGCCCGATTTCTCGAAACCGGCGGCGGCGCCGAGTTCGGCGACGCGCCGTTTGATATAGGAGTGACCGGTTTTCCAATAGTCGGTGACCGCGCCATTTTCCCGCAACGCCTTGTCAGTCATGAACAATCCGGTCGACTTGACGTCGACGACGAAAGTCGAGCCGGGATAGAGGTGCGAAATGTCGCGCGCCAGCATGACACCGACCTTGTCGGCGAAGATCTCGTTGCCCTCATTGTCGACCACGCCGCAGCGGTCGCCGTCGCCATCGAAACCGAGCCCGACATCGGCGCCCGTTTCCAGCACCTTGTCGCGAATGGCGTGCAGCATCTGCATGTCTTCGGGGTTGGGATTGTAATTGGGAAACGTATGATCGAGCTCGACGTCGAGCGGGATCACGTCGCAGCCGATCCTTTCCAGTGCCTCGGGAGCGAAAGCCCCAGCGGTGCCGTTGCCGCAAGCGGCCACCACCTTGAGGTTCCTCGAGATACGCTTTCCCGCTGTCAGATCGTCAAGGTAGGTTTTGCGGAAGTCCGCAACGAAGTCATAGGAGCCGCCACCTACAAGATCGAAATCGCCGGACAGCACGATCGCCTTCAACGCACTCATCTCCTCCGGACCAAAAGTCAGCGGGCGCGCCGCGCCCATCTTGACGCCGGTCCAGCCATTCTCGTTGTGCGAGGCAGTGACCATGGCGACGGACGGGGTGTCGAGCGCGAACTGGGCGAAATAAGCCATCGGCGACAGGGCCAGCCCGACATCCTTGACCCGTGCGCCGGCTGCCATCAGCCCGGAAACCAGCGCCAGCTTTATGGCAAGCGAATAGGAGCGAAAATCGTGACCGGTGACGATGTCGGGCCCGGCACCCAGGCGACGGATCAGCGTGCCGAGCCCCATGCCGAGCGCCTGGACGCCGATCAGATTGAGTTCCGGCGTTTCGTTCGAGCCGGGATGGCCGAACCACCAGCGCGCATCATATTCGCGAAACCCGGACGGCTTGATCAGCGCCGAGGTTTCAAACTCAAAAGTGTTTGGTCTGACATCGCTAACGATCTTCATCGACAAGGCTGCAAACTCCAGGCTGCTGAATCAGGTGCTTCGAGGCAAGGCGACGGTTACCCAGAAGCCCTTTAAGCCGTGTTTGTGCGACAGGAAACTGAAACCTGTATGACGTGGCGGCGAAAGCGAAAGAAATGCGACAGAAGCGCCTCCATTGACGCTTGCAGTAACCAAACGCGGCGGCTATAAGCCCGCGGTCTGGTCACGGAGTGTAGCGCAGCCTGGTAGCGCACATCGTTCGGGACGATGGGGTCGCAGGTTCAAATCCTGCCACTCCGACCAGAAAAAACAGCGGCTTAGCTGTTTTTGTTCCCGACACAACCACTATCCGCCGCAGTTCTGACCAATCGCGCTATGCGCTCAGGCGAAATCGCGTGACATCGATGGCCGCGGCCATCAGTGTCTGTGTGTAGGTTGCCTGCGGATTGCTGAAGATCGCCTCGGCCGGTCCCTCCTCGACGATCTTGCCCTGTTTCATGACGATGATGTAGTCGGCCATGGCGCGCACGACGGCGAGGTCGTGGCTGATGAACAGATAGGACAGCTCGTGGTCGGCCTGCAGCTTGCGCAGCAATTCGACGATCTGCTTCTGCACGGAGCGGTCCAGCGCCGAGGTCGGCTCGTCCAGCACCACCACTTTAGGCTTGAGTATCATGGCGCGCGCAATGGCGATGCGCTGCCGCTGGCCGCCGGAGAATTCGTGCGGATAGCGGTTACGCGTGTTCGGGTCGAGCCCGACTTCGAGCAAGGCGTCGACCGCGCGGAGATCGCGCTGCCTGCCCGACAGATTGGGCTCGTGGACCAGCAGCCCCTCAGTGATTATCTGGCCGACGGTCATGCGTGGCGACAGGGAGCCGAATGGATCCTGGAAGACCAGCTGTAATTCGCGCCGCAGCGGCCGCATTGCGTGGCGGTCGGCGTGGGAAATGTCGCGGTCGCCAAGCCGGATGATGCCGTCGCTGGGCAGGAGCCGCAGCAAGGCGCGGCCGAGCGTCGATTTTCCCGAGCCGGATTCGCCGACGATGCCGATCGTCTGGTTGCGCTTCAGCCGTATCGAAATGCGATCGACGGCGCGCAGCAGAAGCGGCTCGCCGCCAAGGAATCCGCCGCCGATCTTGAAGGTCACCTCGACGTTCCTGCCTTCAAGCAGGACAGGGGCATTCGGCGGCGGCGGCGCCTTGGTGCCGGTCGGTTCGGCGGCCAGCAGCATCTTGGTGTAGGCGTGCTGCGGGTTGGCGAAGATCGCTTCCGCCTTGCCCTCCTCGACCACCTCGCCATAGCGCATCACATAGACCCGATCGGCAAAGCGCCGGACGATGCCGAGGTCGTGGGTGATGAAGACGATCGCCATGCCGAGCTTGCGCTGCAATTCGGCGAGTAGCATGAGGATCTGCGCCTGGATGGTGACGTCGAGCGCGGTCGTCGGCTCGTCGGCGATCAGTATGTCGGGGTCGTTGGCCAACGCCATGGCGATCATGACGCGCTGGCGCTGACCGCCCGACAATTCGTGCGGGTAGGATTTCATCCGCCGCTCCGGATCGGGAATATGGACCAGCCGCAGCAGCTTGAGCGCCTCCTCGCGCGCCGCCGCGGCGCCCAGCCCGCGATGCTTGCGGATCGGCTCGATCAACTGGTTGCCGATCGAATAGAGCGGGTCGAGCGAAGTCATCGGCTCCTGGAAGATCATGCTGATCTTGCGGCCGCGTATCTTGTTGAGCTCGGGCTTGCTCAAGGTCAAAAGATTGCGGCCGCGATAATCGACGGTGCCGGTGGCCTCGCCGTTCGAGGCGAGCAGGCTCATCGCCGCCATCATCGTCTGGCTCTTGCCGGAACCGGATTCGCCGACGACGGCGACGGTCTCGCCTGATTTGACGTGGATATTGATGCCCTTCACCGCCTCCACCACACCGTCGAGAGTGCGGAAGCGGACCCGAAGGTCCTTGACGCTGAGGATGGTTTCGGAAGCAGCCATCTCTCAACGATCCTTCGGGTCGAGCGCGTCGCGCAGGCCGTCGCCGACGAAATTCAACGCGAACAACGTCGAGACGAGAAAGAATGCCGGGAACAAAAGCAGCCAGTTGGCCGAGCCGATGTTCTGGGCGCCGACCGAGATCAGCACGCCCCAGCTTGTCATCGGCTCCTGGACGCCGAGCCCGAGGAACGACAGGAAGCTTTCCAGGATAATGACCTGCGGCACCAGCAGCGTCATGTAGATCACCACCGGCCCGAGCAAATTGGGGATAACGTGGCGCAGCAAAATGCCACGCTGTCCGACGCCCATCGCCTCTGCCGCCTGGACATATTCCTGCCGGCGGATCGACAGCGCCTGTCCGCGCACGATGCGCGCCATGTCGAGCCACAGCACCGCGCCGACGGCCAGGAACATTAGCACGAAGTTCCTGCCGAAAAACACAACCAGCATGATGACGAAGAAGATGAACGGCAAAGAATAGAGCACGTCGACGACACGCATCATCACCTCGTCGACCCTGCCGCCGGCAAGGCCTGCGGTGGCGCCGTAGAGCACGCCGATGACCACGGCCACAATGCCGGCAAGCAATCCGATGGCCAGCGATATGCGCCCGGCCATCAGCGTTCGCGACAGCAGATCGCGGCCGGTGTTGTCGGTGCCGAACAGGAAATATTGCTGCTTGATCGAGGCACTCATCACCATTTCGAGACCATCCGGCGATTTGCTCTCGATCTTTGTGTCATCAAAGGTATCGGAACGATCAAGGTAGCGAATGTTACGGTCGTCGATCGGCTTGGACGATCTGACGGTAACGAACACACGGCTGCCCTCCTGCCGCCAATCCTTAATGTCGACGCGCATACGCCTGATCGCCTCATCGAGAGCGCCTTCGATCATGTCGGCCTGCGGATAGGCGGAGAAGCTCGGCGGCGTGCGCACATAGTCGGCATAGATGGTGGTATACTGGTGCGGCACGAAATAGGGCCCAAACACACTGATGACGGTGATGAAGGCAAGATAATACAGACTGAACATGGCCGCGCGATTGGCCTTGAGGCGCGCCCAGGCGTCACCCCACAGGGATCGGCCGACGACCGGTGCGGCAACTGCGATATCAGTCATAGCGCACCCTCGGATCGACGACACCATAGAGGACGTCGACGATCAGGTTGAAGACAATGGTGAAGAGCGCGATGACCACCACCGTCCCCATAACCAGAGTGTAGTCGCGGTTGAGCGCGGCAACGACAAAATGGCGGCCGATGCCCGGTATAGAGAAGATGGTCTCGACGATGATCGAGCCGGTGAGAAGGGCTGCAGCTGCCGGACCGGTAAAGGAGACGATCGGCAGGATGGCGCCGCGCAGCGCATGCTTGACGACGACTGACCAGTCGGACAGGCCGAGAGCGCGCGCGGTACGGATGTGATGTGAGTGCAGCGATTCGATCATCGAGCCGCGCATCAGGCGGGCAACGATGGCGATCTGCGGCAGAGCGAGCGTCAGTACCGGGCCGACCTTGTTGATAAGGGCTCCATCGCCCCAGCCACCGATCGGCAGCAGCTTCCACGTCAATCCGAATACAAGCTGGATTACCGGGGCGATGACGAAGGTCGGTATGGTGCTGCCGGCGGTCGCCAGCGCGATCACCGAATAGTCGGCAAGCTTATTCTGGTTGAGCGCCGCAACAGTGCCGAGCACGCTGCCGAGGAGCAGCGCCAGAACGAGTGCCGAAGCGCCGAGTTGGATCGAGATCGGCAGGCCCTCCCTGAACAACTCGCCGACGGTGAAATCCGGCATATTGTAGCTGGGACCGAAATTGCCGCGCAGAAGATTGCCCAGATAGTGGACGTACTGCAGCCAGAGCGGATCATTGAGGCCGAACTGGGCTTCGAGATTGGCCCTGATCTCGGGGCTCAGGCCCCGCTCCTGGTTGAACGGGCCGCCCGGCGCGACACGTATCAGGAAGAACGCTATGGTCACGATGACGAACAGCGTCGGAATGGCGGTCAGAAGCCGCCGGAATACGTAACGCAGCATCGGTGCCCCGCTTGATCCAGAGCGCGCGTCCAGCTGGACGATTGCACTCTAGCCTTCAAATCTTCGCACCGACATTGCCGAAAATCGATTCCGGTTCCCGGGCCGATGCGATGGCAAACCGGCACCGCCGCGCATTGAGTTGCGCGGCGGCCCAGCTAAGGGATCAGTCCTTGCTGATGAAGCGGGACGGATGGATGTCCATCACATTGTCGTCGAAGCCATGCAGCTTCGAGGAAACGATATCGTGGTAGCTGTAGTAGAGAAGCGGGATCTCGCCGACGTCGTCGACGAGGATGCGCTCGGCTTCGGCGAGTTTCTTCATACGCTCTTCGGGCTTGCCGCCCGCGGCGGCCGCCTCGTCCATGGCTGCCTCGAATTTCGGACTGTTGTAAACCGAATAGTTGTTGCCGCTGGCCTTGCGAGAGATGCCGAGAAAGGTTTCCGGATCCTTGTAGTCGGCGATCCAGGCGGCACGCGCCACGTCATAGTCACCCTTCTGCTCGAGGAAGGAGTAGTGGGTCTTGGTGTCGGTGTTGAGCAGCGTGACCTCGACGCCGAGCGGCTTCAGCTGTTCCTGGATGGCGACAGCGGTGTTCTTGTGGTTCTCCGAAGTGTTGTAGCGGATCTGCATCTTCAGCGGATGCTCGGGCGTATAGCCGAGCTTCTCCAGGATTTTCTTGGCTTCATCTTCGCGGTCGATCTGCGGCATGTCGGCGTATTTTGCCAGTGCCGGCGTGTAGCCCTCGATGCCCGGAGGTACCATCGAATAGCCGGGCAGCATCGAATTCTGCCAGACTTTCTCGGCCAGGAAATCGCGATCGATCGCCATAGAGATGGCGTTGCGCAGTTCGACATTGTCCCACGGCGCCTTGTCGGTCTTGATCGCATAATAGTAGATGCCGAGATATGGCCCGACGCGGACCTGGTCGCCGAATTTGGCCTTGAGATCGGCGAGCTGTTCGGTCGGCAGGTCACCGTAACTGTCGAGTTCGCCGGCCTCGAAGCGCTTCATCGCAGACGAGCGATCCTCGGTCGGGATGTAGTTGACCACGTCGAACTTGACGCTCGCGGCGTCCCAGAATTTCGGATTCTTGACCAGCTTCAGATGGTCGTTGGGAATCCACTCCGCCGCTGTAAAGGCCCCGTTGGAGACCAGCTTGCCTGCCTTGATCCAGTCGGCGCCAAGCTTTTCGATGGACGCCTTGTTAACCGGATAGGTCGCCTGATGGGTCAGCATCTCCAGGAAGTAAGGCGTTGGCGCCTTGAGCGTGACTTCGAGAGTATTTGCGTCAATCGCCTTGACGCCCATATCCTCCGGCTTGCCCTTCTTGGTGTTGACTTCCTCGGCACCCTTCACGGGATAGAGCATGGAAGCGTATTCGGCAGCGGTGGCCGGATCTTCCAGCCGACGGAACGAATAAACGAAGTCGTCCGCCGTCACCGGGCTGCCATCCGACCAGAGGCCGTCCTTGCGCAGCTTGAAGGTGTAGACAGTGCCGTCGTCGGAGACTGTCCAGCTTTCGGCGGCACCCGGAATGAGGTTCGTCTTCTGGTCATGCATGACGAGGCCCTGGAACAGGTCGCGTATGATATCGGCTTCGTAGACCGTCGAGGTCTTGTGTGGATCGAGCGTCTCCGCTTCGGCGGCGGCTCCGCGGTTGTAGACGGTCTCGGCGAAAGCCGGCGTGTAGAACGTACCGGCGGCCAAGGCCATAGTCGTGGCGAGTACCGTCGCCTTCAGCACATGTTTCAACATGGAGTTCTCCCTAATGACGTCGCCCTTCAGCCACGTCTCTAAGCGTTGACGCCCCGAAACCGATTGGCTGGTTCCTTTCGAGCGCGCAGCCGGTTCCCTTTCCGGCAGCTGGTGGCCAAACAGTAACGTGCAGATTTTTTATTTCAACAGTCTCTCGGGGTCACCCAAAGTAAGGCGCCGGGACAGTCGCCTTGCGA
This sequence comes from Mesorhizobium sp. M0410, assembly GCF_040321435.1. Classification (NCBI taxonomy): domain Bacteria; kingdom Pseudomonadati; phylum Pseudomonadota; class Alphaproteobacteria; order Hyphomicrobiales; family Phyllobacteriaceae; genus Mesorhizobium; species Mesorhizobium sp. M0410. Next base: position 233,781 of record NZ_JAMYRN010000008.1, read on the forward strand.
CGGCCAATTAAGGATCGAAACCATGGGCTTGGCTGCGTTTCATCGCCCAGAAAACGCCCGTCCGTGGGAGATAATCTGGCGGATCATTTCAGTTTGCGGGAATGTCTTAATTGGTTCTTAGTCAACCACGGGTTACATATTTGGACGGGTTCGGCACATCCCTCTTAAGTTCCGTGGACAAGGGCAATGGATAAGACAGACAGTAAAGCTGTCTCATTAGCGGCAAAAAACACGTGTCGAATAAGGACAAATCTACGCAAAATTGGAGATGAGTCCGGAACTTCCGCGATCGAATTTGCCCTGCTTTCACCGGTCTTCATCCTGCTCCTGCTCGGAATGGTTGCATATGGTATCTATTTTGGTGCAAGCAACTCCTTACAGCAGATCGCCGCCGATGCCGCCCGCACTGCGATTGCCGGATTGAACCAAACCGAGCGCCAGGCGCTGGTGGCGAGTTTCGTCAAAAACAATGCCAGTGGATACCCGTTCGTCGATTCCGGCAAGCTGACATATCAGGCAACGGACAGCACGGCCGATGGAAATCAGTTCGTCGTGTCGATCCAATACGATGCGAGCAACCTGCCGATCTGGAACCTGTTACCAAGCCTTGCGATGCCGCAAACCACGATCTCACGCAGGTCGACCATAAGGATTGGAGGCATTTGAATGTCGCAGTTCTTGCTGAGGGGCATCGGGCGGATCGCTCGCTCGCTGGTTGGCGACGAGAAGGCGAACTTTGCCGTCATGACGGCGCTGATAGCGCCATTCGCCCTGGGGCTTGCGGCCTTCGCCGTCGACGAAGGTTCGATCTACACGGAGCGCAGGGAAGCCCAGGCGATGACGGATCTGGCGGCGATCACCGCGGCGTCGAACATCAACAATATGGAAGCCGCGGCAGTAACCACGCTCAGTGACAACCGAATGCCCGGCATCATTGTTCAAAAGCCAGGTCAGACAATCGTCCCGACGGCTGGGAAAACCGTCGTGTCCGTCACCGGCGGTCGATACTCAGCGGCTTCCTCCGTTGGTGTCGACAAGCGCTTCGAAGCCGGTAAAACGCCGTACAATGCCGTTCGCGTCACTCTGCACAAAATCCCCGCCCGGTATTTCGCCAGTTCGCTCATCCCTACTCCAGTTATCGGCACCGAAGCCATTGCCAGCGTGACCCCGCAAGCGATGTTCTCGGTCGGGTCAAGGCTCCTCAGCGTCAATGGCGGCATCCTTAACGCGCTTCTAAGCAAGTTGCTGGGCGGCAACATCTCGCTCAGCGTCATGGACTACAACGCGCTGATCTCGGCCGACGTCAACGTGCTTTCGTTCGTCGATGCCCTTGCCGTACAGTTGCAACTGACAGGTGTCAGTTATTCCGACGTGCTGGCGTCAAAAGCGACGGTAGGCCAGATCGCGACCGCCATGGCCAATGCGTCCGGGTCGGGCAGCGCCAGCAAACTTGTGCTGCAGACGATCGCGTCAAGGGCCACGAACACGGTCAAGATACCCCTCAGTCATCTTATCGATCTTGGCCCGATCGGTAAGCTCGGCCTCGGACAAAAGTCTCCCGGCTTTTCCGTCGACGCAAGCGCGATGGGCATGCTGGGTGCCGCCGCCTCGCTGGCCAATGGCTCAAACCAGGTCCAGGTCGATCTCGGCGCCACTATTCCGGGACTTACCTCCACTACGCTCGCCATCGCCATCGGTGAACCGTTGCAATATTCACCCTGGCTGGCTGTAGGTGAAAAAGGCACCGTGGTGCGCACCGCGCAGACACGAATCAAGCTGGTCACCACAGTCGGCATCGGCAATTCCAATCTCGGCGGCGGCATCAGTCTGCTGTCCGTCAATCTGCCTCTGCATGTCGAAGTCGCCTATGCGGAAGCCAAGCTGACTGACATCAGCTGCCCGACGGGCCGGCCGGATAGCATCAAGGTCTCTATCGCCGCGCAGCCTGGCGTGGCCTCGCTGCACCTTGCCGCCAGCGACGCAGACAACAATCCATCGGCCTTCGCCGATTTCAGCAATCCGCAATCGTTCTCCGATGCCACGATTGCCCAGGTAAGCGTGAAGCTGCTGCTGCTTAGCCTCAATCTGCTCGATGTGAAGGGTTCTTCATCACTTGCCATCACCAACAACGATCCGACCACATTGACCTTCGACAGCACCGATATCGCCAACAAGACGATAAAAACTGTCGCCACGAAAAACCTGACGCAATCGCTCACGACATCGCTGGTCAGCGGCCTCTCGCTCTCCGTCAATGCACTGGGCCTCGGGCTGGACGTGACGGCCCTGCTCGGAACGGTTAAGCCGGCGGTGGTAACGGTTCTGAACGGCGTGACGGCGCCGGTCGACGCACTGGTCTACAACGTGCTTGCGGCTGTCGGCGTGCATGTCGGCGAGGCCGATGTGCGGGTTGTCGGCGCGACTTGCGGGCGCTCCGTGCTTGTTCAATGAAATGATGAAATAGGGCTCAGCCGATCTGGCCGAGGAAACAGCCCAGCGGCGGCAGCGACAGAGTTCTTTCCTGCAAGACGCCGGCAGCACCGCCAAGATCTCTCGGCTCAATCGCTTCCAGATCCGGTGGCAATTGCCAGCCGGCCGGCTCGTCGGCGAAATTGAAGACACACAGCAGCTTTTCGTCACCGCCTTCGCGAATGAAAGCAAGGACGTCGCCTTCGGCATCGAGGAACCGGATCGAGCCTCGAACCAACGCCGGATGCTGCTTGCGCAAGGCCAGCATCGCCCGGTAGCTCGCCAGGACGGAAGTTTGCTCGCCATTCTGGACGTCGACCGCCCGGGCGCGATGGCTTGCCGGGACCGGAAGCCACGGCTTGCCGGTTGAAAAGCCGGCATTGTCGGCGCCAGCCTCCCAGACCATCGGCGTTCGGCACCCATCCCGCCCCTTGATTGCCGGCCAGAAGCGGATGCCGAAGGGATCGCGCAAATCCTCGAACGCCAGTTCGGCCTCCTCCAGCCCGAGTTCTTCGCCCTGGTAAAGGCAGATCGATCCGCGCAAGCAGGAAAGCAGCACGATCGAGAATTTCGCCACCCTGTGCGGATCGCCGCCCGGCCTTGTCCATCGACTGACATGGCGCACGACATCGTGATTGGAGAACGCCCAGCAAACCCAGCCGTCGAACACCTTACTCTCGAAGGCCTCGACACAGCCACGCACATGCGACGCCGAGAATTGCGGGCCGAGCAGATCGAACGTGTAGGACATTTGGAGCTTGTCGCCACCGCCGGTATAGGCGGCGAGTGTCTGCAAGGAACGAGTTTCGTCGCCAATCTCGCCGACAGCGACGCGGCCTTCATACTCGTCAAGCAAGGCCCGGAAGCGCTTGAGAAAAGTAAGGTTTTCCGGCTGGCTCTTGTCGAACAGATGCTCCTGATAGAGATAGGGGCTGGTTGCCGTATTGGAGCCGGCGACGCTTTCCGCCAAAGGCGGGTTGCTGCGCAGCCAGCGGTCGTGGACGTAATAGTTGACCGTATCCAGCCGGAAACCGTCGACGCCGCGCTCGAGCCAGAACCGCACCGTTTCCAGCAAGGCGTCCTGCACCTGCGGGTTGTGGAAATTCAGGTCCGGCTGCGAGGCGAGGAAATTGTGCAGGTAATATTGCCTGCGCGTCGCATCCCATTCCCAGGCCGGTCCGCCGAAGAGCGACAGCCAATTATTGGGGGCGGTGCCGTCGGGCTTCGCATCGGCCCAGACGTACCAGTCGGCCTTGGGGTTGTCGCGGCTCGTGCGGCTTTCGACGAACCATTCGTGCCGATCCGATGAGTGCGACAGGACCTGGTCGATGATCACCTTCAGGCCCAACCGGTGTGCCTCGGCAACCAGCGCGTCGAAGTCCTCTGATGTGCCGAACATCGGATCGACGGCGCAGTAATCCGAAACGTCGTAACCCATATCGGCCATTGGTGACTTGAAGAAAGGCGACAGCCAGACCGCGTCGACCCCGAGCGATGCGACATGGGCCAGCCTCGAGGTGATGCCGCTGAGATCGCCGCTGCCGTCGCCTGTCGTGTCCTGGAAGGAGCGCGGGTAAATCTGGTAGATGACGCAGCCGCGCCACCATTCGGCATTGTCAGCCATCATAGCTTCCCCCTGCGCGCTCCTGCCCGGCCCAGTGTTCAATCATGAACATGACCGTTCGCCCAGGCACCGGCCGTGAGATGTCGCCAGTGTCCGTTTCGATGGCTGGGCGCCAGTGAAAACCCGCCCGTTCCGGCAGCGTGAACACGCAGGCCCGGCGGTCGCCGTTGATGACCACCGCAAGGCGACTGTTCTCACCGCTACCGAGAACCATGACCACCCGGTGCCGCCTGGCATCGTGCCAGGCTGCTTCATCCAGCGGCACGCCGGTTTCCGTCAGCCAGACGACGTCAGGTATTTGCGAGCCGGCCGGCAGTTCTCCGGTCAGGAAGCTGGTGTCCGAAAGCGCCGGCGCGGCACGACGCATCTTGGCGAGCAGAGCCGTGTACCGCTCCAGCGCCCGGTCGCGCCCGGACCAGTCGAGCCAGGTAATGTCATTGTCCTGCGCGTAAGCGTTGTTGTTGCCGCGCTGCGTGCGGCCGAACTCGTCTCCGGCCGTCAGCATGATCGTGCCGCGCGAGGCAAAGAGCGTCGCCAGCAGCGCGCACTGGTCATCGAAACGGGCCGTAACGATTGACTGGTCGTCCGTCTGACCCTCGACGCTATTGTTCCAGGACAGGTTGTCATCGTGACCATCGCGGTTCTGTTCGCCATTGGCCTCGTTGTGCTTGTGCTCGTAGGCAACGATATCGGCCAGCGTCATGCCGTCATGCGCAGCGATGAAATTGAGGCTTCGGCTCGTTGTCTGGCCTGCTTTGGAAAAGACGTCGGACGAACCGGCAAGCCGCGTCGCCAGCGCACCGATCATGCCGCCGTCGCCGCGCCAGAAGCGGCGGATATCGTCACGGTATCTGTCGTTCCATTCTAGGAAGGGCGGCGGAAAATTGCCGAGCTGATAGCCATCCGGTCCGACATCCCAAGGTTCGGCGATCAGCACCCGGTCGCCAAGAACAGGGTCGTTGCGAATGGCGTTCAGCAGCGGCGCATCGGCGTCGAAAACGCCGTCGCCGCGGCCGAGGATCGGCGCCAGGTCGAAGCGGAAACCGTCGACGCCGGCGCGCTGGACAAAGTGGCGAAGCGTGTCGAGGACCATGTCCCGGACGACCGGACGGTCGCAGGCCACCGTATTGCCGGTTCCGGTGTCATTGACCAGCGCGCCGTTGGCCTCGTGCCGGTAGTAGGCGCGGCTGTCGAGGCCGCGCAGCGACAATGTCGGGCCGAGCCGGTCGCTTTCGCCGGTGTGATTGAACACCAGGTCGAGAATGGTGCCGATGCCGGCCTCGCGCAGCGCAGCGACCGTTCCGCGCAACTCGGCCAGACCGCCGGGCGCCAGTCGCGGATCGAGCGCCATGAAGGTCACGGGACTATAACCCCAGGCGTTGCGCAGCCCGAGCGGCGGCAAATGCCGTTCGTCGATCGATGCCGTCACCGGCATCAACTCAACGGCTGCAACACCGAGTTTTTGCAGATGCTCTACAACAAGGGGGTGAGCGAGAGCTGCAATGGTGCCGCGCTGCTTCTCGGGGATGTCCTTATGCAGCTTTGTGAAGGCGCGTACCGGCACTTCGTAGATTAGGCCGCCGGGCCGAAACAGCGGCGGCAAGGCAGGCAGCGGCTTCGGCAAGGCGCCGGCAATCGCCTTCGGCATCAGCGGCGCGGTGTCGGCCCCCTCGCCCCGCCGCGCGGCCAGTCGGCCGTCATAGGCATAAGGCCTGTCGATCTCGACGGCGTAGGGATCGGCCAGCAGCTTGTCGGGATCGAACCAAAGGCCCTGCTCCGGCGCGTAGTCGCCATCGGCGCGGAACCCGTATCGGGTGCCGGCGCCGAGACCGGCAACAAAAAGCGCGTGCACGCCCTCGCCTTCCGACGGGAGTTGCAGCCGGTCGATTTCGCGGTTGCCGCGCTGGTCGAAGATCGAGACCCAGATGCGCCGAGCCGACGAGGACCATGCGGCGAAGCGGATGCCTTCTTTGGTGATGGTTGCGCCGAGTTGGCTCATACGGCGTCTCCTTCTCCCCTTGTGGGAGAAGGTGGACCGGCGCGCAGCACCGAGACGGATGAGGGGTGCTGGAAGAAACGAGGCATGGGCGATTTGTGCAAAGGTGTGCGCCAAGCTGGAACACCCCTCATCCGACCGAGCTTCGCTCGGCCACCTTCTCCCACAAGGGGAGAAGGGGGAGCCTCGCAACGCAGGCCGAACTCAGACGGCCGGCTGTCAACCAAAGTCACGTAATCACGCTCGGCTTGGCGCGACCGGTATGGCTGCGAATCCCGGCGATGTCGTCGGCCGCCGCAATCAGGTCGGCAAGTGCCTCCTGGGTCTCCAGATTGTGGCGGCTGTTGTCCGGCTCGTAGCGCTCGACATAAAGCCGCAGTGTCGCGCCCGAGGTGCCGGTGCCGGACAGGCGGAAGACGACGCGTGAGCCACCTTCGAACAACACCCTGATGCCCTGGTTCTTGCTGACCGAGCCGTCGACCGGATCGTGATAGGCGAAATCATCGGCGCTGGCGATCGTCATGCCGCGCACGCTGGTGCCAGGCAGCGAGCCGAGCTTGGCGCGCAGTTCGTCGACGAGCGCATTGGCACGGTCGGTCTCGACCTCCTCGTAATCGTGCCGCGAATAGTAGTTACGGCCGTAGGCTGCCCAATGCTGGGTAACGATCTGCTTGGCGCTTTCGCCGCGCACGGCAAGGATGTTGAGCCACAAAAGCACGGCCCACAGGCCGTCCTTTTCGCGTACATGGTTGGAGCCGGTCCCCGCACTCTCCTCGCCGCAGATCGTCGCCATGCCGGCATCGAGCAGATTGCCGAAAAACTTCCAGCCGGTCGGCGTTTCATAGATGCCGATGCCGAGCTTTTCGGCGATGCGGTCGGCAGCACCGCTGGTCGGCATCGAACGGGCTATGCCTTTCAGCCCGGCCTTGTAGCCCGGCGCCAGATGGGCGTTGGCGGCGAGCATCGCCAGCGAATCCGACGGGGTGATGAAAATGCCCTTGCCGATGATCAGGTTGCGGTCGCCATCGCCATCAGAGGCAGCGCCAAAGTCGGGCGCATCCGGGCCCATCATCTCGTCGTAGAGGTGTTTTGCATGCACCAGATTGGGATCGGGATGGTGGCCGCCGAAATCCGGCAGCGGAATGAAATTGCGGGCGGTGCCATTCGGCGCGCCGAGCCGGTTTTCGAGGATCTCCTTGGCGTAGGGGCCGGTCACCGCATGCATGGCATCGAAGCGCATGCGGAAGCCCGATTTGAACAGCGCTCGCAAGGCCTCGAAATCGAACAGGCTTTCCATCAGATCGGCATAGTCGGCAACCGGATCGATGATTTCGACGGTCATGTCAGCCGCCTTGACCGTGCCGATCGTATCGATGTCGACCGGCCCGATATCGGCGATCTTGAAGCTTGAAATCGCCTTGGTTTTTTCGAAGATCGCGTCGGTCAGCTTTTCCGGCGCCGGGCCGCCGTTGCCGGCATTGTACTTGATCCCAAAATCCTCATGTGGGCCACCCGGATTGTGGCTGGCCGACAGGATGATGCCGCCGAAGGTCTTGTATTTGCGAATTACATGCGAAGCGGCCGGCGTCGACAAGATGCCGCCCTGCCCGACCATCACCTTGCCGAAGCCGTTTGCCGCGGCCATGGCGATGGCCTTCTGGATGACCTCGCGGTTATAAAAGCGGCCGTCGCCGCCGATCACCAGGGTTTTGCCATCGAATCCGTCCAGCGCGTCGAAGATCGACTGGATGAAGTTCTCGGCATAGTGCTCCTGCTGGAACACCGGGACTTTCTTGCGCAGCCCTGAGGTGCCGGGTTTCTGGTCGGGATAGGGTTTGGTGGCGACGGTGCGGATCATCAGTCAGGCAGCCCTTTTCGAAAGCAGCAAGCGATAGAGTTGAACATATTTTTCGGCGCTTTTATCCCACGAAACGTCGGCCTTCATGCCTTGCCGCTGCATCGACGTCCACACCGCGGGATTGGCATGCGCCTCGACAAGGCGGCGGACGGCGTGCAGCAAGGCGCCGGCATTGGCGGGCGCGAATTGGAAGCCGGTCGCCACGCCGGCAGAGATGGCGGCTTCGTTGGCATCGATGACCGTGTCGGCAAGGCCGCCGGTGCGCGCGACGACCGGCACGCAGCCATAGCGCAGGCCGTAAAGTTGCGTCAGCCCGCAAGGTTCGAAGCGCGACGGGATGATGATGGCGTCGCAGCCGCCCTGCATGGTGTGGGAGAGCCCCTCGTCATAGCCGACGACGACGCCGATGCGGCCACGATGGCGGGCTGCGGCGGCAAGCAACGTGCCTTCCAGCCCAGCGTCGCCAGACCCAAGGATTGCCAGCCGTGCACCTGCCGCGACGATGCCGTCGACGGCAGCAGCCAATATGTCCATGCCCTTTTGCCAGGTTAGCCGGCTGACGACGCAGACGATCGGGCTGTCATCGCGATCGAGGCTGAACCGGTCCTCGACCGCGGCCTTGTTGGGCATTCGCGCCTTAAGCGTCTTTGCCGTGTAGTTGGAGACCAGATGCTTGTCGGTTTCCGGGTTCCATATCTCGGTATCGATGCCGTTGACGATGCCATGGAGATCGACGGAGCGCATGTTGATCAGGCCGTCGAGGCCCATGCCGAATTCGGGCAAACGGATTTCCTGCGCATAGGTCGGGCTGACCGTGGTGATCGCCCAGGCGGCCTGCAGGCCGGCCTTGAGGAAGCCGACGCCGCCGTAATATTCGACGCCGTCGAGCGCCATCGCCGCCGCCGGCAGGCCAAGCTCGCCAAAGATGCCGGCGCCGAACTGGCCCTGGAAGGCGAGGTTGTGCACGGTGATCATCGACGGCGTGCCGACCGCCTTGCCGTAGCGCATGTAGGCGAGCGTCATCGCCGACTGCCAGTCATGGGCATGGACGATATCGGGCAGGTAGCCCGAGATGGAGCCCCCGGCGATGTCGCCGCCTACCTGGCTCAAGGCAGCGAACCGCCGCCAATTGTCCGGCCAGTCGGCGCCGGTCGCGTTGCCGTATGGACCGCCGGGGCGGTCGAAAAGATGCGGCGCGTCGAGCACGAACAGGTCGAGGCCGGCGATCTGGACGGCGTGCACCGACGCCTTGCCGCCCTGCAGCAGCGGATATTGCTGAACCGCCTTCTTTTTCTTGAAGGCGCCTATCACCTGCGGGTAGCCGGGGACGAGCGTGCGCATGGTGACGCCCTTGCCGGCCAATGCCATGGGCAAGGCGCCGGTTACGTCGGCGAGCCCTCCGGTCTTGACCAGCGGAAAGATCTCGGGCGCCACCGACAGAACCTGCATGCACTACGATCCCAGCCTGTTGATCATGTCCTGCGTGACCAGGCAGATGCCTTTTTCCGAAACGCGGAAACGCTTGGCGTCGAGGACGGGATCCTCGCCGACCACCAGCCCCTCCGGAATCCTGACGCCGTGATCGATGACTACGCGCTTCAGCCTGGCGTTGCGGCCGACATGGACGTCGGGCAGCATGACGACCTCCTCCAGTGTCGAATAGGAATTGATGCGCGCGCCGGTGAAGATCAGGCTTCGCTTCAGCGAAGCGCCCGAAACGATGCAATCGCCCGACACGAGAGACGACACGGCCGACCCGCGGCGGCCATCCTCGTCATGCACGAACTTTGCCGGCGGCTTCAACTCGGCGTAAGTCCAGATCGGCCAGTCGCGGTCGTAGAGGTCGAGTTCCGGCGTGATGTCGGTCAGGTCGATATTGGCCTCCCAATAGGCGTCGACCGTTCCGACGTCGCGCCAATAGGCCTCGTTCTCGGCGGTCGAGCGCACGCAGGATTTGGCGAAGCGATGGGCGATCGCCTTTCCGTGCTCGACGATGTAGGGGATGATGTCCTTGCCGAAGTCGCGGCTCGAGCCGGGCTCTGCCGCATCGCGACGCAATTGCTCCATCAGGAACTTGGTCTTGAACACATAGATGCCCATCGAGGCCAGCGCAAAATCCGGTTTGTCGGGAATGCCCGGCGGATCGGCGGGCTTTTCGATGAAGGAGATAATGGTGTCCTTGGGATCGACATGCATGACGCCGAAGCCGGTAGCTTCCATGCGCGGCACTTCGAGGCAGCCGACGGTGACGTCGGCGCCGGCCTCGACATGTTGGCGCAGCATCATTTCGTAGTCCATCTTGTAGACATGGTCGCCGGCCAGGATGACCATGTATTCCGGCCCATAGGCCTCGATGATATCGATGTTCTGGTAAACGGCGTCGGCGGTGCCCTCGTACCATTGCGTTTCCGACACACGCTGGCTGGCCGGCAGGATGTCGAAACTCTCGTTGCGCTCGGGCCGCAGGAAGTTCCACCCGCGCTGCAGGTGGCGGATCAGCGAATGCGCCTTGTACTGGGTGGCGACGCCGAGGCGGCGGATACCGGAATTGAGCGCATTGGAGAGCGCGAAATCGATGATGCGGGTCTTGCCCCCGAAATAGACCGCCGGCTTGGCGCGGCGGTCGGTCAGTTCCTTGAGCCGGCTGCCACGGCCGCCGGCCAGCACATAAGCCATGGCGTCGCGTGCCAGCGGCTGGGTTCGGTTTATTTCAGCCATTCCTATCCTCCCAGGTTAGATACTCCAGACATAGCTCAGTCCGGGACGAATTCGAGCATGATCGTCGACAGCGGCGGCAAAAGCATCGTCGCCGAAATGCCTCCTCCCGCTTCCGCTCGAGCCTCGACCGCGCCGCTGTTGCCCTTGCCGGAACCGCCATAGTCTGTGGCGTCGGTGTTGATGATCTCGCGCCATTTTCCGGCCTGCGGCAACGGCACGCGATAATTGTCGCGCGGCACCGGCGTGAAGTTGGAAATGACGGCGACCGGGTTGCCGCCCGGCGCGCTGCGCAGCCAGGCAAAGACCGAGTTCGCGCTGTCGTCGACGATAAGCCAGGAAAAGCCCTCCGGCTCGCAGTCGCGGGCATGCAGCGCCGGGCGCGAGCGGTAGAGATAGTTGAGGTCGCGCACCGTCTGCCAGACGCCACGGTGGAGCCGGAAATCGAGCAGGTTCCAGTCAAGCGCGCGCGCCTCGCTCCACTCGCGGCGCTGCGCGAACTCCTGGCCCATGAACAACAGCTTCTTGCCGGGATAACCCCACATGAAGGCGTAATAGGCGCGCAGCGTCGCGAATTTCTGCCAGTCGTCGCCGGCCATCTTGTTGAGCAGCGTGCCTTTGCCGTGCACCACCTCGTCGTGGGACAGCGGCAGCACGAAATTCTCGCTGAAGGCGTAGACCAGGCCGAAGGTGATGTCGTTGTGGTGATGCTTGCGGAAGATCGGCTCCTTTGAGAAATACTCCAAAGTGTCGTGCATGAAGCCCATGTTCCACTTGAAGCCGAAGCCCAGCCCGCCTTCATGCACCGGCTGCGAGACTTTCGGCCACGAGGTCGATTCCTCGGCGATGGTCATCACGCCCGGATGGTGGCCGTAGACCTCCTTGTTCATACGCTGCAGGAAGCTGACCGCCTCGAGGTTTTCGCGCCCGCCCTTCTCGTTGGGGATCCATTCGCCGGCCTTGCGCGAATAATCGAGATAAAGCATCGAGGCGACCGCATCGACGCGCAGTCCGTCGACGTGATATTTCTCGGCCCAGAACAGCGCATTGTTGACCAGGAACGAAATCACTTCGCGGCGCCCAAAATTATAGATCGCTGTGTTCCAGTCGGGATGGAAACCCTTGCGCGGATCGGCATGTTCGTAGAGCGCGGTACCGTCGAACTTTGCCAGACCGTGTTCGTCAACCGGGAAATGCGCCGGCACCCAGTCGAGGATGACGCCGATGCCGGCACGGTGGGCGCCGTCGACGAAGCGGGCAAAACCGTCCGGATCGCCAAAGCGGGCGCTCGGCGCATAAAGACCCGTCGTCTGGTAGCCCCAGGACGGGTCATAAGGGTGTTCGGAGATCGGCATGAATTCGATGTGGGTAAAACCGGTCTCGACCACGTAAGGGATCAGCCTGTCGGCGAGCTCATCCCAAGACAGGAAGCTGCCGTCGTCGTGAAGCCGCCATGACCCGGCATGGACCTCGTAGATCGATACAGCTTCGCGCCTGTGGTCGGCATTGCGCCAGTAGTTCCGGTGCGCCTCGTCACCCCATTCATGCGCCGGCGGCAAAGCCGTCACCGAGGCGGTGGCCGGGCGCAGTTCGGACTTGAAGGCGAACGGATCGGCTTTGAGCGGCAATCTCACGCCATCCGGCCCGATGATTTCATACTTATACGGGCGGCCAGCGCCGATGTCGGGAATGAACAGCTCCCAGATGCCGGTGTCGCGGCGGACGCGCATGGTATGCCTGCGGCCGTCCCACTCGTTGAAGTCGCCGACCACCGAAACGCGCCTTGCATTGGGCGCCCACACCGCAAAATGTACGCCCGATGCACCTTCATGGTCTATGAGATGGGCGCCGAGCTTGTCGAACAGCCTGAGATGCGATCCTTCGGCGATGTAATAATCGTCTAGCGGACCGAGCACGGGGCCGAAGGAATATGGATCGGTCAGCCACCAGTCACCGCCGGCGTTCCTGGCGTGGTAGCGCAGCGGCTGGCGTTTGCGCAGCGACAGTTTGCCTTCGAAGAAACCGCGATCGTCACGCCTCGACAGCTCGCCAGCCTTCTTGCCGGTCAGCGTGTAGGCAGTGACGGACTCGGCATGAGGAACGAAGCAACGGGCGACAAATCCCTTCCCAGCCTCATGCACGCCGAGCACGGCAAACGGGTCGCCGTGCGTGCCCGCGACAATCGCCGCGACATCGCTGGTTTGCGCCAGTCCGTCCGGCCCGCTTGTCGCAACGGTCGCGCGCGGCTTGCTCATCAGGCAGTGATCCTCCCCGGGGCACCAAGTGTATGTTTCTAGTGGAGTTTTGAATTCGACATTCGCATGCCGCCTGACCCTCCAAAGGATGCGAGGGTCAAATCCACTCCACTAGGACCACATTGTTCGTGGTCTCATGCAATCATATCAGGCGGGCACGTGCCATATGTCTTTCGCATATTGGCGGATCGTGCGGTCGGACGAGAACCAGCCGACGCGGGCGACATTGCGGATGGCTCTGGCGTACCAGTCCGGGCTGTTGCGCCAGACGGCATCGACGTCGCGCTGGGTGGCGGCGTAGGCATCGAAATCCGCGGCGACCATGAACCAGTCGCTCTGGTAAAGACCGTTGATCAGGTCGCGATAACGGTCCGGGTCGTCAGGTGAGAAGACGCCCGATGAAATCGCCGACAGGGCCTGCGCCAATTCGGGCGAGCCCTCGATCACGGCGCGCGGATCGTAACCATTGTTGCGCCGCTCGGCGACTTCCTCTGTGGTCAGGCCGAAGATGAAGATGTTGTTGTCGCCGACGCATTCCTTGATCTCGACATTGGCGCCGTCGAGCGTGCCGATGGTCAGCGCGCCGTTCAGCGCGAACTTCATGTTGCCGGTGCCGGAGGCTTCCATGCCGGCGGTCGATATCTGCTCCGAAAGATCGGCGGCCGGCATCATGATCTCGGCCAGGCTGACATTGTAGTTCGGCACGAACACCACTTTCAGCAAGCCGCGCACCGCGGGGTCGCGGTTGATGACACGGGCGACGTCGTTGGCAAGTTTGATGATCAGCTTGGCATTGTGATAGCTGGGTGCCGCCTTGCCGCCGAAGAATTTGACGCGGGGCATCCAGTCGCGCTCTGGATGTGAGCGGATCTGGTCGTAAAGCGCGACCGCTTCGAGAATGTTCAAGAGCTGGCGCTTATATTCGTGGATGCGCTTGACCTGGATGTCGAACAGCGCCGAGGGGTCCACCTTGATGCCGAGCCGGTCGGCAACAAGATTGGCAAGCCTCGTCTTGTTCGCCCGTTTGACGGCGGCGAACTTGTCTCGGAACGCGGCGTCCCCGGCGAAAGGATCGAGCCGCTTTATCTCGTCGATGTCGTCGAGGAAACCGTCGCCAATCGCCTCTCGGGTGAGTGTCGTGAGGCCGGGATTGCACTGGATCAGCCAGCGCCGCGGCGTGATCCCGTTGGTCTTGTTGTTGATGCGGTCCGGGTAGAGCCTGTGGAGATCGGCAAACACCGTCTCCTTCATCAATTCCGTGTGCAGGGCCGAGACCCCGTTGATCGAGTGCGAGCCGACAAAGGCCAGATTGCCCATGCGCACGCGGCGATCGCCATTTTCCTGGATCAGCGAAATGCGGCTGATCTGCTCGTCCGAGAACTGGTCGGAGGCGCGCGCCTCGAGCAGCACTTCGGCGTTGATCGCGTAGACGATCTGCATGTGGCGCGGCAACAGCCGCTCGAACAACGGCACCGGCCAGCTTTCCAGCGCTTCGGGAAGCAGCGTGTGGTTGGTGTAGCCGAAGGTGCGCTTGGTGATGCTCCAGGCCTGGTCGAAATCTATGCCGTGGACATCCATCAACAGGCGCATCAGCTCGGCTACGGCGATCGCCGGATGGGTGTCGTTGAGATGGATCGCCGCCTTGTCGGGCAGCGATTGCAAGTCGCCATACTGGCTGAGATGACGCTGGACGATGTCCTGCAGCGAGGCGGTGGAGAAGAAATACTCCTGCCTCAGTCGCAGCTCCTGGCCGGCCTTGTGGGAATCGGCCGGGTAAAGGACGCGCGACAATGCATCGGCCTTGTTGCTTTCGGCGAGCGCGCCGATGTGATCGCCGGCGTTGAACTTGTCGAGCAGGATCGGGTCGACCGGCATGCCGGACCACAGACGCAGCGTATTGACGCGATTGGCCCGCCAGCCGACCACTGGCGTATCGTAAGCAACGGCCAGAACATGTTCGGTCGGCTTCCAGACGTGGCGCTCGAGCCTGCCGTCCTTCGAGGTGATCGATTCCACCGAGCCGCCGAAGCCGACCTCGAAGGAGCGCTCGCGGCGTTCGAACTCCCAGGGATTGCCGTGATCGAGCCATGTCTCGGGCAGTTCCACCTGCCAGCCGTCATGAATCTCCTGCCGAAACATGCCGTTGGCATAGCGAATGCCGTAGCCATGCGCGGGGATATCGACGGTAGCCATGCTTTCCATGAAACAGGCGGCGAGCCGGCCAAGACCGCCATTGCCAAGGGCAGCGTCCGGTTCGAGCGCTGCAATGATGTCGAGGTCGACGCCAAGCGACGACAGCGCCTCGCGCATATTGTCCATCAGGCCGAGATTGGAGAAGGCATCGCGCATCAGGCGGCCGATGAGGAATTCCAGCGACAGGTAATAGACGCGCTTTTCCTGCTGGGCGTAGGCCTCTTGGGTCGCCTGCATCCAGTGATCGACGATGCGGTCGCGCACAACCTTGATCGAGGCGGTGAGCCAGTCGTACTGGGTTGCAACGTTGGTGCCCTTGCCGACTCTGTATTTGAGGGCCTGCAAGACTTCGTCGGCGAGTGTCTTGGGATCCGGGTTTTCGAGTGTGGGCGGAGGAGCTTCGGTTGTCATCGCGCGCGTCATGCTGCCTCTCGTGACGTTGCCAGGATCATGCGGCTTTCACCATCTCTGCCAATGCTAGTGCATCCCACCGGATGTTCAATCGATTCAGGCGACCGAAAGCCGGGTTGCCCTGCGGCAATTTGGCATTTGGAAACAGCGCGTTCGGGTTCCTCGGCGATGGGCCTCAAGCTCTTGCTCAAGCTGCAAGCGCCGCTTCCGGCGGCACCTTGGCGCCGGTCATGAAGGCGACGGCGTCGGACATCGTATGCTGCTTCGGATCGATGACGCACAGGCGACGGCCAAGCCGATGAATGTGGATGCGGTCGGCCACCTCGAAGACATGCGGCATGTTGTGTGAAATCAGCACGATCGGCAGGCCTCGCTTCTTCACGTCGAGGATCAATTCGAGGACGCGGCGGCTCTCCTTGACGCCAAGTGCCGCCGTCGGCTCATCCATGATCACCACCCGGCTGCCAAAGGCGGCGGCGCGCGCCACCGCCACACCCTGACGCTGGCCGCCGGAAAGCGTTTCCACGGCCTGGCTGATGTTCTGGATGGTCATCAGGCCAAGCTCCGTGAGCTTGTCGCGGGCGCGCTTTTCCATCGCCGGGCGATCGAGCATGCGCAGCCATTCGCCGAGGAACCCCGGCTTGCGGATCTCCCGGCCGAGGAACATGTTGTCGGCGATGGACAGCGCCGGCGACAGAGCCAGGTTCTGGTAGACGGTTTCGATGCCGGCCTCGCGGGCCTCCATCGGCGACTTGAAGGCAACGGGCTTGCCTTCAAGCCGGATCTCACCTTCATCGGGCACGACCGCGCCGGAAATCGCCTTGATGAGCGACGATTTGCCGGCGCCATTGTCGCCGATGACGGCAAGGATTTCGCCCGGATAGAGATCGAAATCGGCATTGTCGAGTGCGGTAACGCGACCGTAGCGCTTGACCAGGCTGCGCGCTGTGAGGAGGGGTTCCTGGGTCATGGCTATGCCGAAACCTTTCTGATCCATTGATCGATCGCCACGGCGCCGATGATCAGCACGCCGGTGAGCAGCACCTTCCACTGCGGATCCGCGCCCAGCATGTTGAGGCCCATCGAGACGACGCCGACGATCATGGCGCCGAACAGAGTGCCGAGGATCGAGCCGCGCCCGCCGAACAGCGAAATACCGCCGATCACCGTCGCGGTGATGGCCTGAAGATTGTAGTCGGTCACGGCGGCGGAAGGCGAGATCGAGCCATTGCGGCCGATGGAGACCCAGGCTGCGAAGGCGGCGATCAGCCCGGCAAGAGCATATACCGTCACCAGCACCTTCTTCGTCTGGATGCCCGACAGTTTCGCGGCCTCCTGATCGTCACCGACCGCGTAGACATGGCGGCCCCACGCGGTGTGGTTGAGCACGTACCAGAGGACCAACACGAGAACGACCATGGCAATGACGCCAAGCGTCAGCACGGCCGTGCCGACCTTGAAGCTCAAGGCAAACAGGTGCAGCAGAGGCGCCTGAACGTCGACGTCGGTGTCGCGGATGGTCTCATTGGCCGAGTAGATGAAGTTGGTGGCCATGACGATGTTCCAGGTGCCTAGCGTCACGATGAAGGGCGGCAGCTTCATGTAGGCGACCAGCACCCCGTTGAGCAGGCCGCATGCGCCACCAGCGACAAGCCCGATTGCCACCGCGAGCACGGCCGGCATACCGTAGCTGACCGCGCAATTGCCCATGATCACAGCCGAAATCACCATGATCACGCCAATCGACAGGTCGATGCCGGCGGTCAGGATCACCAGCGTCTGCGCGGCGCCCAGAATGCCGACAATGGCGATCTGCTGAAGGATCAGCGTCAGCGTATAGGATGAAAAAAAACGCCCGCCGATGGTGATGCCAAAGATAATGATCGCCAGAACCAGTACGATCAGCGGCACCGCTGCCGGCGTGGAATGCAGGAAATGCTGGGCGCGCTTGACGGCCGATTTATGCTCGTCGAACGCGGCGACGCTTGTGTCGCTGCTCGATAGAACTTTTTCGAATTCTTGTGCTTGAGACATGTTTCCTCCCCTGGGCTTCAGCCAAGAGCCAACGCCGTCCACGCCTTCCGGTCTGCCGCCGGGACTATTTGCGTTTAGACCGGCACATCGTCCACCCTGATCGGCCGGGGATCAAGCCCCGGCCGATCGCGATCTGTTGCCGGTCAGGCCAGCCTCAGCCCCAGCACTTGGCGAGGCCTTCCTTGGTGTCGATGGACTTCACACCGTTGGCGGGCTTGTCGGTGACAAGGTTGACGCCGGTGTCGAAGAAGTTCTTGCCTTCGGTCGGCTTCGGCTTCGTCCCGTCCTTGGCGAAAGTGGCGATCGCCTCGATGCCGAGCGCCGCCATTTGCAGCGGATATTGCTGCGAGGTAGCGCCGATCACGCCTTCGGTGACCGACTTCACGCCGGGGCAACCACCGTCGACCGAGACGATCAGCACCTGGCTTTCGAGACCGACGGCCTTCAGCGCCTGGTAGGCGCCGACAGCTGCCGGCTCGTTGATGGTGTGGATGACGTTGATGGTGTTGTCCTTCTGCAGAAGGTTCTCCATCGCCTTGCGGCCGCCCTCTTCATTGCCGTTCGTCACGTCATGGCCAACGATGCGCGGGTCGTCCTCGTCGCCAATCTTGTTGGGGTCCTTCACGTCGATGCCGAAGCCCATCATGAAGCCCTGGTCGCGCAGCACGTCGACCGTGGGCTGCGACGGCGTCAGGTCGAGGAAGCCGATCTTGGCATCCTTGGCCTTATCGCCAAGCGTCGCGGCGGCCCATGCGCCAATCAGCTTGCCGGCTTCCAGATTGTCCGTCGCGAAGGTCGCGTCAGCCGCATCGATCGGATCAAGCGGCGTGTCGAGCGCTATCACCAACAGCCCGGCGTCCCGCGCTTTCTTCACCGTCGGCACGATGCCCTTAGTATCGGACGCGGTGATGAGGATACCCTTGGCGCCGTCGGCGATACAGCTCTCGATTGCAGCCACCTGGCTCTCGCTGTCGCCGTCGATCTTGCCGGCGTAAGTCTTGAGATCGACGCCAAGCTCCTTGGCCTTGGCCGTCGCACCTTCCTTCATCTTGACGAAGAAGGGATTGGTGTCGGTCTTGGTGATCAAGCAGGCGCCGACCCCGGCGGCCGATGCCGTCGACGCAAAGGCCATCAGGCTCAGTCCGGCCGCGGCGAACACGGTGGATTTCAACAGTTTTGACGTGGTCACGATTTTCCTCCCATGGAACCATTTAGGATGCCGGCCAACCGACATCTGCAGCGCGCCCGACGAAATCTCCCAGCATCGGCGCCGATCCCAAGAGACACCAGTCCGCCAGCACTGTCAATAATTAAATCACTCTTATTTATTATTGACAACGCAGGATTGTTCACCCACTCTAGACCAAAAGCATTGAGGGGAAACGACGGAGGAACAGGGTGGAGACCGGCGTTACGAGGCACGGTTCGCCCAATGCGGCCGAAAGCCGTCTGCACCGCGGCACCAATCAAAGCGGCATGCGGGACCACAATGAGCGGCTGGTGCTGTCGCTGGTGCGCCAGCATGGCAGCCTGGCCAAATCCGACATTGCACGCATGACCGGCCTTTCGGCGCAGACGGTCTCGGTGATCATGCGCGAGCTGGAGGAGGACGACCTGCTCGTCCGCCAGGCGCCGTTGCGCGGCAAGATCGGCCAGCCCTCGATACCCATGGCGCTCAATCCCGACGGTGCCTATTTCATCGGCCTGAAGATCGGCCGCCGCAGCGCCGAATTGGTGCTGATCGATTTCCTCGGCAACGTACGCTCGATGCTGCAGCATTCCTACCGCTACCCTGCCCCGCGCGAGACGGTGGAATTCGTCACAGGCGGCATGAACAAGATGCGCGGCGAGCTCACCCCGGCGCAAGATAAGCGCATTGCCGGGCTTGGCATCGCCATGCCGTTCGAATTGTGGAACTGGGCCGATACCGCGGGCGCGCCGCGCGAAATCATGGACGAATGGCGCCATCGCGACATCCGCGCCGACATCCAGGCGCAATGCGAATTTCCAGTCTATCTGCAGAACGATGCCACCTCGGCCTGCGGTGCCGAGCTCGTGTTCGGTCACGCGGCAGGTGCGGCACGCGATTTCGTCTATTTCTACATCGGCGCCTTTGCCGGCGGCGGCATCGTGCTGAACGGCCGGTTGTTTGGCGGCCCAACCGGCAATGCCGGCGCGCTGGGCTCGATGCCGGTGCCCGGGCCGGACGGCAAGCCGACGCAGTTGATCGACGTGGCGTCGATCGCCATGCTGGAAAAGGCGCTCAACGCGCGCGGCATCGAGGCCTCGCATCTGTGGACATCACCGGGGGACTGGGGCGAGATCGGCGCCGAGCTCGACGACTGGATCGCCAGCGCCTCGCAGGCGCTCGCCTATGCCATCGTTTCGGCGTCCTCCGTCATTGATTTCGAAGCCGCGGTGATCGACGGGTGGATGCCGCTTGCCGTGCGCAGTCGGCTTGTCGATGCCGTCATCCAGGCGATCGGCCGGATCGACGGCGAGGGCCTGAGGCTGCCGGCCATTCGTGAGGGAACCGTCGGCATTCATGCGCGGGCGCTGGGTGGCGCCAGTCTGCCGCTGTCGGAGCGCTTCCTCATCGGTTCGACCACGATTTCCCGGAGCTTCTGAGCATGCTGATCGGCATCCCGGCGCTGCTCGGCCCGGAGTTTCTGGCGATATTGCGCGCCATGGGCCATGGCGACGAGATCGCCCTGGTCGACGGCAACTACCCGGCCGAGCAGCAGGCACAGCGGCTGATCCGCGCCGACGGTCACCATCTCGTCCCGGTGCTCGATGCGGTATTGAGCGTATTGCCGGTCGACGACGCCGTGCCGCAGGCGCTGTTTCGCGCCTCGGCCAAAGGCGATCCCCTGCTCGCCGATCCGGTTCACCATGAGATGGAAGCGATCTGCGCCAGGCGTGCGCCGGGCCGCAAGGTGGTTGCGCTTGCCGGCGCCGACTTTTATGCACGGGTCAAGGCCGCACACGCGATCGTCGCGACGAGCGAGCCGCGGCTTTATGCCAACATCATCATTCGCAAGGGCGTGATCTATCCGCCGGAAAGCAAGACTTCATGATCCTCTGCTGTGGCGAAGCCCTGATCGATATGCTGCCGCGGACCACGACGGAGGGCGAGTCGGCCTTTGCGCCCTATGTCGGCGGTGCCGTCTTCAACTCGGCAATTGCGCTTGGCCGGCTCGGCGCGCCCGCTGCCTTCTTCTCCGGCCTGTCGTCGGATCTGTTCGGGGGCCAGCTCAGGGAGGCACTGGGAGCCAGCAAGGTCAGTTCCACCTATGCACACACCTCGCCCCGCCCGACTACGCTCGCCTTCGTGCGGCTCAACAACGGCCAGGCGACCTACACCTTCTACGACGAGAACACCGCCGGGCGCATGCTGACCATCGAGGACCTGCCGGAACTCGGCAGCGAGATCGAGGCCATGCTGTTCGGCGCCATCAGCCTGATCTCGGAGCCGGCCGGGTCGGCCTATGAAGAGTTCATGCGACGCGAGCATGAGCGCCGAGTGATGATGCTCGACCCCAACATCCGGCCAAACTTCATTCCCGACAACGCCAAGCACCTCAGGCGCATCCGCGGCATGATGGCGATGGCCGACATCGTGAAACTGTCGGACGAGGATCTGAACTGGTTCGGCGAAGCCGGCTCGCATGAGGACGTCGTGCGCAACTGGCTGGACCGCGGTCCGAAGCTGATCGTCGTCACCCACGGCAGCGAGGGCGCGGTCGGTTACAGCAGCCGGCACCGGGTCACGGTCGTGCCGGACAAGGTCGAGGTGGTCGATACGGTCGGCGCCGGCGACACATTCAATGCCGGCATCCTTGCCTCCTTGCACGAACAGGGCCTGTTGTCGAAGACGGCCATCGCCGGCCTGCCGGAAGAAGCCATCCATAAGACGCTGACGCTCGGCGCGAAAGCCGCGGCTGTGACGGTCTCGCGGGCCGGCGCCAACCCGCCGTGGCGGCATGAAATCGCCTGACCGGCTGGCAACACGCTCAAGGACCTGCCTGCCGCGATCACTTTATGTTTCGTCGACCCGGCGGGACGGGCTGTGAAGGTCCATATCGAGCCGGCCGAAGCCCGGATTTCCCCGCGTTTAAGAGGGCAGGTCGGAAGTCAGTGGTAACAGGCTGCGACATTTGAGCAATTCAGGGTTTTGCCCCGCGGCTTTCTCGGCTGTGCCAAGTCTGCTACCAGCGGCCGGTTATCTGACTAAACCGTTTGAGGCCGACATGCAGTTCATCGATCTTGGCGCGCAGCGCGAACGCATCCGCGACAGGCTGAAAGCGGCAATCGACCGGGTCGTCGACGAAGGCCGCTATATCCTCGGACCTCAGGTCACCGAATTCGAAAACAAGCTCTCCGCCTATATCGGCACCAAGCACGTGGTCGCTTGCGCCAACGGCACCGATGCGCTGCTGTTGCCGCTGTTTGCCGCCGGCATCGGCCCGGGCGACGCGGTGTTCGTGCCGAGCTTCACTTTTGCCGCCACGGCCGAAGTGGTGGCGCTGACCAAGGCCGAACCGGTGTTCGTCGATGTCGATGCCGACAGCTACAATATCGACACCGCCAGCCTCGAGGCGGCAATCGCCATGATCAAGGCGGAAGGCCGGCTGAGGCCGAAGGCAATCATTCCCGTCGACCTGTTCGGCCTCGTCGCCGATTACGAGGCGATCATGGCCATCGCCGATCGCGAAGGCCTGATGGTCATCGAGGATGCGGCGCAGGCGACCGGGGGCTCGGCCGACGGCAAGATGTGCGGCTCGTTCGGCACCGTCGGCTCGACCAGCTTCTATCCGGCAAAGCCGCTCGGCTGCTATGGCGACGGCGGTGCGATGTTCACCAATGACGATGCGCTGGCCGAACAGCTGCGCTCGTTCGCCTTTCACGGCAAAGGCGAAACGCAATACGACAATGTCCGCGTCGGCATCAATTCACGGCTCGACACGCTTCAGGCGGCGATCCTGATAGAGAAGCTGGCCATCCTCGAGGACGAGATGGTGGCGCGGCAAGCGGTCGCCAATCGCTATGCCGAAGGTCTCGGCGATATCGTCAAGGCGGCACGCAATCTGGGCGGCGGCCGCTCGGCCTGGGCGCAATACGCCATCGAAACGCCGAAACGCGACGGGCTCAAGGCACATCTCGGTGAAAAGGGCATTCCGTCGGTCATCTACTATGTGAAACCGCTGCACAGCCAGATTGCCTATCGCGATTATCCGCGCACCCCGACCGGCCTTGCCGTTTCGGAAGAGCTGCCGAAGCGCATCCTGTGCCTGCCGATGCATCCCTATCTGAGCGAGGCTGACCAGGACCGGATCATCGAAACGATCCGTAACTATATCGGCTCGAATTCGGCGCATGTAGCGGCGGCATAAATTCGAAAGCTTCGAAGCGTGGTCGCGGATTACATCGACGAGTTCATCATGTTCTGCACCGGGTTGTGGATGGCTGGCGTCGGCTTCGGATTTTTCTTGGACCCCTCTCAAGCTCGCCCCGGCCAACGGCAGGCATGGTGGACGAACTTTGGAACCCATTTTAAATGGATGGGGCCGCTGTTGATCATCATCGCGATAGTGCTCGCATTCGCGGCGCCTTCCTAGCGGACCCTATTTCGGCGGGCTATTCACGAGTTCGGTGTGATCAGCTTGAGCGACGGAAAGTAGGTACGGTAGCGGCCAACATCGCGCGTGAGTAGCGGCAGCCCATTGACGGCGGCATGAGCACCGATGAAGAAATCAGGCAGCACGCCGGTGCGCAATCCCCCCGATCGCCGGTACTGCGTAAAAACCTTTCCCGCGAGGAACAGTGCTGCCCGTGGCATAGGAGCCACTTCGAGACCAGCTTCATCAACAAAGGCGTCGAGATCCTCGATGCGCTCGTATCGGACGGCAAGCTCTGCATAGACAGCATCGTTGATCAATAACGGGCCATTCAGGCTTTGCGCCTCAAGCTGGGCGATCGATCCGCCGAGTCGGTTCATTGGTGACAAGATCGAGCAGAACGTTGGTGTCGACCAGCGTCACACGTCGCCACGCGTCCATTTTCGGGTCGCATATTGTGCTTCTGCATTGCCAAACTCGTCGCCTGCCCTCACCCCAAATCGGCCGGAGCGGCTTTGAAGAGTGCCGTTGGGGCAACATTTTTGAAGTGCTTTGCTCCGCGTCGAAGCATAGTCTGCACCTGTCTTTCCTCTAGGCTGGCTATTTCATGAAGAAGATTGGTTTCCTCTCGTTCGGGCACTGGACGCCCTCGCCGCAATCACAGACGCGGACGGCATCTGATGCGCTTTTGCAGTCCGTCGAGCTGGCCGTCGCGGCCGAGGAGCTGGGTGCGAACGGCGCGTATTTCCGCGTGCATCACTTCGCGCGCCAGCTCGCGTCGCCCTTCCCGCTGCTGGCAGCGGTTGGGGCGAAGACCAGACGAATCGAGATCGGCACGGCGGTGATCGACATGCGTTACGAGAACCCGCTCTATATGGCCGAGGACGCCGGCGCCGCCGATCTAATCGCCGGAGGGCGTCTGCAGCTGGGCATCAGCCGCGGCTCGCCGGAGCAGGTAATCGAGGGATGGCGCTACTTCGGCTACGCCCCGCAAGCGGGCGAGAGCGATGCCGACATGGCCCGCAGACACACCGGAGTGCTGCTCGAAGTGTTGCTAGGCAAAGGCTTTGCGCAGCCCAACCCGCGGCCGATGTTTCCCAACCCGCCTGGCTTGCTTCGCGTCGAGCCGCACTCGGAGGGCCTGCGCGAGCGCATCTGGTGGGGCGCCGCCACAAACGCCACCGCCGAATGGGCGGCGAAACTGGGGATGAACCTGCAGAGCTCCACGCTCAAATTCGATGAGGGGGGAAAGCGGTTTCACATCCAGCAGGCCGAACAGATCCGGGCTTTTCGTGAGGCCTGGAAGGCGGCCGCACACACGCGCGAGCCGCGGGTGTCGGTCAGCCGGAGCATTTTTGCTTTGGTCGACGATCGCGACCGGGCCTATTTCGGCGGCAACCAAAGCGGAGATCATTTCGGTTACATCGAGGCAGACAGACGCGCCGTGTTCGGCCGGTCCTATGCCGCCGAACCGGACGTCCTGATCGAGCAGCTAAAGGGCGACGAAGCCATCGCCGAGGCCGATACGCTGCTGCTTACCGTCCCCAATCAGCTCGGCGTCGACTACAATGCCCACGTCATCGAGGCGATCCTGACCCATGTCGCCCCTGGCTTGGGCTGGCGCTGACGCGCAACTTTGTTGGAAAAGCACGGCGGTCGATACAATGCTTGCGTTCTAGCTGTCTCACGGCTGCTTTCCGTCGGCTCGTTTCAGCATCGCGAATGCGCGACTGATCCGTTGCAGCGCTGTGGCGTTGGCCAGCACTGCGTAAAGCGCGAACCCACCCGCCAGAATCCAGGGCGATGCCGCGCCCAGGGCGGCCGCGACTCCGTCGGCGGCGAGCAGCACGCAAATGAAAACCAGACGTTCCATCCGCTCGAAGAAATCCGGCCAACCATGGTTTTCCACAGGGATTTCCAGCGCCGTCCGCGCCTTGGCGTAACTTGTGAGTATCCCGCCGGCGAACGCGAACATTGCGATCGCCCACAGATCGGCGACCCAGCCGATAGCCGCAAAGACGGCCAATTCCTGATAGCGGTCGACGACGGCATCGAAATAGCCACCGGCCTTGGTGCTCATATTTGTCCGGCGGGCGACCGCACCGTCCAGCGCATCGAAGGTGAAGGCAAACGCCAGGCAAAGGCCGAAGGCAAGGCTTGAATGGTGGTAGACGTAAGCCGCCGAGGACAAAGCGACGAGCACGAGCCCGCTGGCCGTAACCTGGTTCGGCGTCATGCCGATCCCGATCAGCGGAGAAGCGGCCTGCTCCCATAGCGGGTCGATGCGACTTTTCATGAGACCGGCGATCATGGCGGCTCCTCTGACGATGTCGTTTCACCGAGCTTTACCAGCAATTTGCGGGTTTGTTCCACCGTCGCTACCGTTCGACTTGGTCAACGCAGACGGAGAACTGGCTCAGCAACGTTCTCAACCGGCCGCAACAGCGATTTCTTTTTGGCGGATGCGGCCGGCGGATTAAGGCGCTCGCCAAGCTGACGGAGCAAATCGACCGGCGGTCTGGCGGCCGCACCCGAACGATGTGACTATGATTGCTTGCCATCCGTCGGAAGCCGGCCGAAACTCGATGCATAAATTCTCACCCAAGTTTGCCTACCTGCTCGCGACCTCTCTTGGCGCGGGATTATCTCCAATATGGCCGGGCACAGCCGGCGCAATGGTTGGAGTGGCTGTTACCGCAGCTCTGATACCTGCATCGCCTTGGCTGACCGTGCTTGCCTATACGGCCCTGTTCGCCGTCGGCGTATGGGCGTCGTCGCATGTCATCTCCCGTACCGGGACGGAGGATCCACAGATCGTCGTCATCGATGAGACCTTCGGCGCCGCCGTGACACTTTCCATGCTTCCGATCGACCCACTCTGGTGGGCAGCAGGCTTCCTTGCTTTCCGGTTTTTCGACGTCGTCAAGCCTTGGCCCATCCGTATCATGCACGACAAGGTAAGGGGTGGGGCCGGCATTATGCTGGACGATGCCGCCGCGGCTGTCGTCGCTGGGGCGTTGCTGCTCCTGCTGAACGGTTTGATTGACCATTTGCGGTAATGGCGACATTCGGTCTGCCAAGGCCACGGTGGCCCATCGGCGCGGCGGAACGCAGGAGGTATCCGCGCGCTCACCGATGGTGTTCGTGTGCCTGCGTGCGGAAACCAAACCCGTCAAGTGTTTCGATCAGCACCTGTACGGGATCAGGCACGCCGTGCGATGACCGCCACGCGACAAAGCCGTCCGGCCTGACCAAGACAGCACCGCCGCTTTCAACCCCGCGTGGGTCTGGTCAGTCGTCGGACAAGAGAAAGCCTGTGCTGCAGCCGGCCAGGACCGCGCCTGCAATCCGCACGCGCGGATCGGGGAAACTCAGGACGCAATGATGTTTCGGACCGCTCCCGATGGTATAGATCGTTCGTGGAATGCCGTGCCGCACGCTACGACGGTGACACGCAAGTTCGACATCGATCTCTAGGCTTTCGAAATCCAGTATGTGTCGGTCACCAACCAAGCGTTCTCGCTGCCATTTTTTTGTCGCCCTCGGTGATATTGCGCGAGACGGGTAACCTTGCCTCGCGCAGCCTTGAGGGCGGCCATCAAGGCCTTTTCTTCGTCACTGCGCCTGGCTCCGCTGCAGGGGTAAAACCCGCATGGCACAAGTGATCGTACGGGAAAGGTATCGCCAGCCCTTTCCAGAAGCATCATGAAGCCTCGTTGGTCTTCGCCCGTGAACGGCAGCGCCATCCGGCCAGCGTCGGACAAATTTGAAAGCCACCGTTCCGGCACGTGCGTCACTCCGGCAAAGGCGACAACGACATCGAGGTCCGGCAGATCAACTGCCTGCGTTGCATCACCGGATACCACTTCGACATGGGCATAATGAGCAAGATTGCTTTGCGCGCGCCGGGCGAGTTCTTCGTCGATCTCATAGGCAATCACGCGTCCTTCAGAACCCGTCAGTTCAGCGAGGATGGCGGTGAAATAGCCGACACCGGCGCCTACCTGAAGGACGGTCTGGCCGGGAGCGATGTTCACATGGTCGAAAACCAAGGCCCAAAGCGACGGCAAACCGCTGTTTAATCCGCGTTTTTCGTCAAGTGAGACCAGAACGTCGTGGTAAATCTCATGAAGTGCGGCTGAAGGGCTGGTATGGACCGCCCCGATCTGCAATCTCGAATGGATACGCCATGGCCCGTTGCCAAGGTAGTATTCGCGCGGAACCTTTGCGAAGGCCTCGATGACAGCAGGGTTGTGTAAGACTGGTGACGAGACACGCAGGTCTTCGGCAAACCACCGGCGCGCTTCACTAGCATCGCTTTGTGTTGGCATGGACTATTGGCTCCCGAATTGCGCGTATTCAATCATCGTTTCAGAAAGCCGAACGGCGGCAAAGGCTCGCCGTCCTCGTATGGACGGGTGCTGCGCGCTGTGCGATCGAGCGCTGCTTCGCCCAGCGCCCACCGCGAAGCTATAAATCGTGGCGATATGGAAGAACACTCTGCCCGACGATCACATCCTCCGGCTGGCGAGCAGCCTTGTGAGCCAGTCCGGATCCATTTCCGGCACGGAGGACAACAGCCGTTCGGTATAGGGGGCATGCGGCGGCGTGAGAATTTCGCTCTTTAATCCCTGCTCAACGACTTTACCCTGGTGCATGACCACAATTTCGTCGGCGATGGCCCGCACGGTGGCAATGTCATGGGTGATGAAAATGTAGCTCATGCCGAGGTCGCGCTGAAGCCGCATTAACAGCTTCAGGATTTCCTCTTGCACAATCTGGTCGAGCGCGGACGTGATTTCGTCGCAGATAACGAGTTCCGGGTCGGCGGCCAAGGCCCGAGCGATGCAAACGCGCTGCTTCTGACCCCCCGATAGTTCGGCCGGCAGACGGTCAAGGTAAGTTTCGCTCATCTCGACCATGTGCATGAGTTCGTCGATCCGCCGGTCCCTCTGCGCACCCTGCAGGCCAAGGTAGAACTCAAGCGGCCGAGCTATGACTTCTTCGACCGTCTGGCGCGGATTAAGTGCGTTGTCGGGCATTTGATAAATCATCTGTATGCGGCGCAGGATCTCTTTTGGGCGCGTCTTCAGGGTCTTGGAAAGGGTCTGGCCGGCAAAGGAAATCGACCCCGAAAGCGGTGGCAGCAGGCCGGTAACGACGCGGGCGAGCGTCGATTTCCCGGAACCGGATTCGCCGACCACGGCCACTGTTCTTCCACGTGGAACTTTGATGGACACATCCTGGAGCACCTTGACCGCCCGACCGTAGGCCGCCGTGACGTTGTCTATCGTAAGCAGATAGTCATCGGCCGGAACTTCGGGCTTTGCGAGCTTGCGCACGGCCCAGAGCGTTCTGGTATATTCCTGGCTGGGCGAGGCGAGCATCTGGCGCGTTTCTGCCTCCTCCACGGTAAGTCCATGGCGCAAAACCATGATGCGATCCGCCATTTGCGCCACCACCGCCAGGTCATGCGTCACATAGATTGCAGCGGTGTTGAATTCCTCCACGATGTTGCGAATGGAGGCGAGAACTTCGACCTGTGTCGTCACATCGAGCGCCGTCGTTGGCTCGTCGAAGACGATGAGGTCCGGACGGCAAGCCATCGCCATCGCGGTCATAGCCCGCTGCAACTGTCCGCCGGAAACCTGATGAGGATAGCGAAAGCCGATGGTCTCCGGATCTGGAAGCTGAAGACGGCGATAGAGATCGACCGCACTCCGGTTCGCTTTTTCTCGGCTGGCAATCCCATGAGCCACCACAGTTTCGACGGTCTGATCGAGGAGTCGGTGGGCTGGATTGAAAGAGGCCGCGGCGCTTTGCGCGACATAGGCGATGCGCGAGCCTCGGAGGCGGCGACGTCCTGTTTCGCTGATTGCCAGAAGATCGATACCGTCGAACAGGATCGAGCCCTTTGTGATCCGGCAGCCCGGCTTGGCGTAACCCATCGCGGCGAGGCCGATGGTGGATTTTCCGGCGCCTGACTCGCCGATCAGGCCAAGAACCTCCCCCCGCTTCAGCGCCAGATCGACCCCGCGGACAATGGGATGCCACCGCTCGTCCGAGAAACCCTCCACATGCAAATTGCGGATCTGAAGCAGATGCTTGCCTTTTTCGCGCAATCCGGGGGCGCTATTTTTCATCCCGCAACCCACTTGTTGCGTGGAGGAACCAGTCGACGACGAAATTCACGGAGACCGTGAGGAGGGCAATCGCGCCGGCCGGCAGCAGCGGGGTGACGTCGCCGTAGGTGATCAGGGTCGCATTCTCGCGCACCATCGATCCCCAATCGGCGGTCGGTGGCTGAATACCGACGCCCAGGAAGGACAGTGCCGCGATCGTGAGGAATACGAAGCAAAATCGCAAGCCGAATTCCGCGACCAGCGGGGGCATCACGTTGGGAAGGATTTCCTTGGCGATGATCCATTTCGGGCCTTCACCGCGCAATCGCGCCACTTCGACGTATTCCATCACTGCCACGTTAAGCCCGACAGCGCGTGCGAGGCGAAAGACACGGGTAGAATCGAGCAGCGCAATGATGATTATCAGGCTGGTGATCGACGAGCCGAAGATCGAAAGCAGCACCAGGGCAAAGATCAGGCTTGGGATCGACATCAACACGTCCACCGCACGCGACAGTATCTGGTCGAGCCATCCTCGGTACAATGCGGCTAGAAGGCCTAGCGAGACGCCGACTGCGAAGGACAGCAGCGTGGTCGCGACGGCGATACCGATGGTGTTGCGCGCACCATAAATCAAGCGTGTGAGCATATCGCGGCCGAGCTGGTCGGTTCCCAATTTGAACTGCTGGCTCCACGGTGCGAAGGCTTCGCTGAAGACCTGCGTTTCGCCATATGGGGCGATCCAGTGCGCGAAGACCGCAACGATGACATAGCCGATGATCACGAGGATGCCGAACCAGGCACTGAAGGGTGCCTTCTTCAGTGCCGTTTTGGCCCGGGTGCCGCGCGAGCGCCTCAGCCTGTGAACCTGAGCGACGGGTTCGTAGCTGGTCATCGTGGATGCAGGAGCCTGGGATTGGTGGCGATGGAAATGATGTCGGCTGTTAGATTGAGGAGGATATAGGTCGCCGCGAAAATCAGGGCGCAGGCCTGGACAACCGGAACATCCCTGGATTTGACCGCATCAACCATCAGCTGACCAATGCCGGGATAGACGAACACCACTTCGACCACGACCACTCCGACGACGAGATAAGCCAGATTGAACGCCACCACAGTGACGATCGGAGCCCATGCGTTGGGCAACGCATGCCTGAGTACGATTGTCATGGGCGACATTCCCTTGAGACGCGCCATGTCGATATAGGGGCTTGCCAGCATGTTGATGATCGCCGCTCGTGTCATGCGCATCATATGGGCGACGATGACGAGCGTAAGCGTGATCGCCGGCAAGGCTACTCTCCAAACATGCTCCCAGAACGGCGTCTGGTCGTTCACATTCGACAATGTCGGGAACTTGGGAACTGCATTGAGTATCCAGTTCAATGAGACCGCAAGCCAGTGTGGCAGTGATTGTGCGAACTCGGATCCGATGAACGTGTCGCGCGAGATGACGAGATAGGCAAGCATATAGGCGACGAAAAACTCCGGGAACGAAATCGTTGTCAGCGTCACTGCGTTCACCAGCCGGTCGAACCAGCCATTGCGGTAGAGCGCAGCGAGGATGCCCAGTCCCAGGGCTAGCGGAACTGCAATCAGCGCGGTCATCGATGCAAGGAACATCGTATTGTAGAGGCGTGGCGCGATGATGTCGGCGACGGTACGCCGGTACCCGGTGCGACTGGCGAATGAAGAGCCGAAATCACCGTGGAGCATCTGCCCGACCCAGACGAAGTAGCGCTCGACAGGCGGACGGTCGATGCCGATTTCTCGCTGGAAGGCGGCGACCGTTTCGGGTGTCGCGGATTGCCCGAGCATCGCCTTGGCGAAGTCGCCCGGCAGCATTGCAATCGCAGAGAAGATAATGATGGACACGATGAACAGCGTGACCAGGCCGAGGCCAAGCCGCTGCAGAACCGTTCTTGCGACGGGGTTCATGGGTACGCGTTTCCCGTTGCTGCCGCCGCCCTGCCACACCAGTCAGGGCACGCGGTTGCAAGCCGGAGCCTAATAGCCATCGCGGGTCCGGCCCGCACTTTCACGCAGTGGCAATCCACCAGCGTTCGGCCATCTTCAGTCCATCGTTCTCCCAGTTCGGCGCCACCTCGCCATGTGCGAGCTTGCTGGATTTGGCGCTGACGAAATTGTTGAAGACCAGCACGATGCTGCCGCCATCATCATGGGTCAGTTGCTGCATCTCGGCATACATTGCCGCCCGCTTGGCCTCGTCCGTTTCGGCGCGCGCCTGGACAAGCAATTCGTTGAAGCGGGGATTCTTCCAGAACGACTCGTTCCAGCTGGAGTCTGCGGCAAAGGCTTGCGTGAACATCCAGTCGGCTGTCGCGCGACCGCTCCAATACGAAGCGCACCAAGGTTTCTTGAGCCAGACATTGTCCCAGTAGGCGTCCTCGGCCTCACGCACGACGTTTACGTCGATGCCGCACTGGGCTGCCGTCTCGCGGATGAGCGCAGCCGCATCCACCGCGCCTGCAAAAGCGGCATCGGCGACCGAGAGGTCCACCTTCAGTTTTTCCATTCCTGCCTTTTTCAGGTAATGCTTGGCTTTTTCCGGATCGAAACTGTGCTGCGGCTGCGGATTGGTGGCGAATTTGATCGCCGGCGCGATCGGGTTGTCGTTGGCCACGGTGGCGTGACCGAGAAAGATTTTGTCGACGATCTCCTGACGGTTGATCGCCCATTTCAAAGCCATTCGGACGTCTGGATTGTCGAACGGCGCCATCGTGACATTCATCGGTAAGGTATAGTGGCCATAGCCGGTGACCTCGACGATCTCCACCTTGGGATTGCGTTTCAACATGCCGAGGGTCTTGAGGTCGGCGCGGCCAATATAGTCCACCTCCCCTGTCGACAGCGCGGCCATGCGGGCGGCGAGATCGGTGATGGCGATGAACTCCACCTCGTCGAGATAGGGTTTGCCGTTCTTGAAATAGTTCGGATTGCGCTTGAGTTTGGCCGAAACGCCGGGCTGGAAATTCTCGAGCACGAAAGCTCCGGTGCGAACGCCCGATCCCCAATCCGCCTTGCCGTCCTTGGACGGCATGATGACCAGATGGTAGTCACTCATGATGTAGGGGAAATCGGCGTTGCCGCTCTTCAACGTGAAGACAACCGTCTCCGGGCCATCCGCCTTGATGCTTGCGACGGGCTCAAGCAGCGGCTTCGCCGCCGATTTGGTTTCGTCGCCCATATGATAGCGCAGCGAAGCCACGACGTCGTCCGCCGTGACATTCTTGCCATTGTGGAAGGTTGCGCCCTTGCGTAGCTTGAAGACCCAGGTTTTGGCCCCGCCCGACGATTCAAAGCTCTCGGCAAGGTCCGGTTGGACGTTGCCTTTCGCGTCGACCTCGGTGAGGCTGTTGGACATCGAGCCCGAGAACGCGGTCTGTGTGAACGTATCCAGGTAGCCGGCCGGATCGATCGAATCGGTTGTTGCGCCATGTGCCATGCCGAGCTTGGCGAAGCCGCCCTGCAGCGGTTCGGCTCGTGCCGTGCTGACGAAGAGCTTGTCCGCAGCGGTGAGCGTCAGCCCAGCGGCCAGCCCAAGATGAATGAAGTCGCGACGGGAAATCTTGCCGCGACCAATCAGGCTTTGAGCGATACCAAGCTTGTATTCAGATTCTGACATTTGACTCTCCCATTGCGGATTTTCCGCGTTATTGTTCGTCACGCACCCTGTGTAGAAATCTGCTTGTTAGCTGCGATCACCCTTTCTTCTGACTGCTCAAATCCGCACCTCAATCAGGCCGTCACATAGATGCTGCCCGCCTCGACAGTGACTGGAAATGTGCGCGCGCGAACGGACGGATCGACCAAAGCCGCGCCTGATTTGATGTCGAATTCCCAGCCATGCCAGGCGCAGCGCACGATCTCGTTTTCGCGGTGATAGATGAATTGCGCCTCTTCGACCGGTGCAGTTGTTCCGCATTGCGGCCCCTCGCAAAGCGGAGCTCCACGGTGGGGACAAACGTTCAGCAGCGCGTGGAATGAATCTCCGATGCGGAAAACGCCGACCGAAAGGCTGCGGATTTTGGCAATAAAGGGAGATCCGGTTTCGATCTCGTCAACGCGACAGATATATGTCTTCTCGGGCATTGTCTGCTTCCTCAGGCGGCATTCGCCGCTTGCGCGCGGGGGATGCGCTTGTAAACCTCCAGCGCATTCAGGCCCATGATCTTGCTCTTCCAGGCGGGAGGGAGTTGCAGCGTGTTGGCATCGTCATAGTCCCAATGCGGATAGTCGGAGGCAAACATCAGCGTATTTTCCCCGTCCATCGCTTCCAAAGTGGACCAGAGATGCTGAATATTTGCGGGCTGCTCCAGCGGCTGCGTGGAAAAGCGGATGTTGCGCCGGCAATATTCGGAAGGCAGCATCTTCAGCCATGGCGTCTCTTTTCGTAGGGCTTTGTAATCTGCGTCCAGGCGCCACAGCACCGACGGCACCCAGGCGACGCCGCATTCGATGACCACGAAGTAGAGGTCCGGCCATTTTTCGAAGACGCCATGCGCAATCATGCTTGCGACATGCGAAATTGCCGACATGTGCAGGATAGCATGGGTCTCCCAGAAGAATGTCGTCGGCGCAGGAGCGATCGCAGTCGAATTCACGCCGCCATGGCCGCCCAGATGTATGGCAAAGGGCAGCCCCACCTCGGCGCATGCTTCGTAGATCGGATGGTAAAACGGATCGCCATAGGGCTTGACGGAGCCTTGCGAGGCAAGAACCTGAACCATGCGCGGATGATTGCCCAGGCGGCGTATCTCGGCGGCCGCGAGCTTCGGATCCTGTGGCGCGATGATGATCGAGCCCATGAAGCGGTCGTCCTTCGGCAGCCATTGGTCGATCTGGTAGTCATTATAGGCGCTGACGAGGGCGCTGGCATAATAGGGATTGGCGAGAGTGGAAGCCTCGATCGGCTCATCGCCAGTCAGGATCGCCACATCGACGTTGTACTTGTCGAGGTGCTTCTCCTTCATGATGAGATAGTTGTCGGCTTCCGTCTTCGGACGGACGTCCTTGCGGGAGAAGTCCTGCGGATGAAACCAGGGACGATGGCCATGCGGGAAGGCGCCAACGGGACCTGTCTTCTCGCCTTCGACGAACATGTCCTTCCATAGGCCGGAAAGGTAAGGCTCCAACACGGTCGCGCTTGACCAGTAATTGTGACAATCGCAGTCGACTATGAACACGTTGCTCAGCTCCGTAGCTTCAGCCTGGTCGATCTGCCGGCCGATTTCACCGAGTGCAGCTTCGGCCTTGAGTATTGTTTGATCAAGCTTATGATCCTGCGCAATATGATCGACTTTTTCGATCGGAGGTCGCGTGCAGCTAGATCACATCGAAACCTTTCTCGACATCATCGAGTCGCGAAATTTCAATCGTACCGCCGATCGGCTGGGGTTGACCCAGTCGACGATCAGCACCCGGATCAAGAATCTGGAGAGCGCGATCGGGTCCGAGCTCTTCCAGCGCGGGCGCGCCGGTGCTGAGCCGACAGCCGCCGGACGGCGGTTCGAAGCCTACGCCAGATCCCTGCTGTCGACCTGGTCGCAAGCTCGACACGATGTGCGAGCATTCAACCGTTTCGAGGGCACCTTGCGCATCGCCGCACAGGTGGGCATGACCCGCTCGGTCCTGCCCGGATGGGTCGAGACATTGTGCCAGGCGCTTCCAAGATCCTCGATCCATGTCGAGTCGGATTATTCGAACCAGATGGTCAGCGACCTAAGCATGGGAAATCTGGATATCGCCGTCCTTTATGCGCCTCGCTACCTGCCTGAGATCGC
Organism: Mesorhizobium sp. M0410; assembly: GCF_040321435.1. Classification (NCBI taxonomy): domain Bacteria; kingdom Pseudomonadati; phylum Pseudomonadota; class Alphaproteobacteria; order Hyphomicrobiales; family Phyllobacteriaceae; genus Mesorhizobium; species Mesorhizobium sp. M0410. The sequence goes on from NZ_JAMYRN010000008.1 coordinate 268,880, forward strand.
CTACGAACATCTGATGGTGGAGGAATATGTGATGGTTTCGACGGCTGCCAGAACGCTGTCCGACGTCGACCCTGAAACCTACATTCGCCCGGGCTACACCGCCGTGCTGGAAAAGACGCACGCAGAACTGCTGGCCCAACTGGCGATCTGCCGGCTTTCGACAGGATCGGAAACTCTGGCGGAGATCATGCTGCGGCGAACGGGCGGCACCTGCTACATGCGCAGCGATGATGCGCGCAGGTTCACAGCTGAACTTCCATCGTTCCTCGTCGAGGGCGCGCCGACGCTGCACCAGCCAGTCCATACCGCGATACTTGCGCGCCGCAAACACGAACCCATTATTCGTAAAGGCATCCGAGCTCTCCAGGTGGCGGTCATGTCACTGGAAGTTTAATCGAAATTGCCGATCATAAAGGTAGGATTGCGCGGCTGTTAAGCGGGTTTTGAAATGGCATCTTGGCTCGACTTCAAACCCGAGTTGAATGATGAATGCACACGCCGCCTTTGGGCCCTCCGGCTTCGTCCCGACGAAGCGTCATCGGCAGTGGGCCCAGAGCACGCCGCAACTTGTGCTCTGCCGGCGCGTGATCGACGAAACGCACGATGTGAAAACATTCGTTCTCACACCCGTTTCAGATCGGATGTTCTGCTTCAGCGCTGGCCAGTATGTTCTGGTGCACCTTACGATCGACGGTGCCGCAGTGACGCGCTCCTACTCCGTTTCGTCACCGCCGACGCGACCGCTCGACCTTCAGATCACCGTGAAACGGACGCCGGGCGGGCTCGTTTCGAATTGGCTGCATGACAATTTGAAGCCGGGCGATGGGATCGAGATCGAAGGGCCGCTCGGCTCGTTCAATCTCGACGATCTGCCGCACGGAAAGTCCCTTTTCCTTTCGGGTGGCAGCGGGATAACGCCCGTCATGTCTATGCTGCGGGCACTTACCGACCGCGCAGCCGACCAGGATATCCGCTTCATTCATAGTGCGAGAACGCCGGACGACATCATCTTTCGGCTAGAACTGGACGCACTTGCCGCTCGCTTTCCCAATGTTCAAGTGACTTGCATTTGCAGTCGGGAAGACCCAGCCTGGACGGGTCCAACTGGACGCATTAACAGTCAGATGCTTCTCAATCTGGTTCCCGATCTCCACAGCCGCACCGTCTTTGCCTGTGGGCCGGAATCCTACATGAAGGCGGCACGCGGCTGCCTGGATGGGATCGGCCTCGCCCCTTCACAGTATCATGAGGAGAGCTTCGGAGGCGGCAACAATTCGCGTTCGGTACTGGCTTCAGAGATTTCGTCTTCGGTCCGCTTCGCCCGCTCCGGCATTGCGCATCACTGCGCGCCTGGAGAGACCTTGCTCGAAGCGGCGCGCCAATGTGGCGTCTACGTCCCGACCGCCTGCCAGCAGGGAGTTTGCGGTACGTGCCGGATCGCCAAGCTGTCCGGCGAAGTCGTCATGGATGACCTAGGCGGGCTGACCTTGGAGGACAAATCGGCAGGCTACGTCCTGGCGTGCTGCAGCTGCCCACAAGGCGACGTTTGGCTTGATCTCTAATTGTCGCATCCGCATCGCGGGACGAAATCGGGGCAGGCTTTGCGTTCCACGAGCAGGCCATACTACTGCAACCGCAAGTGATTAGCGTTTCGGAACCTTTTTCCGCCTACCACTTTGACCAGCGAGATCGTCTCGTGCACGATCGCTAGGGAACGAATGCCCAATTGGCTGCCTTTGCAACCACGACAAAGGCAAGTGGTGGTCAGCCCAGCCGGCTTCGCAGCTACTCGGATGCGGTGGCGAACTCGGTGACTTACAGCATCAAACGATGTCTGCCCGACTCGTAAAGTTGTCCGAGCCGAAAGGTGACGTCCCGCCAAACTAATAGGAAGCCGATCTGACAACAGAAGGCAAGAGCTCCTGGATCATCCCTTGCCGGCGCGGTCCGCCTGCGGCCACCCGATGCTTCGCAATTGAATAGTCGCTTCCCTCAACTCGCAGGGGACTCCCGGCGTCGGATTGAGGCAGGCCTAAGTGTTGGTAGCGGCCTTAGTATAGAGGCAATGACTACGCTCTCAAGTTGGAGCGCCCAAACAGAGCCACGGAAAAGCCGTTCATCAGAACCCGGATCGCATGAGATCCGGAGCGTCCACTCTCCGCCACCGCAATCGAAATCCGCTGTTTGTGAATATCCAAACCAACAAATCAGGTATCTTCCATGAGGCACGTCTCCTATGCATGAGCCCTGTGCCGGCCAGCCGGCTTAACTACTTGCCTTTTTTAAGGGTTCGGCGCCTCGATGTTCCGGCGTAGGCGGGGCGCTCGGCTCCCAGGTCTTTTGCTGACTTGTCGTCGCGCAAACCTTTGAACGCAGCCTGCCTAACATTGCCATCGCGTGTCCAGCCCGCCATTTCGATTTCTGCTACAAGTTCCGGTCTGGTCCAAAATACGGCCGGATCTTCTTTTGGGGCTCCATTGCCGGTGAAGGGCGACGTCTTATCCTTGGCAGCCTTTAGACGTGGGAGAAGCTGCTTGACCTTCGTCTTACTGTAGCCCGTTCCTACCCGGCCAATGTAGGCGAAATGGTCACCGCGATTGACGCCAACCAACAACGACCGAAACTTGCCGTTGGTGGATGACCACCCCCCGATAATCACTTCATGGCCAGACCGACATTTTGATTTCGCCCAGCCATCGCTTCTGCCCGACACGTACACCGCATCGATCTTCTTCGAGATGATGCCCGCAACTCGCAGGGCCGCATGACCGCTATTTGCGAAGTGTTCCACATAACGGACGAGCTGACTGCCCTCCCCATGATGAACATTGCTTAGCATCTGTTTCAGGCGCTCCTTCCGGGCGGAGAGCGGCATTTGCCGCAACTCGCCAGCGTCATCGAACAACATGTCAAAGGCAAAGAAGACAAGGTCATTGGTTCTCCTCAGCGACAAAGCGGCCTGTAGGGCGGAAAAATCCGGCGCTCCGTTTTCGCCATGCGCCACGATCTCGCCATCGATGATGACATCGGGAAGGCTTGACGCCTCTTTTGCAATTGCCGCAAACTTATAGGTCCAATCCAGGCCTTTGCGCGTCTTCAGCGTGACGGCGCCGGCTTGAACACGCAGCTGGATTCGATAGCCGTCGAGCTTAATCTCGTGGACCCAATCGCGCCCACCAGGGGGTCGGGACAGGGTCTCGCACATTTGAGGGGCGATGAACTCCGGCATTCTTGCCTCGGCAGTGCGCGAGGCAGCTTTCCGGTGGGGCTGGGACGGCTTTGCTTTTTTGGTAGCACGCTTGTCCCTGGGGGCGCCCGGGTTACTGTCCCACACGACGCCGCCACTGCCTGCTGCGAAGCCGCTCATCGCAAAAGGTTTTGTGCCTGCACGCTTTCCGGCGCCGATCGTCGCCACAGTTCGGCCGGAGGCCTCCGCCAAGACCGCTTCGCCATCACCGTCGCGAGCTTGTTGATCGCTATGCTTGATCAGTAGCCAGTTTGATCGTTTTGCTGCCATGGTGCGCCGAGCATGCGTCCTCGTGGCGGCAACGACGGCAAATGCGGTGAAGAAGAGAATGCCTGGATCGGCGCCGCCACCTGACACTGAGCCGGCAACTATGCTGGCGAGGGAAGCGTTTCTGACGCTCGTCACGACTGCATCGGTCTCCGGGTCCACCCATTTGCGTACCCGGCCCATTCCGCGGACGACGACACCGAGCATGATGGTCATCAGGAGCGATCCGAAGACGCCAAGCTGGGACAGAACTGCGATCGGCCAGCTCGATGCCCTCGAACTGCCGAAACCGACGCCAAGGCCACTGGTGTCCAGGAAGGATTGCAGGCTCTTGATGTTCCAGTAGGTGCGCTCCTCGCCGGAGGCAGAATCCGCCTTGTTGATAATGGTGGCGTTTATTAGCTTGACGAACGGTTCTAGGAGCTCGGCATTGTAGAGGCTGATGCCTATTATGGCCACCACGCCTGTGGCCATTAGCGCGGTTATCAGTATCTCCTCGCGCTGAACCTTCCCCCTGAGGACCGAAAGCAACGTCGAGAAGGCGACCGGAATGCACAGGAGAATCAGACCAGCGTAGGCGGTCGATGATGTCGACAGAATGGTCAGGAAGAGCAGGACGCCTGCCAGCCACTGGGCAAGGCGTGATTTAGTCTTTCTCCAGTACGTGTAGCAGAATGCCAAGCAGGCGAGGGAAACGCCAGCGAAGGAAGAGGCCTCCGAAAAAGGTCCCGTGATCCGAACGAATCCTGCCTCGACCGCCTCCGTTATAAGGGCGTAGTTCGCGGTTCTGATCGGGGAGAGCAAATCTCCCGCCCCAGCGTTCTTGCCAATGAAATCGACCAGCCCCATGCCTGTGTGCAGACCGCACCACAGAAAGAAGCCGCGGCGGACCTGATCGATCCTGTTGGAGTGCAGCAGCAGCGCACAAAGCGCGATGGCGGTGAGCCCGCCAAGAATGAAGTAGCCCGTCTGGGAAACGTTGCCCGAAACCGGCGCGAGAGAAGCTTCGACGACGGCGCCGCGGGTTTTCGACTGTACGAAGACGGCGGTCTGTCCTGCGAAGAATCTTGGAAACAGCCATGCTCCGATGATTGCGTACGCCATGAGGCTCGTGAGAACCCAAACAGGGCGGATGCTTCCGAATACGCTGCCAAGGTCGAACCAGATGCGACGCCTTGCAGTAACCGCCATGACGAGCAGGGCCGCAAACATGGTGTAGATCAGTGGAGATGATCCACCTAAAAAGGTCAGGGTCATGAGGGCCGTCGCGCCGAACGCCTGGGAAGCTATCAGGCCTATGATCAGCATTCCCCTGGAATAGTAGGCAACGACCAAAATAGCCGCGCACACCAGCAAGCCCGGTAAAGAGACCTGCATTGTTGATCGGCCCTCCCGCTTGGTTTGGCCCTGGTGTGCGCACGCAGGACGCTGTCCGACGGCTCATCTTTCGGCAGGTGGGTATTCCGGGCAAGAGAGCCAAAGGGCGTAGCCTAAGATCCCGCAACTGCAGGACGCGGCAGGCACTCCTCCTTACGGTGGATACTCGGAGGCTTAACCGCCCTTGCAACAGTTTACCTCATTCAAACAGACGAGGACAGTGGGCCAGCCTGCCCCTAGGGTAAGAGGTCGTTCTGTCGAAATTATCCGGGAGATAATGGAGATTACATGGAAGGTGATGGGAAATAGAAGCAACCTCGTGATACTCCATGCAAACATTATTGCAGTTCATAAGCTCTCATCCCATAGGGGGGACATTGTCAAAGAACGAGTGGGGGAACGACGATTTTCTCGGTATTACCGCAAAAATCTACAAACCCCATTCGGTGATATGCCGCCAGGATGACGACAACAGCGAGATATTCATCGTAAAATCGGGTTGGGCCATCCTTTACCAGGGATTACTGGACGGAGAACGGCAGATCATCGACACTCCTCTTAGGGGGGACATTGTCGGTTTCCGTGGTGCGGACGGACCCCGTCTAGCGTCACTGGCGGCCATAACCGAACTAGCCGTTTATGAAATTTCCAGTAAGGAACTGGTAGAGGCGATCTTGTCGGACGGCCGCCTCGGCAAGAAGATCGCCTACTCCCTGGCCCGCCTGAACGCCATCCTTGCCGAACATCTTATGAATACCGGGCGGCGGAACGCGATGAGGCGCACGGCCCATTTCCTGCTCGAGTTGGAGGAGAGGCTCTCCATGGTTGGGCTGTCGGCCCATGGAAGATATGATTGTCCCCTTACCCAAAACGAACTGGCCGACATTCTTGGAATGACCACCGTTCACGTCAACCGAACATTAAGGGAACTTCGCAAGGCCGATCTCGTCTCTTTCAAGTCAGGCCATGTAGAGGTGATCAACCGCAAGAAGCTGGTTGAAACAGCCGGATTCGATAAAGAGTATCTCAGGTAACGGGTATCTCTGTTCGAGCGGCAGCGCATCGGCCATCAGTAAATTTTCCGCTGGGAGACACGACGTTTGCGGACAACTGGTCGTGCGCCGCATACCTGGCAGGGAGCGTATGTCTCGACGGCGGCAGCCGCGACGGCAACACGGTCTGTCGCGAGGACCGGCGCGCTGCCGAAATATCTGCAAGTGCCCACATAGTACGGGTAGACCAAGCGTTCTCGAGCTAAAGCATTGGGCCGCTTGGCCATCGCCAGCAGGCAGTCGAACGTCGATCGCTAGTGCCTGCGGCGGTCCATGCCTGCGTCTTCAGCCAGATTGCAGTCCAGCTCGGCATGGGATTGTCTGAAAATTATGAAAAGACAACCTATGTTAGAGACTGCTTAATAATAAACCTTACACTTCCCAAGCTGGTCTCGCTGAGGGCGGAGAACTGCAAAAGGGTTTAGTGGGGTAATCGAGCCTCGACCTTTCACAAGGCGTGGTATCAAACCTTCAATGCTAGGGAATGAGGATACTATATCGGCCGCCGCAAGGCGGCTTGTTCGGGAAAGAGTGGGTATTGATATGGATTCCACAGCAGAACTGCATAACTACACTTCGGCCAATCGGTCAGGAGTTCCTTCCGACGGAACGGAAAGCGTCCGCGGGCAAGCAGGCAGGGAATGTCTCCTCATCCTGGACGGAAGAGCCTTAGACCGCGAGTGTCTCGCATCGGCTCTCGTGGACCACGATCTCGGCATGCAGGTCGTCGCCATGGGTTCGATCGGCGAATGGCGCGTGAAGAAGGGTTCGGCCCTTCCCCTTGCAGCCATACTCTTCAACCTTGGCGGCCGGAAGGTCACCGATCATGGCATCGCAGACGAGATCAGTCATATTTCGTCCGAGTTCAAATCAGTTCCTGTGGTCATCCTGGCCGACACCGAAGAGCTTGCACAGATACTGACCGCTCTCGAATGCGGCGCACGCGGCTACATTCCGACCTCAGTCGGTATCGACGTCTGTGTCGAGGCTATCAACCTTGCGGCAGCGGGCGGCATCTTCGTGCCAGCGAGCAGTGTCCTTTCCATGCGGCACCTGATACATTCGGGCAGTCGCGACACGCAGCCTTTGACAGGCATGTTCACGCTCAGGCAGGCCGAGGTTGCCCAGGCGCTTCGGCGCGGCAAGGCGAACAAGATCATCGCCTACGAACTGAATCTGCGCGAAAGCACCGTGAAGGTCCACATCCGAAATATCATGAAGAAGCTGAAGGCGACCAACCGCACGGAAGTCGCCTACAAGGTCAACGATCTCCTCGCGGAAGGAACTCTGGCTCAAGAGTGACCCAGGCATAATGCTGCCTGCCTTGGGTCCCGGAAGTCGAAGGGCCTCCGTCATGGGTCTTCGGCACGATCGTCAGTTGCCCAGTTGAGCGTAAGTCGGGTTAATTGCTGCCGCTCAATCTGCAGTCTAAGCAGGCTCGGGATAGGTGTGTCTGCCAACCCATCGTATGGCCTCCTCGATCGTATCGAAATTCTTGTGCTGCCCGCTCAGCAGCCCGAACCCCGTCTCGAGAAACCATTTGCCTTTCGTGGAGTAGGCTTCCTCGTCGATCTGGGTAAGGACCGCCACCAGTTGGTCGCGTTTCCACACCAGAACCCCGGCTTCTCCGCCCTCGACCGTTCCGATCCGGACTTCGCTGAACGACAATCCAGAAGCTATTTTTTGCTTTGCCCATTTTGATGAACCCCTCAAATTCAAAATGGTAGTAAAATCCGTTATATTTAATGTATGTATTCCTTTTTGTATCAACTCAGGCGGTGAATTCAAGCTGTTTCACTCGATCAAATTCGTTGATCCACCCTTATCACAGGAGAATATGGACCAACTGCTAAAGAATGTTGATCTTCCGGAGCGTGAAAGCCTCTGCGAAATGCTCTGGTGCTCGGCATTCCATTCCGCGCAACCTCGCAAGCCCGGCGAATGTCTCGCGGTCGAACCAGTCCTTGGAGCGCTGCGTCCCGAAATGTTCGTAGAGGAGCTCGATCTTGCGCTTCAGCACGTCGGCCGTGAGCGGCACGTAGGCATTGGGCTGGCAAAGGTCGCCGTCCCATTTCGGGATCTCGTACTCGAGCACTAGATGATCGCGGAAGACGTTCCAGGTCAGTTGGTTAACCTCCCGGTGGTCCTGATGGGCGTCGAACCTGGCGTGGGTTAACACCACGTCGGGATCAACCCGTGATCTTACATCCGTCAGCCACTGCTTGATCGATCGGCTATGGGCAGGGAAGTAGCTGTCTTCGAAATCCGCAACGTCGACAGTGGACGAGCTCGATCCTTCGAGGAACGCTTCGGCCGAAGCCCTGGCTTCCGCGACCCGTCGACCGCCTGCGCTCAGCACGCACCAGCGGACGTCCAGTTTGACGCCCGACGCGATCAGGCCGAGTATCGTGCCTCCCGCACCGATTTCGATGTCGTCGGAATGGGCACCAAGGCAGAGGATCGAGAGTTCCTCCCCGCGACGTGCGAGGCCAAGCCCCCTCATGATACGGCCAGCAGCACATTGCGCCTGTTTTTCTCGGCGGTGACCTTCATATTCCAGGGCATGTCGCCCTTTTCGACCATGTCTTCGAGTGATTGCCAATCGCGCAGCGTGTCCATCGAACGCCAGAACCCTTCGTGCTTGTACGCCATCAGCTTGTTGTCAGCGATGAGTCGTCCGAAGGGTTCGAGAACGAGTTCCTCGCCGTCGCGTATGTAGTCGAAGATTTCGGGGCGGAATACGAAGTAGCCGCCATTGATCCAGATCTCCGACGTTTCCGTCGTGCGGAACTCGCGCACGCGGCCGTCTTCCGCGATGTCGGCCAAGTGGTATGTCAGCGGCGCGTGCACGGCAAGGAAGCAGCCGATCTTGCCGCTGGCCTCGAACTTCGCGATCATATCGTCGAGGTCGACATCGGTCAGGCCGTCGGAGTAGTTGGCCAGGAACATCCTCTCGTTCCTGACGTGATCCCGCGCGGCCCAGAGGCGCTCTCCGATGTTGCGCCAGATGCCCGTGTCGAGCAGGGTAATGCTCCAGTCCTTGACGATGTCGCCAAGCAGCTTCACGTCTTGGCCACCATGGGTGACCACGCAATCGGAAAAGGTCTGTGGCCGGGTGTTCAGAAAGAAATCCTTAATGACGGTTGCCTTGTAGCCCAGGCACAAGACGAATTCGTCGTGTCCGTAATCGCTGTACCACTGCATGACGTGGCGCAGGATCGGCTGCTGGCCGAGCGGAATCATCGGCTTCGGTATGCTTTCGGAATAGTCCCGGATCCGGGTCCCGCGGCCTCCGCAGAAAAGGATGACTTTCATCTTGGTAACTCCGATGAATCGATCACTGTCACGAAAGGAATTGGCACCACGAATTTCGCGCCCCAAGCGGCGACATGGTGCATCTGCTGGACGATCTCGTCCTTCAGGTTCCACGGAAGGATTAGGATGTAATCTGGCTTGGCCTGGTCGATCGCGTCGATGGGCTTGATTGGGATGTGCATGCCCGGCGTGAAGCGGCCGTGCTTATATGGATTGCGGTCCACCGTGAAATCGAGGAAGTCGGTGCCGATAGCGCAGTAGTTGAGCAGCGTGTTGCCCTTGCCAGGCGCGCCGTACCCGCAGATCCTCTTGCCTTCGTTTTTAGCCGAAATCAGGAACGCTAGGAGATCTCGCTTCGCGCGCTGCGCCTTGTAGCCGAAGGAGGTGTAGGTCGTCATTACAGTCAGCCCGTGCCTCTTTTCACGGTCGAGGAGTTCGCCGACATTGTGATCCACGGCCCAGCTGCTGCCCTCGTTGGCGAGATAAACACGCAGCGAGCCGCCATGGGTGGGCAGTTCCTCGACATCAATGAGCCGCAACCGGTGGCGGGCCGCCATCAGATCGATCGTCAGCAGCGAGAAATATGAAAAATGCTCGTGGTAGATGGTATCGAACTGGTTCTCGGCCATCAGCCGCTCGATGTGCGGGAACTCGAGAGTGATTACGCCCTCTGGTTTGAGAAGGATTTTCATTCCCGCGACGAAGTCGTTGAGGTTCGGCACCTGCGCCAGGACGTTGTTGCCAATGATGAGATCGGCGTGAAGCCCTTCGGCCGCCATTTCATTTGCCAGCCGCGCTCCAAAAAAGTCGACTCGGGTAGGCACGCCCTTCTCGACCGCAGCGCGCGCAACGTTGGCCGCCGGCTCGACGCCAAGCACGGGAACGCCGAGCGGCAGGAAGTGCTGCAGCAGGTAACCGTCGTTGCTTGCCAGTTCCACCGCAAAGCTGTGAGTTCCAAGCCCAAGCCGCTTCGTGATCGCCTCGCAATAGGCTTTCGAGTGGGCTACCCAACTTGTCGAGAAAGAAGAGAAGTAGGCATATTCGCTGAAGATGGTCTCGGGGCTCATGTACTCCTTGAGTTGCACCAGGTAGCAGCTGTCGCAGACCAGTACTTTGAGCGGGTAATAGAGTTCCATCTGGTCGAGCTGGTCCGGCTGCAGGAAGCCCTCGCAAGGAGGCGACATGCCTAGATCAACTAGTGTGTGGCACAGGCGCGATCCGCAAAGTCTGCAGCTGGCAGTCCGGCGTGCCCCGTTATGGTCGCGAACGATTTCGACAGCCTGAATGTTCATTCCGTGCTCCTGTCCCGCCGGTTTGAAAAGACGGAGACGCATTGGCCTGACCAAGAACCTTTGCCGCCGCACTCCGCAGGAGGTGCTTCTTTTATGGCAGCGGCAGCTTAGGACGGTGCGCGCGCGGGTTCGATTTGCCAATCCGTTGGGTTGCCTTAATCCTAATAGGCAAACCGTAGGGGCAGTGAAGCCGCCAAGACCCTCGATCGGGTAAGCGACCGGCCCGGCATACCGCTATCGGAGAAGCCACCTAAGACTTAGGTAGCTCTTCCAGCCCGAGCGGGCGATGCCAACAATTGGACTGCCGGCCCTTACCCGGCAACTGGGGCTAAGGTTGACATGCAGTTTACCGAAACGGAGCTGAAGGGTGTCTGGCTGATCGAGCCGACGCCGGTGATTGACGACCGCGGTTCCTTCACCCGCCTGTTCTGCGAAAAAGAAATGGCTGATTGCGGGCTGGTGACGCGCTTTGTCCAGCACAGCCGCGCTCATTCGGTCGAAAAGGGAACCCTCCGGGGGCTGCATTATCAAGAGGATCCGTATGCCGAGGTAAAGCTTGTCTCCTGTGTCCGCGGGGCGATTTTTGATGTCGTCGTGGACTTGCGCCTGAACTCGCCGACGCGGCACAGCTGGCTGAGCTTCGAGTTGACGCCCGAAAACATGAAACAGGTCTACATCCCTGCCGGGTTCGCCCACGGGCTCCAGACCCTGACGAAGGACGCCGAGGTCTCGTATCTCATATCGCAGTTCTATACACCCCACGCATCGAAAGGCGTCCGCTACAGCGACCCCGCCATTTCGATAAACTGGCCTTTGATGCCGACCGCGATGTCGGAGAAGGACAGGACGTGGCCGCTGGTCAAGAAGCCGGTCCCCTAATGAACCGAAAGACTGGAAGCGAAAGGTTCAACAGCGCTCATGCGGGCCCCTCGGCCAGGAGACCGTGATCTGACAGTAATCTCGCGGCGGCGGCCAATTCCCTGAATGGCAGACCCGAGCACTCCGCCATCGAAAGAAGCGAATGCTGTCCGTCGGCGAGATTGAGCACCCAAAGCAGGGACATCGAGGTTGCTCCCGAAGACTTCTGCCCTCCCAGGGCTGCGTAGAGGCCGCGTCTGCCGAGCTGTGGTTCGCCCTTGGGAAAAAGGTTCGAAGGCGTCCAGTCCCCTTCGACGATGTCGATCACATCCGTCAGAATCCGGAAGGAGTCTTCCAGGTGCTCCGGGCCGATGAAGTCGAGATTGTCGGCCGACGTGTGGTATTCGGGGAAGGTGCCGTGGACGCTTCGCTGAAACATGCCGACTGGAAGATTGAAGCCCGGCGAACAATATTGCCTCTCGTCATAGCCGTAAGGGGAGAAATCCATCAACTTTGCCCCTGCTTCCTGCCCGAGCACATGGGCCATGGCACGGTCGATGAAGGCGTCGCCTTGACGACTGCGCTTGTATGCCGGGCTAGCGGCATCGCCAACGCATGACAGCACCAAACCGTGGTCGATCAGATGTGTCCGGTCCTCGTTGAGCGACAGCCATGCAATGGAGCCGATCGTACCCGGAGCGAACAGGAAGCGGTAGCTGTATCTTGTTTTCCTTGCCTTCAGGCTTCTAGCAAGGGTTGCCAGCAGGGCCAGGCCTGAACAGTTGTCGTTGGCCAGTGACGGGTGGCAGATGTGTGCCGAAAGAAAGAATTCCCGCTCCGTCTGCCCGCAGTGCAGGTATTCGCCGTAAGTGAGACTGCCGTCCTTGAGTTCAGCATCGATCTCCACCCGATAGAGGCCGTCGGGCATCTTGGCGACACATTCGTAGGCCACGCAGAAGCCCCATGCCGGGGCGTAATAGCAGGTGCGGTATGGGATCACCTCTGGCTGTTCAGGCAGCGTATGGATGTGCGGCCGCAGTTCGTCGAGCGGCAGGACTCCCTTGAAGGGTACGCTGTAGTTGACGACGTGCAAGTTGGAGTCGGCGAAATCCACGACCGTTTTCCCGTCCGGGCCTGTGATGCTCGCCGAGCGGATGTTCCACTCCCTCGGAACAGTCCAGTCGAGCACCTGCGTCCCGGTGGGCACTTCGTGCCTTTCCAAATCAACGTGTCCCGATAGGATATCCAGCGTTTGTCGCACCCCATCTCCGGTGATGCTCCTGCAGATCGGAAAGAGACGTTCGACCAAGGCATAGATTTCCTGGCCGACGCCGATAGAAGACGGCCGCGGCCCGAGTCCGTAGGGGTTCAGGTGTTCCATTCCCATTACTCGGCTGCGACATCCAGCGTTGTCGAACGTTCAGCGACCCGCATGCGCCCGACTAAAAGTCCGTTGGCCAAAAGATACCGGATATGGCCGATGCGCTGGAAGCGGGGCCCCTCGAATTCCTCGAGAGTAACATTCGACTTGCGGTAAGCTTGGTAAAGCTGCTCGGCACCCTTACGCGCATCCCATTGCGGCTTGAAGGCAGGCAGGGTACGCGCGATTTTGTCGAAGCTGACGCGATAGGATCGTTTGTCGGGTCCAGCATCGGACGCGAATTCGAGTCGGCAGCCCGGCACGACCTCGGCGACGATCTTGGCTATATCGCGGATCCTGTAATTGTGATCCGTCCGACCCACATTGAAGGCTTCGTTGTGAATGATCTCGCGCGGTGCTTCCAGTCCGGCAATAAACGCCCTGGAAATGTCCTCGATGTGGACGATCGGCCGCCACGGTGTCCCGTCGGATTTCAGGAGGATCACCCCTCTGGTAACGGCCCAGGCGACAAGATTGTTCAGCACAATGTCGAAGCGGATCCGGGGCGACAGCCCGTAGGCCGTGGCGGGCCGGAAATAGGTCGGAGAGAAGCTGCTGTCGGCCAGTTCGGAAATATCCCGTTCGGAAAGCACCTTGGACCAGCCGTAGGGCGTAACCGGCTTGAGCTCGCCCGTTTCGTCGACCATTCCGTCGCCCGCCTGTCCGTAATTGCTGCACGATGACGCGAAGAGGAAGCGCGACACGCCCGCCTCCTTGGCCGCCTTCGCGAAGCGGACGCTACCCTTGTGATTGATCTCGTAGGTGATGTCTGGATCGAAGTCGGACAGCGGGTCGTTGGAAAGAGCCGCCAGGTGAATGACGGCGTCGAATCCTTCGAGGTCGCGCGCTTGCACGTCCCTGACGTCCTTTTGGATGGACGGGACGGAAGCCTGCTCTCCTCCCCAAGCAAAGGTGCAGCGCCGGTACAGGTCGCTATCGTAGCCTGTTACCGAATGCCCAGCACGGAGCAGCATCGTCACCATCACCGAGCCGATATAGCCTTGATGACCGGTTACTATGACTTTCATCGCACACCTCTTCTCGGGCGGATATGATCACGCAGAGGCTACGTGGGCTGAGAGGAGTGGGGGAGAACGCCAATGGGCGATCAGGATGCCCCGTTGGACGAAGCCTTACCGTCGGCTACCTCTTTCGGGCGGTGAGCCCCTAGTCCTTTCGACGGCTTTTCCGTCAAAGAATGGTCGAGAGCAGGAATTCGTGCTGGACTTCGAGGCTCTCCCTGAATTTTTCGACGCTGTTACGGACCCTGCGCGCATGTTCTTTCCCGATGCGCCACAAGCCACTGCCTGATCAAGATTTCGACATCGAAGCTTTCGACGCGCTGGCAAGATTCTGACGGAACCGCTCTGACCGGGCAATTGGTCGTTCTTCAGCGCATAGCCCAGTGATATCAGGGGCTTTCCCGCCATCAGGGCGGCCACAATACTGGAAGCGGATCGCCACCACGAGATCGGTCAGGGCGAGTTGGCCGAAGACGTCGCGAAGGGAATGGACGGGTGGGCACGAAAGCCCTTGGGTATCAGTTTCGCCCAGGGCCGCCAGGACCGCCTCGACCGCGGGAGTATCACCTTCGTCGCCTGTGCGAGGGCGGACATTGTAGCCGCTGGCCAGGAGGTAGGTGACGAATATCGCTACTTTGGCAAATAAGATTCAGAGATGCCCAGCCCGCGCTCCTCGAAACCGCACCAGCCGCGGTAGTTCATTACGCCGACACCGACCGTGAGCGGGTGTGAAGGGTCGGCATTGGCAGATTGCGGAACGGGCAGCGTGAAAGCGAGATCGGGATCCATCGACTCCCGGCTGGTGTCGACGCCGACGCTTGCCATGAATTCCCTCGAGGCAGTGTCCCTGTAGCTCCGGTAGTCCGGCATGCGGGCCGCGCTTGTTATCAGCCATCGGCTGACGCGATGTCCCACCGGCCCGGCACCTACACTGACAAAAGCAATGCGCGTTCCGCGAGATGCGCTGCAAGGCACCATTTGAAGACGTCGAAGGGCATGCCCAACGGGCGGTCGCCGAAATAGTCAAGGATTCCCGTTCCAGGCACGACTATGACTTTCGCCTTGCGGATGTGCCGGACTGCACGGAGGAAATCCATCACCTTGCGGGGGATTTTCAGGAAAATGCAGTCGAGAAGGCCGGCGATCCCCTCTCCTCTCGCGATCCGCGCGTTGGGTCGCTTCTCCTTGAGGAACAGAGCATGGATTCGGGCGAGCCGTCATTGCCAAGGTTGCCGCAGCCGAACAGGCCCAAGATGGCGATGCCCGGTTCCCTGCCGCCGGCGGTTGCCGCTGCCTCGCCTTGCGGTCGTGGCAAGGCCGCGACCTCCCGTGGCTCACGTATGGCGCCCATTGGCTCTGCTCACTCAGGGTTCGGCACCGTGGAGGTTTCGCGGATGGCGGCGTGCCTGGATTTGAACTCCGCCGAAGTGATGATTCCGAAGGCCACGGCCTCACGCGTCATGGAACCCGCACGCAACTGGCGGGTGTAGCTTTCCAGTCCGTAACCGTCCGCGGGATGGTTCAGAAGCAGCAAATACAAAAAACCGACATAGTCGCGGTCCGTTAGGCCGATCGTGGCATATCTGGTTTCGTATTCGTCCGAGCGCATCATTTCCATGATCATGTCGGCGAGTTTGGTGTCTCCGCTTTCAAGTGCCGCCGACCATTGATTCACGCTGGCCGTGTCGCCCTTGTGGCCAAGGATGAGGCAGTAGACGAAACTTGCCTGCCGCACCTGCGTGGACTGGTCTGCAGCCATGGTCTCGGTGTCGCAGTCCCGATGCGGCTTGGTCAGCGGCAAAGGACCGCGGGTGAAGTCCCGTACCGTCTTGTAGGCAGGCTTCGGTTCACCGGTCACCCATTTGCCATCGGAGGGACCCACGAGCCTCACCAACCCCATATTGGCTTCGAAGCTCGGGGCCCAGTAGGTCTCATCGAGCAGTTCGTAGATGTGTGCGGCCTCGACCTTGTACTTCTCCTTGAGTTCGCGAAGCCGCGTCATTGCCTGCTTGATACCGTCGGCCTGCTGCCGCTCGCTGCGCTGACTTCCGGAAGGATTGTTGAATTCGGTGACCCAGATCGGCTTGCCATAACCAGAAATTTCGCGGAAAGCCCATTCTGGATCTTCGCCGTACATGTGCCAGACCGAGATATCCCAGGCGATCCCGTCGTGCTTCATCCGCGCGAACGCGCCGGTGTGGCCCCATCCGGCGGTGCCCAAAGCCTTCCTGATCCCCGGGTCGACCTCTGTCATGCCGTCGGACAGGCCTTTGAGGACGGCGCTCACCTTCACCCAGCGCGGGCCGAAGTAGTCGAGCGTTCCCATTCCTCCTGCCGGCCCCCATCCACATGGATATTGCGAGCCGTCGTCGCGTTTCTCACAGGGCTTGATGATGGCATAGTTCTCCATCTCGTTACCGAGTTCCCAAACCCGAATGTCGTTCTTGAACCTGGTGCCGAGGGTGACCGCCAGTCTCCGGGCATTCCCGTAGAGCTCGTCCGGGTTGTCCTTGTCCAGGTCGACTCCGGGCGTGATGAGGGGCAGGATCTCGATCCCTCTCGTCTTTCCCGCTTCGACAAGGTGGGCAAGGCTATCTACCTGGTCCTCTGCCGTGACGTTGACCCGGTACGATTTGAGGCCGAGATCCTTGATGAAATCGAGTTGCCTTTCGACCGGGATGCCCGGATAGGAAACTATTGGATGGCCATTGATGCCCCAGAGGAAATCGGCGGATGCAGGCGCAGCTGTTGCGAGCAGGCAGGCCGCAGCGATTGCAAGACGAAACGACACGGCACACGGGCCTCCCTACCCCACTTCGAAATTCGGGATAGTGGGGATTGCGTACGCTGGGCGCAATTTGCTCATACGGTTGAGTGGAAGCTCTCGTTACCGCTTTAGACGGTGTTCATTCTCTAGCCTATTTGGACGGCATGACCTTTAGACGGTGTTCATTCCCTAGCCTATTGGACGGCATGACCTTCACCCGGTTTGTCAGACTATCCGAGCGGGACGCAGAGGAAGTGAAAGATTCTCCGATTTCTGTCTGCCGGATCTCTTTAAAAGCGCGTTGCGCCTGGCAAGATTCACGCGGGGTACTTCAAGTCTCTGTTTTTGTGCAATGCTTGCGGTTGGCACTCTGGTCCGCTGCACTAATACTTGGTCCATACGAGGCGGCACGACCTCTCTTATCAGCCCGTTCAAATACCTCGGAGAATACCACTCGGATCCGAGAGAGAACATCCTTTCTCCTGAAAAGATGAGCAACGGGAGGGAGGACTGCCAAATGCGGCGACAGGCTGAAGGCGAACTTGAACAGACCAAAGGCCTCACGATACCTACCCCGGATCAGATGTGATACGGCCGACCAGTAGGCATCACAGGCCAAACTCACTCGCGCGAGCATAAGCAACTTGCCTGATTGGTTTTTGACCATGCTGTAGGACGATAAGAAGGTCTCGATGGCCATATACACGGAATCCAGTCTAAGCTTGAAGTCCTGCCAGTAAGCGCTCGAAATATTGCTCCTGTGCTCCCTTCGGATTCCCTGAATAGTATTTGTCTCAGCAACATCCCCGATACTGGCCAGCCGCATCAGCATCTCAAGGTCATTGGTGAACGGCAATTCCCTGATGTAATAGCCTGCACGTTTCTGCGCGACCGTTCGTACCAATATGAACCCGACCGGCCGTTGCAAGGGGCGGCGGCAGACATCCTCTATATATTCTGATCCAGAAATAATTGTCCAAGCCGGCGGCTCTGCAGCGGTCAACTCGGTCGGCAGAGCACCCTCGACATTAAGGATTTGTGCCCCCCCTTGCGCGACGGTTAGTGTAGGATGTTTCTCCATTATAGAGATGGCACGTGACAGACTGTCGGGCACAAGAATATCGTCGGAACAAAGTATCATAAAGTAATCCGCTCTCGCCTGGTCGATGCCTTCGTTCATGGAGGCCATAAGCCCGACATTGACCGGATGGGCGATAACTTGGATCCGCGGATCGGCGGCCGCTAAAGCACGGGCTACCTCGAGGCTGTTATCAGTCGACGCGTTGTCTATGACGAGCACGCGCAAATTCTCTACATCCTGCGACAGCACACTTTTGATACAGCCGGGCAGGAAGCGCCCGAACTGATAGTTCGGAATGACTACGTCGACGCTGGGCATGAGCACACTCCAGAAGATTATTGCACAGCGTCGGGAAACCGCTCCGCACTAGCGATCCGACATCTTCGCACCGAGCCGCTTTCGGTGGTCAGGAAACTTCTGCGTGGGCCCACGTTTGCATCGTAACAATAGGATAGCTACTGGTCCACTCAATCAAAAGTGGAGGGTAGCTACCGCTAATTCGGGGCCGGCTGTCAGAGTCTAGAGATGGTATGGTTTTGACACTAGGCAAATGACATTGTTCCGGAGCGCGCTGTGAACGGGGGTGCTGCATGTCACTGAGGGTCGGAGACTGGGTCGAGGTGCGGTCTAAGGAAGAAATCCTTCGTACACTCGACAAAAATGGTCGGCTTGAGAAGCTCCCTTTTATGCCACAAATGTTTCGATATTGTGGCCTCCGCTTTCGTGTTTACAAGCGCGCGCACAAGACGTGTGACACGATCAACTTTGCTGGCGGACGTAAGTTATCCGGCGTCATCCATCTTGAAAAACTGAGGTGCGACGGCAACGCGTTTGGAGGCTGTCAGGCGGCGTGCCTGGTTTTCTGGAAGGAGGCATGGCTTAAGCCTGTGGACTCGCCGTCCTCGAATGGGGCTGTCTCGCTTCCGACTAAGATGGCGGACGGAACGGGTTGCACAGAAAGCGATGTGCTGGCTGGTGCGCGCGCCAAGAATCAGCCTTTGTCGGGTGGTCCGAGATACTCATGCCAAGCCACAGAACTTCTGGAGGCGACTACCCCTCTTCCTTGGTGGGATGTTCGGCAATATGCGGAAGACTATGCATCGGGAAATGCCGGCGCATGGCGCCTCTTCGCCGGGTTCGTCTATGCAACGATATTCAGTTGCTATCATTACACGCGCCGTTTAGGCCTCACCAGGTTGTCCTTGGGTGTCAGCTGGGTTTATGACAAGGTGCAGCACCTCTATGGTGGCGTTCCTTTCCCGCGATATCGGGGATCAATCCCTACCGGCCAGCCGGTTCCGACTGTCAAGCTTGATCTCCAACCCGGCGAGTTGATCAGGGTTAGATCCTATGAAGAAATCCTCGCGACCTTGGATGCCGACAACAAGAGCCAGGGTCTTACTTTCGATGCGGAGATGGTTCCCTATTGCGGTCATATCTTCAAAGTCAGATCACGCGTGACAACGTTCGTTAATGAAAAGACCGGACTTCTTACCAATCTCAGAGGGCCGGCCGTTATCTTGGAGAAAGTCTGGTGCAACTCGCGGTATAGCGATTGCCGGATGCAGTGCCCAAGAGCCATCTATCCTTGGTGGCGAGAGATATGGCTCGAGAGGGCCTCTGGCGACATGACTGATCAGAGAAGGCACGCGCAGACCGCTCAAACGGAGCCAAGCGCACATGCAGCCAGTGATACATGACCGACAAGACCCCGACCGCGAAAGGCGAGCGCCGTAACCTTAAGAGCGAAGCCATTCAAAGTGGCGTTGCCAGGATGGTGAGCCAGGGCGCGAACCTGATGCTCAGGGTGGGCTACATTGCCACATTGGCACGCCTGCTCAGCCCTAACGATTTTGGTCTGGTCGCGATGGTGGTGGCACTCACAGGCATTTTGGATGTCTTCACCACCGCCGGGCTTTCCTCCGCGACAATCCAAAGGCATGAGATTTCGTTCGAGCAGGTCTCGGCCCTGTTCTGGATCAATGTACTGGTAGGGATCCTCCTCACACTGGTCTGCGCCGCAAGTGCCTACCTCATCTCCACCTTCTACCATGAGCCGCGCCTGCTCTGGATCACCATCGCGATCGCTCCAGGTTTCCTGCTTAACGCGGCCGGTGTGCAGCATGCCGCTCTGCTGGAGCGCAATCTGCGTTATGTCACCCTGAGCGGAATCGATACAGGCGCCCTGTGCCTGGGCATCATGGCCGGTGTGC
This sequence comes from Mesorhizobium sp. M0410, assembly GCF_040321435.1. NCBI lineage: Bacteria > Pseudomonadati > Pseudomonadota > Alphaproteobacteria > Hyphomicrobiales > Phyllobacteriaceae > Mesorhizobium > Mesorhizobium sp. M0410. The sequence goes on from NZ_JAMYRN010000008.1 coordinate 288,791, forward strand.
TGCTGGCGTTCCGTGGCGATGGGTACTGGGCACTGATCGCCCCGACCCTTATCTCACCGGCGGTCAGCAGCCTGGGCTACTGGATCGCCACTGGGTGGATTCCTGGACTCCCTCGGCGCGGCGCCAATATCGGCTCGCTCTTGCATTTCGGTGGAATTGTCACGCTGAACGGCCTTGTCGTCTATATTGGCTACAATGCCGAGAAAGTCCTTCTCGGGCGGTTCTGGGGCGCCGGATCACTTGGATTATATGCCCGGGCCTTCCAGTTGATCGGCATTCCCACGGCGACCATCAACAGCGCCGTCGGTGCGGTACTGTTCTCGGCGTTATCGCGGATGCAGCATGATCCCGCGCGGTTACGGAACTTCTACCTCAAGGGATACTCGATCGTCATCGCGGTAACGGTTCCCATCACAATGTTCTCGTTCCTGTTCGCACACGAAATCATCACCGTGGTGCTAGGCTCGCAGTGGACGGAGGCGGCGACTATCTTCCGGCTGCTCACCCCTACCATCTTGGTGTTCGGGATCATCAACCCCACATATTGGCTGCTCATCTCGACCGGCAGGCAGAAGCGCAGCCTGTATCTGGCCTTTGCCATCGCCCCTCTCGTCATCGTTTCCTACTGCGTCGGGATTTCCTTCGGCCCCGAGGGAGTGGCTCTGAGCTACTCGACGGCGCTGCTGCTCTGGCTCTATCCCCACCTGGCGTGGAGCCTGCATCGTACGCCGGTTTCAGTCGGGGATCTGTTGCGGACGATCATGAGGCCGTGGATGTCCGGCATCGTGGCCTCGGCGGGTGCGCTGGCAGTCCAGCGCTATCTCGGCCCCGAGGTTCCTTCGCTTCTGCGGCTCGTGGCGGGAGGGGTGGTCCTGACCAGTATCTACGGATTCGTCTTGCTGTTCGTGTTGGGGCAGATCAAGCTGTTCCAGGATGTGCTGCTGAGCTTCCGAGGCGAGGCGCGGGCCGGCGCTTGAGGCAGTTGGCAATGGCGAGGCCTGGCGCGCAGGATGAATGTCTTGGCTGTGGAAACACGCCTTCGGATCGCCTGACGTTTTGGATAGATTGGCGCCGGGCGGCGAAACTCTTACTGCCCGAGAGAAGCCCCTAGGGGTAGGACATGGCTGCTATAGCAATCGTCCATAGCTATCCGTACGACGCTTTCTTCGGCGGGGACGGTGCCTATATTCAGGCCTTCGGCCAATATCTTTTGAAGTCCGGGCACGAGGTACACGGGTATGTATCCGACATAGCGCGCGGACGAAGGAGCCCAATCTGCAGGAGTGCATATGAAATAGAAGAATATTTTTCGTGGCAGGTTCGTAAAAGCATCAGGTTGGGCCGGAGGACATTTCTATCCACAGAACTGCTTGGCCTCAGAAATCTGGCCGGATCGTTCCTCGGACGGAGAGCCGCACCGGTTCCCCCAGGGACGGAATGTCCCGAGGGAGAAATTCAGTGGGTGCTGGAACGTATCGATGCACTGAGACCGGACGCAGTCATACTGTTCCATGAGGCGGTACATTTCGCTCCCTCTCTCTCTCGCAACGGTCACAGGATTTTCTCGCTCGTTGGCCATCTTCAGCACCGCAGTGGGGCGTCGCACTGGGAGGCTGGAGGAAACCATGGCGTGGGCAAAATCTTGGCTGAGGAGCAGAGACTGTCCCACTCGCTGAACGCGGCGGAGTGCGTCGGTTTCAACAGCAATGATGACGCTTCCTACGCCCGCGACCGACTCGGGGTAAGACACGTGATCCCTCTCGGCATGGGCTTCAGCAATCACGAAAAGCCGCCGGAAAGCAATGAGCCCGTCGCCCTCTTTGTTGGGAATGCCACAGACCCGAATCGTGCCGCGCTCTCGTGGTTCCTGTCGGAGATCTGGCCAGCGGTTCGAATCTTCTGCCCCACGGCAAGGTTTCGGATCGTCGGAACTATTGCCTCCACGCGTGAGGCTACGCCGGAGGCGGACGGCCTCGAGCGTGTGGGGCCGCTCCCGGACCTTGGTCCCGAATATCGACGCGCCCAGCTTGTCGTGGCTCCGCTCGTATCCGGTACTGCCGGCGTCAAGATCAAGGTGGCCGAAGCCATGTCTTACGGCCGCCCCCTCGTGACGACCTCAATAGGGGTGGACGCCGGTGACGCCCATCAACTCGATGAGGGAGCGATCGTCGCTAACGGCGCTGCAGACTTCGCGCAGGCGGTCATCGCGCTGTTGAGCAATACGGAACTCCGGCGTCAGAAATCCGAAGGTACTGCCCGTGTCTTCGCCAATCTCTTTTCTTACGATGCGTGCTATGGCCCGTTCCTGTCCTGGCTCGGCAAGGTAGGCCAGGTGGCTGAAAACAAGCCGCCTTCATAGATGGCGTAGGGAGGCAGGGCCTTCTCGAGCCTTAGTTGGATTGACGGAGCGATGTGACTCGGAGCGGGCAGGCAAAGAACACACGACTGATAGGGTGGCCGGCAGGCCCGCGGCGTCTGGTCCGTGCGGGTCGGTCCATTCGTTCATCGTGCTCTCCTGGAGATCAATCCGCGGACTGGCAGCCGCTTAACTGTCGAACTCCCCGAAATCGCCTTGGAGTGAAGAAGGGCAAGCATGCTTTCCGAGGCATGGCTTTTCGACAGCGTCTGCCTTGGCCAGCTCTCAAGCACGCAACCGCTATGTTGCCGGAGGGTGGCGGGCTGGTGCAAAACTCAATCATAATGTTGGTCCGCTACTCGGCTTCCCTGCCTTTCCTCACTCAATCCCCTTTCTGGCCATCTCGCGATCGGTGTCGTCGGCTACGCACTTGTCGTCGGATCGGGAAAAGCAGGTCCGCGTGTTGGGGGCATCGCGGCCTCCGGGGGAAATCGGCCGTCCACTCGACGACTGCAGATAGGGGGCTGCGTTTTGCACCGCTACTCCTTTAGACGGGGGCCTTCCCTAGCCTTTTAGACGGCATGACCTTCCAACCGGTGTGTCGGACTATCCGTGCCGCATCCAGGCGGCCGCGCCCGGCCTGTTGGGGAAGAAGGGCACGCATGCTTTCTGTAAAACGCGACTCCTTATGAGCACAGGTGAACGCTACGTCCTGCTCGTTACGAATTTTGTCACTGCAGCCGTAGTCTCGCGAATATTGACGCCCGAGGAGATCAGGTCTCGGTGATCGGCATGGCCATCCTGGCGATTGTCATGTCCATTTAGGGAGTTCTCCAGTTCGAACTTCCTCATCCAGCGCGACGAACTGAGCCGCGAGGATATCGGGGGCCTTCATGGTGATATTCATCCTTACGGGAATCATCGCCGCCGTTCTTGTCGCCGTTCCCCTGGCGTGGCGTCGCTTTACGGGGAGCCGAATCTTGTTTCCTACTTACGGGTCATCTCGATCTGCCTTTTCCTCGACGCCTCATTCATCCTGATCAACGCTCTCCTGCGGCGGGAAATCCTTCGGCAAGGTAGCAGCCATCAACATAACAGGGACCACGACGGGTTCCGCGGCAACAATCGCGCTGGCGTTGGCGGGCTTCACCTACATGAGCTTCGCCTGGGGCTGGTTGATCGGCAGCGGTCTTGCCGCAGGCGTCGCCCTCGCCTTGCGACCCCATTTCTGGATGTTCAAGCCGTCCCTGGTCAACTGGCGCGGAATGACCTCGTTCGGTGGATACAACGGCGTTGTCGCCATACTTTACGGCATCTTTGACGCCCTGCCCCTACTCCTGTTGGGGCGCCTCGTGTCACCGCATACGGCAGCCTTGTTCAGCAGAACCCTCTTGATCGGCCAGATACCCGACAAACTGGTCCTCGGAGGTGCCATGACGGTCGTGCTGCCCGCCTTCTCCGCCGAGGTTAGGCAAGGCAGGGATTTGAAGGGCCCGTATCTCGCCGCCCTTTCTCTTGTCACCGCACTCCGCTGGCCCGCTCTCCTCGTGCTTTCGGTTCTGGCTTACCCCGTCGTGGTCGTGCTCAGTCATCAATGGATCGAGGTCGCTCCGCTCGTGCAAGTCGTCGCAGTCGCGCTCCTCTTCTCCTTCAGTTTCGAACTCAATTACCCGGTGATGGTTGCGGTGGATGCGACTTGTTTATCCGCGCACTGATCGTCTTCCCGCTTTCCGGCATTCTCCTGTCCATAGCCGTGATCTTCGGCGGACTGCAGGCGGCCGCCTGGTGCATGCTGGTGACCTTCCTTTCCAGGCATACGTTGCCTTGAGCTTCGTTCGGCGCAGGCTGGGACTGAGACGCAGGGACATCGCTGCAGCGCTATGGAGAAGCGCTGTCGTGGCCATGGCGAGCGCGGCTGCTCCGCTGTCCGTGATCGCTTTGTCAGGCTCCGGCTTCGCCCTTTTGTTCGGCAGGCATTCGGGGCGGGATTGTTTGCGTTGAGCGGATGGGCAACAGCATTGATTCTTACCCGACATCCGCTCTTTGACGAGATAATGAAGACCATCCCGGTATTCCGGCGAGCCAAGCTCCGCCCGGGTGAATGAGGCTTGCGCATAGGAGAATGTTCTGTCAGCAACTCCTTCGGAAACAAAAGGCTCTGCGATAGTCCTTATTTGTAACGAGAACTATTTGCTGCCGACCTTCTCGGCGGCTCTTTCGGCTGATCACCACACAGCGGCTGATGTGCCGGTCTATATATTCGTGGTCAATTCCGATCCCGGATGGGCCAGCCAGTTCGACCATGCGGTGGCGGGCACCAAGATCAGGATAGAGGCGGCTCATCTATCTCAGCTCGAGGAAGCAACCCGGTTCCACCGCGACAGATATCTGCCCGCGATCGCACTGGCTCGGCTCTGGTTCGACGGGTTGCTCGACCAGGAAATAGACAGATTCTTCTACATCGACGGAGACACGATGGTCGACGGAGAGTTGGACAGCCTCTTGGCTGTGCGGCCTTCCCCCGGAAGGATCATGGCGGCCCCGGATGTAATGCGCATGTTCATGGACGAGAAAAGCCGGGGCAAGAAGCACGAGCTCGCCTACCTGAACGGCTTGGACTGCGATGCAGACAGCTACTTCAATTCGGGTGTGATCTACACGTCGCGCGAGGCTTGGAACAGCATCGTTCCGGAGGCGCTGGAATTCCTATTCGAGCACCCTGAACGCTGCCGCTCGTCAGATCAGAGCGCGCTGAATCACGCCGCCTACGGCCGCGTTGATATGCTGCCGCTCACATACAACTACCAGAGCGAGCACATGATGGTCCTCGACCCGCGTAGGAACGGGTTCGCGCCGGCAATTTGGCACTTCACCGGCGGGCCAAAGCCTTGGGATAGGCCGGGATGGCCTTGGGACGAGTATTTTAACAGATTCCACCGGATGGCAGAGCTGCTGCTCGTAGACTGCGATGTGAAAACGCCGAAGCCGCCTGAGGCTCAGATGCGCGCGGGAATTTCGCATAGGCGGCGGACAAAAAACAGGCTCAACTGGATCTACCCATGGCGCAAGATCACGAGGAAGGCAAAAATCCTGCGACTCTTATCTGCCGGATCCCTTTAATTCCGACTTTTTCCGGAAGGGCCGCTGTTGCGCGTTTGAGCGCCTTCGCTCCGTGGCCGAGCGTGTCTGCTGCGAGAATGTCGTCGGCGCAAAGGTTCATGAAGTAGTCGGCCTCGGCCCTGTCGATGGGTTCGTTGAAGGAGACGTTGCGCCCAAGGTTTTTCTCGTGGCAAACGACTTCAACCCTCGGGTCCTGTGCCGCAAGACCTTGCCACCCCGATGCTATCGTCCGTCGAAGCGTTGTCGATGATGATCTCCCTGAGGCGTTCGACATCCTGGGACAGCACGCTGCCGACACACTCGGACAGAAAATGCTCGTAGTTGTAGCACGGTATAACGACGTCGAGGCTTGCCAATTGGCTCTCCCGCTAGCCCTTCACTGTTTTCGGCTTCCTGGCTCTGCTTGCCGCAGATTGCCAGCCGGTCAATTGCGGAACTCCCCAAAATCAGCGTCGACCTGTATCATGAGTTCGAGGTATTTCCACGCAATCCATCGCCAGGAATAACTGCTCGCCCTGGCGTATCCCTTGGTGATGAACCGCTCCCGCAACGCTGGGTCGAGCATCAGCAGGCGGACGGTTTCGGCCCACAAATGGACGTCGTCGGGATCGGCATAGAGAGCCGAATCCTCACAGATTTCGGGAAGACACGGCGAGGTCGAGGCCACGACCGGGCAGCCCGACGCCATCGCTTCGACGGCGGGTAGCCCGAAACCCTCGATCCGTGACGGGAACAGGAAGCACAGGGCGCCTTCGAGCGCCTTCTTAAAGTCGTCGTCCCCTATGCGGCCAAGGAGGACGATGTTCCCGGGCATTTCCGGGACGTACCGCAGGACCGTGTTCTCATTGACATCGCCGGGCATCCAGAGATCGAGACCCATCCCATCGAGGAGCGGGGCCAGCTTGGCGAGAAGCCCCATGTTCTTGTATTCTTGGTCCCGCCTTCCAAGACAGAGGACGTACGGCCTGCCGCGGTCCACGGTCAGTGACGATCTTGCTGCATTCCATCTCTTGGCATGGTCGCTGCCGTTGTAAGTGACGACGATGTTTTCCGCTGGCGCGATCCCGAATTTGACAAGATGGCTGCGCGAGAGTTGCGACACCGTCGTAATGCGGGCGGCTCGCCTGCCAAGTGCCGGCAAGATCAGTCGGTGCGCCCACCTGAAACCCCGCCCGTAGCTCGACGGCATGAGCCTAGTGTGCATATCATGGATGCACGCGATCTGGCGCTTCAGCACGATGGGAGCGAGGTTGCAAAAGCTTAGCAATCCTCCGGGCACGTGCCAGGGCAACTGCGCCTGCACCCACAATTGGGGAAGTCGCGGCAAGTTGAATTCGGGAACGACTCGGGTGGAGATGGCGTTGAGGCGGAAAGGTTCGGAAAGCGGACGCGGCACCACGAGATCGATCTCCAGATCGCGACCAAGCGGGTGCCCTTCCGAAATGAGGGCGTCGAGAGCCATGGTCACCTCGCTGGCGTAGCGAGCTATTCCGGTCGGTCTGAGCGTGGTGAAGTCGCCGTTTATCGTCCAACGCCGCCTCGCAGTTTCGCTGTCCGCCCACGTCCTGCCGGGATGCGCGACCAGATATTCGGGATCTTCGGCAAGCGATCTCGCCAGCACTGTGTCGGCGCTGTTTCTGTTCACCTGTTTGGGCCGTCTTGGTGGCCACTTTGTCGTATCGGTTTCGAGATTGCCCATGTCGCTCCCCCGCCCTTTCGGCGTCGCGAGCCAGACTAGCATTCTCGGGGGTGCAAGGGTCCTCAGACGTTTGAGGTAGGCACACTATCCCCCTCGCCTATCTGGATGATTCCCGGTCAGCCCCGATGACCCAATGGCCGTGATGACCGCCCGTCTTCGCGGCTGCACACTGAGGGTTAAAAAGGGGAACGCATGGCACGGCGTTGGACGATAAATGGGCGTTTTCTTTCCCAACCGACGACAGGCGTCCAGCGCTATGCGCGCGAGGTCGTCCGTTCGCTCGACGCTTTGATCGCGGAACAGGAGCCTCTCGCCCGCGGTCTCGAAGTCGGACTGCATTGTCCGCCGGGGTCGGGCGACATCCCCCTCGTTTCCATAGAACGCCGCGAGATCGGCAGCAAGAGGGGGCATGTCTGGGAGCAGGTGCAACTCCCGTCATCGCTAAACGGCAGCGGACTGCTCAGCCTCTGCAACACCGGACCGCTGCTTTCCCACAAGCACATCGTCTGCATTCATGACGCAAACGTCTGGAACGCTCCGCAGAGCTATTCCATCGCCTTTAGAGTAGTTTATAGGAATCTGTTGCCATGGCTCGGCAAGACGGCGTGGGGTATTTCGACGGTTTCCGATTACTCGTTGGGCGAACTGGTCCGCCGCGGCGTCATCCCGGCACAAGGGGCTTTCGTAGCGTCGAACGGCCATGAGCATGCCTTGCGGTGGAGGCCTGAACACTCGGTAGCGACACGCCTGGCGGCCTCGCGGGAAACCATCGTTATGATCGGCAGTGCCGCACCCCACAAGAATGTGGAGCTCATCCTGAACATGGCTGACCATCTTGGCGAGGCCGGACTCAGGATCGCGATTGTCGGGATGTCGGATTCTCGTGTTTTTAGATCACCATCAGCCCGGGCCGAAGCCCGAAACATCCACTGGCTCGGGCGCATTTCCGATGGCGAGTTGGCGGCCCTCCTGAGGGACTCGCTGTGTCTAGCTTTCCCCTCCCTTTCAGAGGGCTTCGGCCTCCCGGTCCTCGAGGCGATGGCGGTCGGCTGCCCTGTGGTGGTTTCCGACCGCGCCAGCCTGCCGGAAGTCTGCGGGAGCGCAGCCCTGTTTGCACCTCCCGACGACCCGGAAGCATGGTTCGAAAGCTTCGTGCAGCTTCACGGTTCTCAGGCCTTGCGACTCCAGTTGATAGGCAAGGGCAGGGCGAGAGCCTCGGCATACAGTTGGAGGGCTACCGCCTTACGCTATCTCGAGGTAATGGCTGCTGCTGACGGAATCGATACGGAAACGAAGGTCGTCAGAGCGCGCGAACTTACATGATCTCGTGAAGTGCCTGGACAGCCCCGAGCGATTCCAGGATCGCGCGGTCGAAGTTCTCTTCGGAGAAGCGTCCTGCATTCCTGGTGCAGGCGCTGGGCGTGATGGCATAGCTGTTCTCTTCGAACCATTCGACTGCCTCCTTGAGGTGATCGACAGTTTGAGCCTTGAACAGCACTCCTGTCGGTTCGAGGGATGATCCAAGGCGCTGCACGATGTCTGCCGCCCCGCCGCGGCCGAAGGCAATCAGTGGCGTTCCGCAGGCCTGCGCCTCGGCCAGCGCTATGCCGAAATCCTCGCAGCCCGCAAAGACCATGGCCTTTGCCCGCGCCAAGCTGTCCACATAGTCTTTCCGAGGCAGATAACCCGAGAAGGTGACGTTCGGGCCGGCAAGCGCTCGCAGAGTGGATGATTGCTGCCCTTCGCCAACGATGATTAGCCGCCGCGACGGCATTTCGTTGAAGGCCCGGATGACGAGGTCGGTGCGCTTGTAAGGGGCGAGGAAGGACGCCGAAACGTAGTAGTCGTCCTTGTCCTCCACACAGGGCAGTTCTCCCAGAGAGACAGGCGGGAAAACGACGCGTGCCTGGCGCCCATAAATGTGCTGGATTCGGGAGCGGACGTAGTTCGAATTCGCCAGCATCATATCCGGCCCGTGCGCGGTCCTGGTGTCCCACGTCCTCAGGCGGTGCAGCATGTACCGATAGAGCATTCCCTTGGGACCGAAACCAAGCCGCGCTTGCTGAAGATAAGAAAACTGCTCGTCCCAGGCGTAGCGGACGGGGCTGTGCACATAACAAAGGTGCGGTTGGTCCGGCCTGGTGATCACGCCGCGCGAAAATGCGGCCGACGACGAGATCACCGCGTCGTAACCTGTCACATCGAACTGTTCGATCAGGAAGGGACAAAAGAAGAAGAGAGACCTATAGAATTTGTGCACCATTGGTATGCGGTTGGCTGCGGACGTATGGAATTCTACGTCGCGGAAATATTTCTCCTTTACATCGGCTGGCAAGAAATCGAAAAGCGTGAAGACTTCGGCATTAGGAAACTGCTTGCAAATTTGCGCCAGAACCCGTTCACCTCCCCGGAAATTCGGGCACCAGTCATGAACGACCGCGATCTTCGCGTACCTGTCGACGCCGGGCCCCGGCGCGGCGGGCAACTCCTCGATCGGCACGTTGACCTTGGCCGCGATGGCCAAATCGGAAGAGCGTTCGTGGAGCATGGTTCGCCTAGCCTCAGCAGGCCAGCAGTTTCCATTCCGTGTTATGGCTCCGGCAAGTTGTCCGATCGGTTACAGGTTGATCCGGGTGCATGCCTGCCTAGTACATATGGCTGTGGGGCATTCACCGGCTGTACTCCGAAAGCCTGTGTCCCGAGGTAGGCCAAGCTCCTGCCGTCTCCTTTTATGCAGGCTGTCTCGGTCCTCTCGTCGGCTTACGGTCCGCGGGAACCGAAACGGGATCCAGCATGAGACTCGCCGTAATCATCCCGACTCTTGGCCGCAGCGGACAGGTCGCGCGCCTGCTCAGATATTTGGGTGGCCAGACGAGACTTCCCGACGAGGTCATAGTGTCGGCGCCCGACGCCGCGCATGTCGAGCTGCCGGAAAGCTGTCCTTTCCTTTTGTCGCTCGTTTTCGGGCCGATAGGATCGTCTGCCCAGCGGAACACGGCTCTTGTACCCTCCCTGGAGCGCTTCGATATCATCACATTCTTCGACGACGATTTCGTTCCGTCCGCCGAATACCTGGAGCAGGTCGAGAAGGCTTTCGTTGAAAATAGCGGCTGGGCGGTGGTGACGGGCGCGGTCGTCAGGGACGGGGCCAACAACGCGGGGCTCACCTGGGAAGACGCCGAAGCCGCCCTGCGGGAGGCCGAGGGTAAAAAACAAGACGGACCATCGGTGGTCGACCATCTCGGCGCATACGGATGTAACATGTCCTTCCGTTCCTCGTTTGTGGACGACTTGCGCTTCGACGAACGGCTCGTCCTCTATGGTTGGCAGGAAGACATCGACTTCACCAGCCAGATGAGGTCCCGGGGCCGAGTGGTCTGCGTGACTTCAATCACGGGCGTGCATCTCGGCATCAAGACAGGGCGTGTCAGCGGAGAGCGGTTCGGATACTCCCAGGTTGCGAATGCGATCTACCTGATCAAGAAGGGCACTGTTCCGGCCTCTTTCGCGCTTCCCCTGATGTTCAGGAACATAGCGGCCAACCTCGCAAAGAGCCTGTGGCCCGAGCCGTTTGTCGATCGGAGGGGCAGGCTCAGGGGCAACATGCTTGCGATCCTGCACGTGGCTACAGGACGGATCGAACCCGAATACATCCTGAAAATCTGATGTGAGGAAGACAATGCGAAAATGGCTGGTCAGGGTGGTGGCGGCTTCACACGTGGCCGCGGCCTGCCCCTTGCCGACGGTGGCTGCCGAGTATCTCCTGGGACCGCAGGATAAGGTCAGGCTCAAAATTTACGAGTGGCGCGCATCACGCGATATGATCTTCGAATGGACGGCTCTCAACGACGATTTCGTTGTCGGCGCCGACGGCACGCTCTTCCTTCCATTTGCGGGCCAGATACGCGCGCAAGGCACCGCCCCCGGCGACCTCGCCCGCGCGATCAGCGACCGCCTGACGCAGCATATGGGCCTCGGCCGCCAGCCGGATGTCGCCGTCGAAATCGTCCAGTACAGACCGTTCTACATAGTCGGCCACGTCGCGCAGCCCGGCGAGTTTCCCTATAGGCCCGGACTGACGGTGCTGCAGGCGGTGGGGATCGCGGGCGGCCTGCGGACACGCGAGGAAGACGTCTTGAGACTCGAGCGTGAAGTGATCGCGGGCCAAGGTGACGTGGGATTGCTGGCGCTGACCAACGTCAGCTTGCTTGCCCGCAAGGCGCGACTGGAATCCGAACTGGCTGGCAGCAACGACATCTCTTTCCCTGCAGAACTGAAGAACAGGGCTTCGAATGGAACGGTCGGATTGACGATGGAGCAGGAGCACAAGATCTTCGCTGTTCGCAAGGACGCGCTGACGACGCAACTCCGTGCACTTCACGAACTCAGGGAGTTCCTGGAAAACGAACTGGTCTCGCTCGAGAAGCAGCTGACCTTCCACGACAAACGGGTCGAACTCGTCCAGAAGGAGCTTGCGGGCGTTTCGACCCTTGTCGAGAAAGGGCTTGCGGTTGCTCCGCGGGAATTCTCTCTGGCGGGAATGGTCGCCCAGATGCAAAGCGACAGGTTGGCTGCCGAGACCTCGCTCTTGCGGGTCAGGCAGGAGATAAGCAAGACTGACATCGAGATCCTCGACCTCAGCAATCGCCATACCAGCGAGGTCGCCGAGACGTTGAGGGAGACGCAGCTACAGCTCAATGAAGTCGGCAGTAAAGTCGACACCGCAGTACAGTTGCTGCACGAAACCGAGGTCACGGCCCCTGCTCTGCTCGCCCTCAGGGAACGCTCCGAAAGGGCCAAGCCGATCTTCAAGATCGTGAGGACGTCCGACAGCGGCACGGAAGAACTCACGGTTGAGGAAACGACGCCGGTCGAGCCCGGCGATACCGTGAAGATCGAGATCCCACTGCCGCAGTCAGGCTTGGCTGCGCTGCCTGCAGGCGGCAGCTCTCAGGCGGAGCCGATAGCGGTTCTGGGCGCCAACTGATCAAGTTGTATGGTCCAGCGCGGCCTTCGCCTCGTTCGCTCGTTGATCGGTCACCCACAGAATTGACGCGTTGGCGTGAACCGGGGCAGTTGCCATGTACTTTGAGGCACCCTATCAGGGAGCCGCCAGACGTGACAGAAATCACACCCTGACTGAACCTTCCCTGCCGCAAAGAGCCAATTGGTCCCGCGGGATACCAGTGGAGATATCGTGCTCATAAGCGTAGTGGCCGTATCGGCGGTCGGCGTTATGTTGGGAGTGCGGTTCAAGGCTCCCGCCCTTATCGCGGCCACCGGCCTGCTACTGATCGGGAGTTTTGTCTGGAATTCCCTAGGGCTGCCGGGCTACGTGACCGTCGCCAAATTCCTGATCCTGGCATTCGCATTGGCCTGCGCTTATATCGTAGGTCTGTTCCTTTCCGTGCACCGGAGGCGGGACGAACGGTGATCCTTGCGGACTTCAGCAAGCTCTGTCGATGCGAATGACCGCGAACACGGTCCTGAACAGGATCACGACGTCGACCCAGACCGACCAGTTCCGCACGTACTGGCTGTCCAGCGCCACGCGGTTGGCGTAGTCCATGCTGCTTCTTCCGCTCACCTGCCACAGGCCAGTGAGTCCCGGCCGCGTCCGAAGGTATTCCCCCAGGTGGTCGCCGTACCGTTTGAGTTCGTCATTCACGATGGGCCTTGGACCCACACAGCTCATGTCGCCTCGGATGATGTTGAAGAGCTGGGGGAGTTCGTCCAGGCTTGACTTGCGAAGCATCCACCCAAGGAATGTGACGCGAGGATCGTCCCGGATCTTGTGGGTTTCCTCCCATTCCAAGACGACTCCCGGATTGGCTTTGAGATATGCTTTTAGAACTTCTTCCGAATTGGCAACCATCGAGCGGAACTTGTAACAATTGAACGGTTTCCCGCCGAAGCCAACTCGGCTGTGCGAAAACACTGCTGGGCCTCCCGCCGTCACCCTGATCAGCAGGGCGACGACGATCATCACTGGCGCGGCGATCACAAGTGCCATGACCGCTACGACCAGATCCATGATCCGCTTCAGGAGACCTCCCAAGGGAGGCTCCGTCGCTCGTGTACTGGTGGCGGGCGACAGGTCTGTCAACACTGTCCCGGCACTGTCCTGGTCGGGCGCGGGAATAACGGGCAGTGCTATCGTTCTGCTGTCGGTCGCCGACAGTCGAGGTGACTGAACCCAGATCGGGGTTCCCTGATGCGACGGCTTCTCGACGGCATTCGTTGTCATGGGAGGGTCGCTGTTTCGAATTGTTCTCCACACTTTTCCAAGGTCGGAGCTCGTCGGCAAGAAAGGCAAAGGAGGTAGCGTGGCGGTCCTGAACTATCCCCCTAATCCCACGCTAATCCCAAGGAATGATCCCCCACACGCTTTTGCGACTTTCGAAGGAGAATACCTCGCCATCCGTTCATGCTTTGCGGTGCTTGGCGCGCGCCTTCGTCAGAAGCACGCCAAGGACGGGCGTCCTGCTGGCCTGCAGCGTTCTGACTAGTCCCCGCAACGTTTCGACGTGTACCTTACCCCACTCGGCGAGGATGACCACGCCGTCCAGGACGGATCCGACCATCAGCATGTCGGCTCCCGAGGCAAGTGTCGGCAAGTCGAAGATGACAATGTCGTAGGGGGTAATGTCGCAGGCGGCAAGGTCCGAGAGAAACGCCTCCATATTACGTGGTGCCAGCAGGTTCTTGGCCTGGACGACCGAACTTGGAAGCAGGTCGAACGACCGCCCCGGAGCGCAGACGATGTTGAGCCGGACAGGATCTTGGAACGGTTTGTCCAGGGCGCCCGATGGGCCGAGTAGCCGCTTGGTCATAGCCGGCCGCCAGACGTCGGCGTCGATCACCAATGTCTTCAGGCCGGACATCGCGTAAAGGGTGGCAAGATTGCTGGCAACGGAACTCTTCGAACTGTCATTGGATACAGCGGTTAACCCAAGGAATTTGATCGGGTGGTTGGTTTCCGCAAGGCTGATTTCGGTCCTCGCTTTCCTGAGGCTCTGGCTGTATCGGGAGTGCGGATATCTTGCCACTTCGTCGACGTGGCCTGATGCCCTCCTCCTGCTGATGGCCGGTAGTTCTCCGACGCATTCCACACCTAGATTCTCCCGGATGTGTCGGGGCGACCTTACGGTCCAGTCGAGCGTATGCCTTGCTAACGAAACGCCGATACCGAGAATGAACCCGGAAACCGCCGCGAAAGCCAGCATCAGCTTCGGCCTTGGAGCGCTCGGCTGGAGCGGCGCCGTCGCAGCTGTAATCACCCTTGCGTCTGCAACCGGGTACGACTGCTGGCTCACCGAGTTGGTGTATGCCTGCAGGAAGCTTTCATACATCTTCTGGTAGGTTTCGGCAGTTACCTCAAGCTCCTCAAGCGTCGGGACGGCGTTTGCCCCGTCCTCCGCTTCGCCTTCTTCGCCGACGCTGTAATCGTGCCGTGAACGGAACTCCTGCGCTTTCGCCATGGCCCTGTTCATCTGGGTGCGCAATTGGCGAAGGCGCTTCTCCAGCCATGCGCCGCCTTCCCTTGCTGCCTCGGCCTTGGTTTCGATCTGCTCACGCACGAAAGCATCGGCAGTGGCGTTCGCAATCCTGGCTGCGCCTTCGGGATCAAGTGAGGTGAAGGATATGTTGATGGCGTAGGAAACGCCAACTCTGCGGATGTCGAGGCCTTGGCGGAAAATCAACATGGTGCGCCGGGACTTCTGGTAATCGGTCAGCATCACAGGCGTCTCAGGCACGTCCAAGCCAGAAAACTCCCAAAGCGAGGTGAGCCAAGCGCTTTTCTGGAGCTCGAAAGCTTCAACCAGGATCGCTTTTATTTTCCTGATTCTCTCCACCAAAATCGGAACCTGTGGACGGTTGAACTTGGGATCGTCAACGAGTTTCAACCGATCGAGGACCATGACCGCAATCTTTTCCGACTGCATGACTGCGATCTGGCTTTCCACTTGGGCAGTGTCCAATGACAGATTGACTTCGCCCCCCTCCTGCAGGTGTTGCGGCAGTTTCGGCTCGATCAGGATTTGCGTGCTGGCAGTGAAAGCTGGGTCGGTGGTCAAATTGTGAAACCAGGCCACCAAGACAGCTGCGGCCACACAGGCAATGATCGTTCCGAAATAGCGCCTCAGAAATCCGGCTATATCGGCGAGGCTGATAAACTCCTGACTAGCGGAAGGCTGCAAGTCAGTTGTCGAGGCCCATTGGTGGGGGGATATGCGATCCAATCACGTTCTCCAGCACGCGTGCGGAAAAATCCTGCGCGCACGCCGTCTCGACGCAAGCGGTCCATGGCATTCGGCCGATGTTTTCATGAAAGCGAAGGCCCGGCGTTCCCAGAGTGCCGCAAAAGGCTACCCCTGCGCCAGGAAAGGTAAACGCCGCCAATGGGCGTATGGGCCTACGCCCTATGGGAGGAGAGAATGCGCGGCAGGCCTCGTTCTCGATCTGTCGACAAATGATATTGCGGTTCCAACGAGACTCGCCGTCCGCGGTTGATCGCTACATTCCGCGTGAGGTATCGATCTTCGCGCACATACGTTCGGGGTCTCGCCGTTTTCGATCGCCTCCAGTGCGAACGGCGCACAGTCCGTCATCCTTCTTCGCACGGGGGGCGGAGTTCCGCGGATGCCGTTGGATTTCCTTGAATGCCTTCGAGAAGGCGAGCCAAGCGTCAGAAACACCTTTCGCCGACATTCTCGCGGACAAGGAACCCGCGGGCCGCGGCATCTTGCAACGCATCCTTGTCGTCGGCGCCCGAGCAGAGTGCAGCTTCAGGAATACACTACCACGCCTGGACGCGTCATCATTTCGGCCATCGGCATGGATGCTCCCATTGGATGAGGGGGCGCGAACCAGCGTGTTAGGACTACTCGAATTCATGAGGGGGCCTGCGCCCGGCAGCGTGCTAGGGCTGTTCCGCGCCAGGGCGGAGCAAGATGGTGCTGGTCTCCGGCGCGACGTCGCGAGATGTTCGGGGCTCTCGATGCCGAGCGGCGCCGCAATCCAGAGGTCGGAGCCTACAACCAGACATTCTGAGAGGGACTGGACCATGCCGGAGCGGATCGTAAGTTTTGTCATGAGCGGGGGCGTCGGCTCACGGCTGTGGCCGCTCTCGCGCGAAGACAATCCCAAGCAATTCCACGACCTTTCGGGCGACGGCTCCATGCTTGCGAAGACTGTCCGGCGCCTCAAGGCGCGGAAGGACGGCGAGACGCCGATCTACCTGATAGCTTCCGAGCGGCATGCCGACCGTGTTATCTCGGACATCGGTCCGCTCGGCCTGAATGGCGGCAGACCGATTTTCGAACCGGTCGGCCGCAATACCGCCGCGGCGGCGGTCATAGCCACTTTGCAGACGATCTCCGAATATGGCGGTGACGCGCTTGTGCTCGTGGTCCCCTCCGACCATCAGATATCGACCGAAACGCAATTCTGGGAAACCGTCGAGGCGGGCATACCCGCCGCCGATTCAGGAAGCATTGTCATTTTCGGCATCAGGCCGACGCATCCCGAAACCGGGTACGGCTACATCGAGGTTACGGCAAATAGTGACGGCGGGGCCGCCGTTTCCGTTTTGCACTTTGTCGAAAAGCCCAATGCCGAGACGGCCCGCAAATATGTGTCTTCGGGAAGATTCTACTGGAACGCCGGCATCTTCCTGTTTCGTGCCGACACGATGCGGAAGGCATTTCTCGACTTCCGGCCGGACATCTGGGACACCGCGGAACGGGCCTATAAAACTGCACGGACCGACGTCTCGGGCATCTACCTGCCCCAGGGCTTCTATTCGGCTGTCCCATCGACGTCGATCGACTACGCAGTCATGGAGCATGCACGCGGTATTGCGATGGTCACGGCTTCCTTCCGCTGGAACGACCTTGGATCGTGGCAATCGCTGCTGGAAGCCAGCCCGACGGACCGCGACGGCAATGTCGTAATCGGCGACGTTGTCGCCCTGGATTGCGGCAACTCCTATCTCCGGAGCCAGGGCAGACTGCTGACAGTCATCGGAATGAAAAATGTGGCGGTGGTGACGACACCGGACGCGGTTTTCGTCGCTCCTGTCAGCCACAGCCAGAATGTCAAGAAAGTCGTCGAACAACTCGAGAAGAGCGGACGACTCGAGACGAAGTTCACGGCGTCGGAAGACCGGGTCATCATCAGCGGGTCATGGCGCAAGCGCGTCGAGCACTGGCTCTTCAACGAAACCCTGCCGCTGTGGTCCACTGCAGGTGTCGACGATGTGTATGGCGGCTTCCACGAGGCTCTCGGTTTCGATGCAAGGCCGCTGGGCAAACCCAAGCGCATGCGCACGATGGCTCGCCAGATTTACGCGTTCGCGGTGGCCAAAGAACGCGGCTGGGTCGGTCCGGCCGACAAGCTCATCGACCATGGCATCGAGTTCATCGCCAGACACGGCCGCACCGATCGCGGTGGCTGGGTGCGCACCCTTAATTCCGACGGCAGCGTGGCTGACCCGACGGAGGACGCCTACGACCATTCCTGCGTGCTCCTGGCGCTTGCCCATGCTCACCGATGCGGCCATCAGGATTCCCTGCAGCTGGCACAAGAGACGTTCCATTTCATCGACACCCATCTCGAGGACGTCAGCCTGAACGGCTTCCTCGAGACCCCCGGCCGGGACGGGGTGCGGTTCTCGAACCCGCATATGCACATGCTGGAATCCTTCCTTGCTTGGCATGGGGTCACCGGCGACCGTGCATATCTCCGTCGGGCGGCACGCATCGTCGATCTCTTTCGGTGCCATTTCTTCGACCAGGAGAGCTGGACGCTTGGGGAACATTTCGATGTCGAGTGGCTACCGTTGCCGGGAAACGAGGGACAGTGGACCGAACCAGGGCACCATTTCGAATGGGCCTCGCTCCTCGTCGATTTCGCGCGGGCGAGCGGGCAGAGAGACTTGGCAGCGTACGCAAGGAAGCTCTATTCGTCGGCGATCGCCAGCGGATTGAACCGGGCCACGGGGCTGGCTTATGCAGCCGTGTCGCGGCAGGGAATGCCCTTCGACCGGCTCTCCCGCAGCTGGCCGCAATGCGAAGCCATCAAGGCGTCCATCGCCCTGGACGGAATTGGCGGGCCCGATCTGAAACCAGAGATCGAAGCTCGTGTCGCCCGCCTCTTCAAATGGCATATCGATCCCGCACCGCTTGGCTTGTGGGTCGACAGGATTGACGAGCGCGGAAGGTCACTGGCGACTGAGGTCCCCGCGAGCATTTTCTACCATCTCGTGACGGCCTTGATGCAGTATCTGGACAAGACCGGAGGACAAGTCGAACCATTCCCGCTACCAGCTTTGGATATGAGCAAGGCCGTTCCGAAGCAGGTTTACGGCTGACCCAACTGTCCGCCATGTGCGAAAACTAGATACCGCGCATGGCGGCGCGACTGGGGTCAGGGAAAACCGCGCCCGACTTCGGCCCAAGGACTGTTAGCCGTCGATTCGGCATGCCGCGGCAAGCGTATACCGGCTTCGTACCGACCGCTCGGACAACCGTCGATGAACGTGTGGAAACAGCCCGTCACGGACTCAGACATGCCTAACAAACGGTTAACCGTCCTCATCGCTGAGCCGGTTGGTAGAGACGAAACCCGCTAGCCGCCCTGAGGTCCCTTCATGGCCCCCCACTGGTTCAACCCTCCGGTCCCCGTCAAGACCGAGCGTCCCGGGATCATCCGCAACGTCAACAATGCCGAGGCAGCCGGCGAGGAGCTGATGAAGTGGACCATCCGTGGCCCTTGGTGGGACCTCGCGGTGCGCGTTTGCATCGCAGTGATTTTCGACGAGATGGAACCTGAGGAGGCCCGCAAGGCATTCCTGGCTGCTGCAAAAGAGGAGGGGACGTTACTCCCCCCAAGGACAACTAGCTAAATTGGATTGCGGTATGAGGTTCTATGTGTCTCTGACCAACACCGCCTTCGCGAAAGGAGCCCGCCGCGGTGAGGGAGAGGCGACGGACCCCCCACAGCGGCTGCACATCCACGAAGAATCGACCGCTGCGAGCTCTAAACCCGCGAGGGCCTACATCGTTCCCTCATCCGCGCCTACGCGAGTTGCGGCTGACTGGGAAGGGACGCCCCGAACATGACAAAGAGAAACAAAGAAGATTATCAGTCCGTCTCCAAAGCAGTTCGGAAACTGATCCGTTCTGAAGACAATCGTCGTCACATGCACAAGCTGTTAAGGCTAGAAGTCGAACCAGAACTGCCGCCGACCCTAGCGTCATTACTCGCGGCTATTGATCGGGCCAAACAGGGGCCGACCGAAGAAGGTGCCTAGCGGGCTGGCTAAGCGTTAAACAGAGGCTCGCTCCGTGCTGGTTTCTCTGATCCCCTCTTAGAAAATTCCTACAAACATTCCCCTTGATTTTTCCCGACAGAGGATCATCAATGTTCCCTTGGGTATTCGCTGAGGTGGAGGCCTTGGATGAACGTTCGGACGAACTGCCGACCCAACAAAGTGACTGCCAATGAGCTTGTTGAAGAGCTGATTTTAGAAGACCGGCGCGGCCAAATCATTTCCGTCAAAGAGACTATCGCAGCGGTGCGTCGAGACGGGCCACATCTGGCGGAAACTGACTGCGATCTGGTGGGGCTTATTGTCGATTTTGCCCCAGCCTTTGGCCTGTTCGTCGCGTTCGACCTTCGCGAATAGCGGCATGGCGCTCTCCATTGGTTCAACCCTCCGGTGTACGTCGGGACGACCGACCCAGGTTGTGGGACGAAAGGCGGATCGAGGAGCGCTCTATAGGGTCGAGAGGGCATGGGAGGTCCTCGCGCGAGCCAATATATCCGATCACCGGCTCAGAAACTCTAGCCAAACATTCCTGACAGTTGCGGCCCAGCACCGTACCAATGTACGATTCATACATGGCATTGATGTCGGTCAGGGAGGGAGTAGAGTCCCCTTCGGCGTGTCCCTGGGGAGGGTTGGCCCATCCGCGCAGCATCCGGTTCAGCCGCTTCCGGCCGGTAAGTCTCCTGCCTGAGTGCAAGCGCCAGTTCACCGAGCCACCGTTCGACCCCATAGGCTTCGATGTCCGCAAAGTCCCGACCATCTGCGCCCGGCGCGCCCTTGTTGGAGCGGCACTGGGCATAGGCGTACGCCAGAATATCCTCGCGGCTGATCTTGTTGTACAGGGCATAGAAACGATAACCGGCTTCTGCCTTCGCTTTCGCATGTGACGCCGTCTGAAAGTTCCTGAACACTTTTCGGAGTTGATAGGTTGCCCAATCGCCAGGTCCCTCTCCGCTTATTGCGTTCGTCTTGAACTGAGGTGCCTTCCCTCCACCGGCGTTACCCGGCTTCAGCGGTACTACGAACCTCTCCGCCACCCCAGGGCGCCCGGCCTGTCCCTCGCGGGCATCCGGTTGGTCATCCCTGACCACGTCCTGGGGCTTCCCGTGTTGCGTGCACTTTCCTTGTGTACATGCTGCCGCCACTACCCCGGTGCAGCAGATGGGCTCAAACGTCGCTCAAATTCACCCATCCGTATCAGCCTTCCCCGAAAGGGCTGTCGGGTCGGCCTGCACATCGACCTTTTCGAGGCTTGCTCAGCGTTCACTCACGTTGCGGCCTGCACACTCGCGCGGTCACCAATTCGTGACCCGCTAATCGACGGCTTCAGCCATTTCGTCACCTCCATGACTGCTCCGATTGCTTCCGGCTGGAGCGGTTGCCGGGTGGGGCTTGCACCCACTGGAAAGTGCCGCCTTGTCACGGCGCACACCCCTAATGGTCATTCCGGAGGCGAGATTGCAGGTCCGAATCGGATTGAGAAAACGGACGTTCGGTCATCCATCTGCGCCGACCGTCGCGCCACCCCGCTGGCGAGACGCCCGTGAGCCTCTTGAAACTCCGACTGAAGGCCGCCTCCGCCGGCGTACAAGCCTACGGTGAAGGCCGCCTTGTCGCCTTGGGACGAACATTGCAAGTCCGGGGAATAATCCTGGGAGGAGTCCTATGACGATTCCGCGCGTGGAAGTGATCACCTTGGTGCAGCGCCGGCGGCGCTGGTCGCGGGCGGTGAAGGAGCGGCTGGTTGCGGCGCGTTCGAGCCAGGCGTCACGGTATCGGAGGATACGCAGTATCGTGTGCCGGCTACGTCAACCGATTTGCGACATCTCCCAAATTTCTCGTGAAATGTTGGGGATAACCGTACTGGCCGCATTGCGACGGAATGGGTGTCCACTACACGATTAGGCCTTGGTGGGGTTAGCCGCAAGAATGTTGAGAGAACGAGGTGCCCATCAATGGCTGCGACGGATCTTCCTGGCGATTGGACCGGACAGTACAAGGGATCGAAACTGAACCTCTCGGGGTTCAAGCTCTCCTTTTCTGACGAGTTCAACACGCTTGATGTCGTGCCGAACAACGGCACCGGCAAGTGGTTCGCGCCGGTACACTCCCCCTACGGGGCCGCCACGTTCATGTCGCCGGTGGGGGCAACGAATCCGTTCTCTGTCTCTGACGGGAAGCTGACCATTACGATGAAGCAGGCGGGCGGCGTCTGGCAGTCGGGAACGATGCAAACGGTTAACAGCGCCGGCCAGGGTTTCGCGCAAGTGAACGGGTATTTCGAGATGCGCGCCGCCTTCCACGGCGGGGCGGGAGCCTGGCCGGCCTTCTGGATGCTGCCGCAGGATACCTCCGTACCGCGTCCTGAGGTCGATATCGTTGAAGCGTATGGCGGCGATCCTGATGGTCATCACCGGGCGGTGCACTTGCGCACTTCGGAAAGTTACGCTCGGGGCGACTATACGCGCCTGGCCGATTCGATGTTCGACGGGGCGTTTCACACCTATGGCGCGAGGATCACGACGGACTGGATCACCGTCTACTATGACGGCCAAGAGTTGAGCCGCTTTCCAATGAGCGAGTTCTTCCGCACGCCACTTTATATGGTGGTCTCGCTGGCCATGAATCCCAAAGAGGTCGAGCAGGCGTCCGGCACGTACAAGATGGTCGTCGACTACGTCCGCGCCTATGCCGCGCCGAACGTGATGGAGCAGCACCTGACCGGGACGGGTGCGGCGGATATCCTGAAGGGCGGCAATTTTGATGACGTTCTGGACGGCAGAGGTGGTGCTGACAGAATGTCCGGCGGTCTGGGCAACGATACCTACCGCGTCGATAACGCATTCGACGTAGTCATTGAGGCTGAGGGCGCCGGAATCGATCTGGTCTCCAGCCTGATATCGTATTCGCTGTCCGGCCGGCAAATAGAGCAGCTCACGCTCACCGGCGTTGCCGACATCGACGCGATGGGTAACGAACTCGACAACACGCTGGTCGGCAACGCCGGCAGGAACCTGCTATCCGGCGGGGTCGGAATCGACAAGATGGAGGGCGGCGCAGGCAACGATACCTACTATGTTGACAATGCGCTCGACCGCGTGGTCGAGGGCGACGCGGCGGGCAACGACCGGGTATTCAGCTCGATCACCTATTCACTGCCCAGCCATGTCGAAAATATGACTCTCACGGGCGTCGCCAACATCAACGCCCAAGGCAATTCTTCCGACAACGAGCTGACCGGGAACAATGGGAACAACCGGTTATCTAGCTATGATGGCGCGGACCGGCTCGATGGCGGGACCGGGGCCGACCTGTTGAATGGCGGTGCCGGCAACGATACCTATTATGTGGACAATGTACTGGACAACGTCATCGACGAAGCGGGCCTCGACCAGATTTTCAGCTTGGTCACGTACTCACTGGCGGTCGATCGCCGGCTGGTAGAAAATCTGCATCTGACCGGAAACGCCAACGTCGGAGCCACGGGAAATTCCCTCGACAACGTGCTCGACGGCAACGACAGCGGCAACAACCTGGACGGCGGCCGAGGCAATGATTCCGTGCTTGGGCGGGGTGGCAACGATGCACTAACGGGCGGTCTGGGCATTGACCAGCTTACTGGTGGCGGCGGCAACGATTCCTTCGTTTTCAGCGCGCCGCTCTCAGTGGCAAACCGCGACATCATCACTGATTTCAACCATACGGCCGATACATTCAGGCTCCAGAATGCGGTAATGCAGGAGCTGGGAGCCACCGGAGCCCTCGAGCCAAGGTATTTCTTCGCTGGAACTAGCGCGCGCGACGCCGACGACCACATCGTCTATGACAAGGCTACGGGTGCGTTGTTTTACGATTCCAACGGAAACGTCGCAGGCGGCGTGACACAGCTCGCGACGCTGACGAACAGGCCGACGCTGCTGGCCGACGATTTTTTCGTGATCTGATCCGGCGCCTACAGCGGTGCGCGTGAAAACGAGATCTCACGGTACACGACAGTCAGGGTGAGAACGGGATGATGTGTTTGGATTGAAGATTCCTCAGCAAAAGGATCTTCGCCCATGCCACTGATTCATTCCGCTCTCATCGAGACGTTAGATTGGCACTTTGCATTGAGCAAGAGCCGGCTTGTGACGCTTGCAGTGCTGATCGCCGGGCTTGCCCAGTCGCGCAGCGTCAACCTTTCGCATCTGGCCGTGCATCTGTGCGGCCCGGTGTGCCATGCCTCGAAATATCGGCGGCTACAGCGGTTCTTCCAGTTCGTCCGGCTCGACCAAGCCGTGGCGGCGCGGCTCGTAGTGTACATGCTCAACCTGGAGCGACGAAAGTATCTGGCGCTCGATCGCAACCAGCTGGAAGCTCGGATCGCGCGACATCAACATCCTGATGCTGGCGATCGTCACAAGGCGCTTCCGGGTGCCGCTGCTGTTTGCCTTACTACCGCATCAGGGCAACTCCGACACGGGTCACCGCATCGCACTGATGCGCCGTTATCTTAGCCTGTTTCCTGCTGCCTCCATCCGCTACCTGCTCGCCGATCGTGAGTTCATCGGCGCCGAATGGATGGATTTCCCCAACGAAAACAATATCCCCTTTGCCATCCGGGTGAAGGTCGACATGACCGTCACCCTCGAGGACGGTCGCTCATGGTCGCTCGCCACGCTCTTGCGGCGCAGGCGGGCCTGATGCGCAACCCTCGTCGGGTACATCAACGGCACAGTAGGCGCCACGCGCGAGCCTCTTCGTCTTGCCGCCAAACGCCTTGGCAACGGCGAATGGCTGATCGTGGCCACCAATCGCCCGATCCGAAGCAGGCCCTCAACGACTACCGAAAGCGGTGGGGTATCGAATGCCTGTTCGGTGATACCAAGACACGAGGCCTCAATCTCGAGGACACCCACATCACCAATCCCGAGAAGTTCGCAAGCCTCATCGTCGTCGTCGTCGTCATGCTCGCCATCACATGGGCCTATCGATGCGCCACCCAGACCCATGGGCATAAAGGCCATACCGCGCAAAAGCCACGGTAGACGGGAGAAGTCGTGGTTCCGTATCGGTCTCGACGCGCTGAGGAACTGGATACTCAACAGCCCCAAAGCAGCTGCCCATGCATGGCTCGCAAAAGCACCCCGACGATCGATTACGGTCTCAAAACACGCCTGAGTCGTGTACCGTGAACGAGATCACCGCGCACCGCTGTAGCTTCTTGTTTGCGCATCGCTTTGTTCGAAAAACCGGTGACCACTTTTTCGAGCGCTGCTCTAGTTCTACTGCGTCATAAACTGTGTTGGATGTCTTTGGCAGCAGGGATATCGTGTGATGTTATTCCTACAACGTCGCTCCGACTGATCCAGTGCCCGTTCGTGACAGCTAGCGAGAACAGCGCCCATAAGCTCCGGCAAGGCCGCTGGTGGCTTTTCCCGTGGTGGGCGAAGGAGATGCCGAACGCCTGATTTCAGGCGTTCGCGATCGACTTCCAGCGCGCCAGCCGCTCTGCGATCAACTCCGCGCGCTGGCGATCGTCGTTTCCGTCCAGGATGGCCAATCCGCCGGATCGGCGCCCAGGTAGACACCGGATGTCCGCGCGTTCACGCCCTCGGGGCCGTCCGAACGGGTCGTAAAATACCCGGCGGCGCGATCGACGCACTCCAGCAGGATCTCTCCCCTACCGCACAATTGCGGTGCGCTAGGGTCGCGGGGCCGTTCTCGGTTCCAGTAGTAGAATACGCCGGCAGGCTCCTTCCTCTCCTTCAGGGCTTCGCTCCAGTATCTGGCGGACAGAGTGCCGTCCTCCAGCCATGAGCGGCCACGCAGCTCCAGCGTACTGTCGAGGGCTCGCGAGATGCGCAGGAGGCCTACGGCGGAAGGCTCCCGCGGGCCCGCGCGCCGAGAGGGAGAATTGCCACCACAGGCTCTCAATGCGTGCGACGCGGCCCTCGCTCTCGATCGCCTTTCGAAGCTTCTGGTTGATGGTCCTCATCTCGGCAGCCTTTGTCGCTTCGCCGTATCGTACGCACGTCAATCCGAGGAGATCGGTCGGAAGCTTCGAACCCCTCGCATGCAGTATGAAGGTTCGGCGCGAGCCGAGGACGCTGCTGAAAGACCGGCTTCGAAGACGACATGGTCGCGCGGAGAAGCCTGGCCGGAACCAGCGGAAGGGGAAGCGTGCAGGCTGGCCGTCGTCCAGTCGTCGCGGGCGAACACGAACGCCGCGAAGTCCACTTCACGCGTAAGCTCGAGGAGACGGGTCAGCGTGGTCGTGCCTGGATTGAAGGATGTCGTCCAGGGATCGACATGCGCGACGTCTTCGAGGCCGCGCGTAAGCGCCTGCACCAGCTTCATCTGCGCTCCCGACGAGCCAAGGAAAATGCGGGGCTTGTTCATCTATTCCCTCACTACAGCAGGTCGTACCACCGCCGTCCCCGCTGCCACCGTGTCTTAACCACGCTGAATGCGCAAGACACGCACGGAAACGATCCCCGCCCGCGGCCGAATCTGTAGGGTACTTGTGGAGAGCAGCCACCGAGAGAACTGCACTTGCGTGCGCGTTCCGCGTTAGGCTGTCGCGACCTGAAATGACCTGCCGAGGTGGAAGGAGCCCCGCTAGGGTCAGGACTCATTGATCCAGAGGATGAAGGCTGCAGCGAAGGCGATCGCCGACAGGAAGGTGTGAGCACATCGGTCGTATCTGGTGTGGATGCGTCGCCAGTCTTTGAGGCGTGCGAACATGTTCTCGATCCTGTGGCGTTGTCGGTATAGGACAGGATCGTAGCTGTGCTGAACACGATGCTTGGCATGGGGTGGGATGCATGGCGTGATACCGCGCTCGACGAGCGCCTGGCGGAAGGCCGCTGAACTGTAGGCCCGATCGGCGAGCAGGGATTTGGCGGCGGGCAAATCCTCGATCACTGCCGCAGCAGTCTTGTGATCATTGGCCTGCCCTTCGCTCAGATGCAGCAGCCGCGGACGTCCCTTGCCGTCACAGACCACTTGCAGCTTGGTGGTCAGTCCGCCTCGGCTGCGTCCGATACATCGGGATAGAGCCCCTTTTTAAGGAGGCTGGCGGCAGTGCGATGCGCTTTGAGATGGGTGGCATCGATCATCAGATTGTCCGTTTCGCCGCCCTGCGCGGCCAGTTCCGCCAGGATGCGGTTGAACACACCCAGCCGACTCCAGCGGATGAAGCGGTTGTAGATAGTCTTGTGCGGACCGTAGTCGGAAGGGACATCTCGCCAGCGAAGACCATTGCGGATCACGAACAGGATGCCGCTCAGCACCCGGCGGTCATCTACACGCGGCACACCATGCGACAAAGGAAAATAGGGCTCGATCCGGCGCATCTGCTCCGGCGTCAACATCAGCAAATCACTCAAGGCGGCACCTCCTGCCACCTTGAATCACCCAACAGAGATCAACTCAACAAATTAATGGGTCCTGACCCTAGTTGGCGACGGCTCGCAAGGGCTAGTCCCGATTTGAACCGCTGAGGACCTTTGCCACCTATGCGCCACCGATCTTCGTCGAGGGCGCATTCATCGCCGCCTCTGGCGGCTTCATCTCCATCGCCGTGGCGATCGGCATCTCGGTCTGGCGGGCGCGCGAGGCGAAGAACGTCGAGACATACGGATCGGCGCGCTGGGCGAAACCGAATGAGGTCAAGTCCGCCGGTCTGCTCGGGCTGACGGCGTGGTACTCGGCATGTTCGATCGCGATTATCTCCGTCACGACGGGCCGGAACATGTTCTGTGCTTCGCGCCGACGAGAAGCGGCAAAGGCGTCGGCCTCGTCGTGCCATCGCTTCTCACCAGGTCGGGCTCGGCCATCGTGCACGATATCAAGGGTGAGAACTGGCAGCTCGCTGCAGGCTTTCGCGCCAGGCACGCCAGGCACGGGCGGGTGCTGCTGTTCGATTCCACGAACAGGAAGTCCTCCGCCTACAACCCGCTTCTCGAAGTGCGCCGCGGCGAGTGGGAGGTGCGTGACGTCCAGAATGTCGCCGACGTGCTGGTCGATCCCGAAGGCTCGCTCGAAAAGCGCAATCACCGGGAGAAGACCAGCCACTCACTGCTCGTCGGGGCGATCCTGCACGTACTCTACTCCGAGCCCGACAAGACGCTGGCCGGCGTCGCGGGATTCCTGTCAGACCCAAAGCGGCCGATCGAGACCACTCTGGCAGCGATGATGACGACGCCGCATCTCGGAGAGATCGGCCCGCATCCCGTCGTCGCCTCAACGGCGCGCGAGCTCTTGAACAAATCCGACAACGAGCGGTCTGGCATTCTCTCCACCGCGATGTCGCTCACGCCGTGCTGCTGCTGGACCGAGCCGGATGGCACACCACCGGCAATCTCGTCTGGCCAAAAAACATCACGCCGATCCTGCTGCCATCGCGCTCTCCGGAGCTCAATCTGGTCGAGCAGGTCTGGCAATATCTGCGCGCCAACTTCCTCTCCAACCGCGTCTTCGACACATATGGCGACATCATCGACGCTGCCTGCGACGCATGGAAAAGGCTTGCCGCAAAGCCCGACGCAATCACCTCAATCGGAATGCGGAAGTGGGCACATTCAGGTCATTTATGAGGGCCGTTGGTATAAGTTAGCGTAGCGCCCTGCCCTCCCCTAGGCCTGCAAAGCCCTCACCCTAGATTCGGCGGCGGCATCTTGAAAAGACATGTACACGGCGGGATTACGCCTGTACGAACATTGGCCCTGCACCGGAAAGCAGACACGCGCAATGCGATTGCGAGCAGACGGGTTCGCGAATGTCGCGATCAACCGTGAGGCTGGTGCACATTCATCTCGACCTATCTTGATCACGCAGGATTACCCCTGCGTACCCGTCTGGCGGCCCCACTTGGAACTACATGCCGGAAAACGGTAGCCATCCATAAAGAAGGGGAACGCTTTCGTCGTAAAGCTGAGCAAGAGGACCATCAAACGTGCTGCCTGATAGTTATCGGCTCTTGGCCGGCGCAGGTTCAAATCAGGGACGCGCAACCACCGATACCGACATTCACTGATCGTAGTGATCTGAAAAAACTGAGCCGCATCTTGTTACCGGTAGTCTTAAGGCCCGCTCCCCTCATCACGACGCTTGGAAGCAGACGACGCACGCCCAAGACTGGCTCGCGCGCAGCGCCGACGGCCGATGGTCGCCAGCCACGTCTCGCCGAACGGCCCCATGTTCACGGCCGTTGGCCGCGTCGAAACCTCGTGATCGAGCGGCAAAAGCGGCAGCACCAGTTCGCCGAAGCGATAGGCTTCCTCCAGATGCGGATAGTCGGGCAGGATGAAGGTATCGATCCCAATGCGCGGTATTCGTCGATCCGCTCCGCCATTGTCGCCGCGTCGCCGACCAGGGCGGTGCCGGCGCCACCGCGCTAGGCCGACGGCCGGCCCTCAGGGTTCGGGCTGATTTCGAGTTTGTCGCGACGGCCCCCGTGCAGCCGGCCCATGCGCGACTGGCCGACGGAATCCATGCGCGAAAACCTTCTGCGCCTTTGAAAGGCTCCGATGACTCAGAAACCCTGCGCTCTCAATTAACCCAATTCTGTCTCATTGGCGCTGACGCCGGTGAGAAGGCGCATATGTCCGGTGCGGCGACTTACGACGCCGACGAGAAGGACTTTACCGAGGGATGCGAGGACGACCGGCACCACTTCCGGTTTCATTGTCTCCCCGGAGCATGCCACGGAGATGCTCGAGCACGTGGGATATGCATCATTGAACGATCAAAGGCGATCTCGCCAAGAGCAACAGACTCTAACGCGGCGCGATTGAGGATCGTCAGCGAGCCGTGGTCGTATCGGGTCATATACCGCCGTTCCCATTCTCTCAGGCAACGATTCACTTTCGCTCGAGAAGCCGGGACCATTGCCGCGAGGTCGGTCTGCGAAATGTGGATACTCAGAGCTCTATCCACGGTAGTCGTGCTGTGCGGCCTCTCTGTCAATCGCAAGAGCGTGCTCGCCAATCGAGTGGATAGGGCACTGGCCGCACTTTGGATCACTCGCTCCTGCGCGTCGTGGGTTGCTTCGCACAAGTACGGGATCACCTTTAATGCGAGATCGGGGTGTTTGTCGAAGACCCTAACCATGAAAGCTACTTCGATTTGCAGCAAGTCGCTGTCCGCAACTGACTCAGCATTCATGTTACTTCTTCGCGTGATGAACAACCTAGTCAGGTCGAAAGTGTCACCTGGACCAAGATCTGCAAAGATGAATTCACGTCCATCCGAGATGGGAGCACTAAGCCGAATTTTTCCTTGAATTATGTAGTAAATATAAATTGGCACGTCGCCAAGGCGAGTTAAGACTTTATTCTTCGGAACCCTTCGTAGAATGGCCACTTTCGCCAGTTCACTAAGAATACCTGGGTCAAATTGCTGAAATAAGCGTATTTTATCGAGCTGTTTGACCCGGACCTCAGCGCCGCAATCTGCCATGGCTCCTGCCCCCCTGATAGGGTAAAGCGCCCCGGTCCCCTAAAGCGTTGCCTTGACTACCTCTTAGAACGAGCCCGATTTCGGGCCGTTCTCGCGCAAGAGCGCTCAGACAGAAGTGTTACCATATTAGGATAGCATAAAATAGGCACTCCTATGTGCCCGGGGTAACAGCGACCCTGTCTCTGAGAGAGTTTAAATCAAATGTGATCGACTGAAAGCCGTTGGGATAACCCCCTTCTATGGGACGGCGTGTGCCATGCCCCAAGAAGGAGAAGGGATACAACAGGATTCGGGGGCTTGTCTCCATGCGGCATGCACCAACCCAGGCGTCGCGTGCGTTCTTGAAGCGGAGCGTAGAACCGCTACGGCTTCCTGTGGGAGCAGTTTGCGTGTTTCTTGCAACTGCTGATTTCCTCTTTGGAGAGACGATACTTCTTGCGTCAAATGACGTCTATCATAGGTACGTCGGCGTGAGCCCGCCAGATATTTGGGAGACGATTTATCTAAGTGTTACCGCCGGCCTATTGCTTGTCGCATTCATGGGGGCCAGAGGCGCCTACACGATCAGTGGCATCCTGGACGATCACCGCGTGATCAAAACACTCTTCACCGGGTGGTTATTCGTTTTCTTTTCAATTCTCTGGCTCGCCTTTCTCACGAAGACGACGTCGACGTTCTCCCGCGGTTCCTTGACGCTGGCGTTTGCGGTCGGATTCCCAACCCTGCTGCCTGGCCACGTGGTTCTAGCGCGTGTGCTGAAACGGCTTCTGGCCGCCGAGAAGCTCGTCCTGCGCACAGTTTATCTGTTTTACGCTGGCGGTCCTGGAATGGAAAAGGGGATAATCGGCAAGCTCGGGCAACAGGGCATCGCGGTTTGCGGTGTTTCGAACATCGAGAACCATGATGGCACGATCGCAGCACGATCGGTGCAAGCCGCCGTCGCAGCTGCGCAGGCTGCGTTCCGTAGTGACCCGTATGGGGCAGTTTATCTCTTTTGCTCTTGGGATCAGCGGAAGTTGATCGCAGGCATCCTGGACGAAATGTCCCGCCTCCCGCTGCCGATCTATCTTTTCGCCGATGCCTACATAGACAAGATTCTGGCCGGATGCCCGCTGCACACCGGCTGGCAGCGAGCCTTCGAAGTCCAGCGCGCGCCTTTGAGGCCTGCCGAACGCCTGCTGAAGCGGTTATTCGACATTGCCTTTGCATCACTGCTACTGCTCTTCCTGTTTCCGTTGATGGCCGTAGTCGCGTGTGCCATCGCGCTCGAGAGCGGTCGCCCAGTGCTGTTTCGGCAGACGCGGCGGGGTTTTTGTGGTAAGCCATTCAATATTTACAAGTTCCGATCAATGACCGTGCAGGAGAACGGTGCGGAAATTCGCCAGGCTCAGCGTAATGATGCGCGGGTTACCCGACTTGGCCGAATATTGCGCCAGTCAAATATCGACGAGCTGCCGCAGTTATTTAATGTGCTTCGGGGGGAAATGTCCCTCGTGGGGCCGCGACCCCACGCCCTCGCTCATGACGATACCTATAGTGCGATTATTGCGAGCTATGCTTATCGCCATCGTGTAAAACCCGGTTTGACAGGCTGGGCTCAGATCAATGGCTTTCGAGGGGAAACGAAGGAGCTGTGGAGGATGGAAAAACGCGTAGAGCATGACCTCTGGTACATACAGTCCTGGAGCGTGCAGCTCGATCTTAAGATAATTTGGACAACCGCTGTACTGGTGCTTTCGGATCGTAATGTCTATTGATGTATAGCAGCTTCTCAGAGACCGTTTTGAAAATCGGCTGACTATGGGTTCCGTCTGGGGCTGGGTTATGATTCAAGCTTTGGATGCGGACAGA